>NZ_JAEUOL010000075.1 GCF_016789985.1 Accumulibacter sp.
CCCACAACGATGGGTACTCACCACGAGGCTCTTGCACCATGCGAACAGCACGCGCGCGGACTTCGGGGGAAAACTTGTTTGACTTCTTCATGGCTCCCTCTTCTCAAAGGTTAGAGCCTCCTCAAATCCCGGGGCGATTCAATCGGCACGGTCGGACCGACATGGTCGGCAAACAGTTTTTCGCCGGCCCGGTGGATCTGGCGCAGCGAGCGTTTGAGCTTGCCGGCCCAATCCCGGTAGCGGGTGCAGAAGGCCGTGTATTGGTAGCCGCGCTCGCCGACAGCCTGGTGATACTCTTCCCGGAGCAGCGTCAGGGTGACACCTTTCTTCTTCAATTCCTGATGCCCCTGCGCGTGGTCGGGTTCGGCCAAGGTCGGCTCGCGGGCGGCGCTTTGCCGGTAGCGCCGCTTCTCCAGGCAGGCATCATCGAGGTTTTCCGGAATGGGCCAGTCACCCCGACGAAAGTGGACAGTTGCAGATGCTTGGTGACCACGCCCTGGGAAATCTTGAGCGTCCGGTCGATGGCATCAAGACTCAGGCCGGCGCTATGCCGGTATCGCAGTACCTCTCTGATCTTGCGCAGGGATAGTTTTTCCTGTGGCCTCCCCAACCGGTTTCAAAAAGCGCCGAGGCTACCTTTGACTATTCATGCAACCTCTTCCTCATCGGTCACGTTCAGCGCGAAATCCCGGTCACGCCTTCGTGAAACGGCGGTCACGCTTTGCCGAAGTCACCGGTCACGATGCCGCGAAATACGCATGGCACTTTTGCCGGTCAGCAGCGAGGAGCAGGAAAAATCCCAGAAAAGGATGGTCGATGGTGTTCCAACAATTGAACTGTCTGACATATCGGCGCTATCATCACGAGTGTCGTCGATCAGAGATACGACGCCTTTTTCTACGACAGAACACATCCCACTGGAGAGAGATAGATGGAAAAGAGAACGCCGCCATCCGCAGCCGGCAACGAAAGCCATGCAGGCGGAGGAACAGCGCCGGCCGCGAGCACCGAGATCCCCGTGAACAATCCGGCGGGCCGTGTACCCCGGGCACGTGCTGGTGCGGCGACGCGTGCGGTGCAGCCGCGCAAGGTCGAGGCTGGCGATGTGGCGCCGGCGCGCACACCCAGCGCCATGGAGGCATTTGACGTGGCGGAGGCCACCAGTTCGGCGCTCGAGCACAAGAAGGTCGCCCTCGATGACATCATCGCACATGCCGCCGTTGGCGACACGGCTTCACTGGCCAAGACCCTGGAAGCCATCATGACCGGCTCGTCACCCGACGATGCGCTGGCCCTGCGCAAGGCTCTGCTCGGCAAGGAGCCGGCGCCGGTGGCCAGGCCGACGACCAGTCCGGACGACGAACTGGCCAGCGGCTGGCGGGACAACAATTCCTATCCCTATCGCAATCTAATGTCGCGGCGGGCCTACGAGAAGCAGAAGTACCGCCTGCAGGTCGAACTGCTCAAGATGCAGAACTGGGCGAAGGAAACTGGACAGCGCGTGGTGGTCATCTTCGAGGGACGCGATGCGGCGGGCAAGGGCGGTGCGATCAAGCGCTTCACCGAGCACCTCAACCCGCGTGGCGGACGCGTCGTCGCGCTCGAGAAGCCGACACAGGAGGAGCGCGGCCAGTGGTACTTCCAGCGCTACGTACGCCACCTGCCGACGGCCGGCGAGATCGTTTTCTGCGACCGCTCGTGGTACAACCGCGCCGGCGTCGAGCGCGTGATGGGTTTCTGCAGCGATGAGGAATACCAGGAATTCATGCGCCAGACACCCGAAGTCGAACGGACACTGGTGCGCAGCGGCATCCACCTGATCAAGTTCTGGTTCTCGGTCAGTCGCAAGGAGCAGCGTCGCCGCTTCAAGGAACGCGAGGTACACCCGCTCAAACAGTGGAAGCTGTCGCCGATCGACCTGGCTTCGCTCGACAAGTGGGACGACTACACCAAGGCCAAGGAAGCAATGTTCTTCCATACCGATACCGCCGAAACCCCATGGACGGTCATCAAATCGGACTGCAAGAAGCGTGCGCGCCTGAACGCCATGCGTTACGTGCTGCACAAGCTCAATTACAACGGCAAGGACATCGAGGCGATCGGTCCGATCGATCCGCTGCTCGTCGGTCGTCCGCACGTGGTCTATGAGCCCAGTGGTTCGGCCCACCCGCAGGTGGACCACATGCCCATCCTCTGACCCCAAGAAGGATCTCCGGGCTGCAGGGGTGCCGGTAGCGCCCCTTTTTGCGACTGCCGTTCCGCTGCGAGGTGCGATCAAGTTTGGCCAGCCTGCGTATCGATCAGCTTGCCACCCGCCACGTCGGTCCGATCGACCTCTCGATCGGAGCTGCCGAGTGCCTCTGTATTCAGGGTGCGTCCGGCAGCGGCAAGACCCTGCTCCTGAGGGCAATTGCCGATCTCGACCTGCATCGCGGCGAGGTCTACCTCGATGGCGCGAGTTGTTCGAGCCTGCCGGCACCGGCATGGCGGCGTTCGGTTTCCCTGGTGGTGGCCGAGAGCCAGTGGTGGTCGGCAGAGGTCGGCGAGCATTTCGAGCAGGGCGTCGATGCCGACTGGCTCGAACGGCTGGGATTACCGGAGGCGGCGATGGGCTGGGAGTTGTCGCGCTGTTCCACTGGCGAGCGGCAGCGGCTGGCCTTGCTGCGCACCCTGATGCAGGCGCCGGCCGTTCTCCTGCTCGACGAGCCGACCGGCAATCTCGACCAGGAGAGCACACGGCGGGTTGAAGCCGTGCTCGCCGAGTATCGGCTGCAGCGACAGGCGGCGCTGCTCTGGGTCAGCCACGACGCGGCGCAGGTCAAACGTGTCGCTCAGCGCAGTTTCACCCTGGACCATGGACGGTTGCTGGAGAACCTGGGATGATGATGAAGGTGATCGTCCTCTCACCCTGGGACCTGGCGCTCGCAGCGCTGCTGATCGTTGCGCTGGCCGGGCTGTCGTTCCACCTGAGGATCGGCAGCGAAGGGGCACTGCTGGTCTCCGCCGCGCGCAGCACCGCACAACTGTTGCTCATCGGTGTGGTGCTCAAGGTCCTGTTCGCGAATGGGCATCCGGTCTGGGTTGGCCTGCTGGCGTCGGTGATGCTGGTGGTCGCCGGGCGCGAGGTGATGGTCCGCCAGAAACGCCGTTTCGTGGGCTGGTGGGGTTTTGGCGTCGGCACGCTGTCGATGTTCGTTTCGTCATTCGCAGTCAGCATGCTTGCCCTGTTGCTGGTGATCGGCAGCGAGCCATGGTACGCGCCACAATATGCCATACCGCTGCTCGGCATGATCCTCGGCAATACGATGAACGGCATTTCCCTCGGTCTCGACCGGCTGACCCAGGACGCGGCGCACAAGCGCCAGATCATCGAGAGCAGGCTGGCGCTGGGCCACGATTGGCGAAGGGCGATTTCCGACAGTCGGCGCGAGGCGATGCGCGTCGGCATGATCCCGATCATCAACGCGATGTCCGCTGCCGGCATCGTCAGCCTGCCCGGCATGATGACCGGGCAGATTCTGGCCGGCACGCCGCCGGTCGAGGCAGTCAAGTACCAGATCCTGGTGATGTTCCTGATTGCCGGTGGCACCGGGTTTGGCACCATGGTTGCCGTCAGCCTTGCCGCCCGGCGGCTGTTCGACGAACGCCAGCGCCTGCGACTCGATCGTCTGAGTCCGCCAGCGAGTTGATGGTCAGCCGAGGTGTCGGTCGACCAGCTCCTTCACCTCGTTGGCCAGGGCCGGCGCCAGGCAATCAATGATCTGCGGGTGCAGGCTGTTGGTGATCCAGGTAATCTGTCGCTTGGCCAGCTGGCGGGTGGCGTAAATGCCGCGATCGCGCAGTTCGCGACGCGGCGCGCGACCGTCCTGGACTGCCCACACCTGCCGGTAACCGACGCAGCGCATTGCGGGCAGATCGGCGTGCAGCCGATACTTGCCGCGCAGCGATTCGACCTCGCCTTCCAGCCCGGCCGCCAGCATATGGTCAAAACGCTCGGCAATGCGCTGATGCAGAACACCGCGCTGGCTGGGCAGCAGACCGAGCGCCAGGAAGCGGTAGGGGGGTGGCGTTTGCCGACCGGCGGTGAGCAGCAGAGACAGCGGCCGACCGGTCAGACGATGGACTTCAAGGGCGCGCTGAATGCGTTGGCTATCGGTGGCTGGCAGTCGCGCCGCGGTGATCGGGTCGACGGCAGCCAGCTCGCCGTGCAGCGCCGGCCAACCGCGCGCTGCGGCCTCGCGGTCAATGGCCGTACGCGTTGCCGGGTCGGCTGCCGGGAGATCCGCCAGACCTTCGAGCAAGGCCTTGAAATAGAGCATGGTGCCGCCGACCAGCAGCGGCACCCGGCCGCGCGCCGCCACTTCGGCCATTGCGGCCAGCGCATCGGCGCGGAAACGGGCGGCCGAGTAGGCCGCCTCGGGGCTGATCAAGTCGATCAGCCGATGCGGAAACTGGGCCAGGGTTGCCGCGTCGGGTTTGGCCGTGCCGATGTCCATCTCACGAAAGACCTGTGCCGAATCGACGCTGATCAAGTCGACCGGAAAGCGGCGTGCCAGTTCGAGTGCCGCCATCGTTTTGCCGCTGGCGGTGGGTCCCATCAGCAGAATTGCCGGTGGCAGCGGTGCGGTGCCTGCTTCGACCGCGCTCATCGCCCGCGCATGAAGTGCCGATCGAGCTCGGTCATGCTCAACTGGGTCCAGGTCGGACGGCCGTGGTTGCAGTGGCCGGAGCGGTCGGTTTCCTCCATCTGGCGGAGCAGGGCGTTCATCTCGCTTACCGCCAGCAGACGGCGGGCGCGCACGGCGCACTGACAGGCCATGCTGCCAAGCAACTCGTTGCGCTGTGCGGTCATCAACTGCGTCACGCCATGCTCACGCAGTTCGCGCAGCAGGGAGCGCGCCAGTGCCGCCGGGTCGGCGGCCTGCAGCAGGGCGGGAACGCTGCGTACCGCCAGTTGTCGCGGACCCATGGCGACCAGGTCGAAGCCGAGCTGTTGCAGCGTCTCGGCATGCTCTTCAGCGGTTGCCACGTCGATCGCGTCGGTGCTGAACACCGCCGGAATCAGCAGCACCTGGGTTGCCAACTGCCGTTCGCCGAGTGCCCTCTTGAGCTTCTCGTAAAGGATGCGCTCATGCGCCGCGTGCATATCGACGACCACCAGCCCCTGCGTGTTCTGGGCCAGAATATAGACGCCATGCAGTTGAGCCAGGGCGTAGCCGAGTGGCGGGGTGTCGTCGGCCACCAGCGCAGGCGCCGGGTCGGTGGCGGGGAACGCTAGCGGGTCGGCGGTCTGTGCGGCCTGCACGAAGGCGAGATAAGTATCTGTGCTGGCCGGTTCGCCGACGCGCAGTGAGTTCTGATATGGTTGTCGGTCGGCGAAGGCCAGCATGGAGGCGTTGCTGCTGTTGCCGGCGAGCCGGGCAGGGCGGTCCGGTGCGCCCGTCGGATCGTCGCTGGCCGCTGTGGCCTGGGTCGCCAGCGGGCTGGAGAGCAGGCGTTGCACAGCATGGAAGACGAACTGGTGCACTGCGTGCGCATCACGGACACGCACCTCGGTCTTCTGCGGATGGACATTGACGTCGACGCTGGCCGGGTCGAGCTCGACAAACAGGCAGTATGCCGGGTAGCGGCTGCCGTGCAGGAGGTCCTGGTAGGCCTCGCGCAGGGCATGACCGAGCAGCTTGTCACGCACGAAACGGCCGTTTACGTAGCAGTACTGGGCATCGCCGCGCGCTCGCGAGTAAGCGGGGAGGGCGCAGTATCCGGTCAAACGAAGCGGTCCTGCCTGCGTGTCGAGGCTGCGTGACTCGGCAAGGAAGTCGTCACCGAGGATCGCGCCGGCGCGTCGGCGCGCATCGCTCCTCGCCAGGTGTAGGCTGGAGCGGCCGTTGTGCGACAAGGTGAAGACGACCTCGGGATGCGCTAGTGCGATGCGCTTGACCACTTCGGCGCAATGCGCGAACTCGGTACTGTCGGATTTGAGGAACTTTCGGCGAGCCGGCGTGTTGTAATAGAGATCGCGCATTTCGACAACCGTGCCGACAGACAGGGCAGCCGGTGTCGGTGTCGCGCCGGTCTCGCCGTTGATCCGCCAGGCATGCTGTGCTGCCACATCCGCTGCATTGCCCGCCGCTTGCCGACTGGTCAGCGTGACGTGGGCGACGGCAGCCACCGACGCGAGAGCTTCGCCGCGAAAACCGAGCGTGCCAACTCTTTCGAGGTCGTCGAGTGAGCCGATCTTCGAAGTCGCGTGCCGGATCAGCGCCAGAGCCAGTTGGTCGGAGGCGATGCCGCAACCGTCGTCGCTGACCCGGATCAGCTTGACGCCGCCTTCTTCGAGCTGAATCTGGATCGCTGTGCTACCCGCATCAAGGGCATTCTCCAGTAGTTCCTTGAGCACCGAGGCTGGGCGATCGACCACCTCGCCGGCGGCGATCTGGCTGATCAGGAGGTCGGGGAGCAGGTGGATGCGCGGGCTTGCAGACATTGGCGGATTATAACTGCCCGGCTTCCGGTAGAATCGCGCGTTGCCCCCGGCCTTCCCCCTCCCGACGATGGAATATCTATCCAGCTTGATCGACATCATCCTGCACCTCGACAAGCATCTGGCGATGCTGGTGCAGCAATACGGGCAGTGGATCTACGCCATTCTGTTCGTGATCATCTTCAGTGAGACCGGTTTCGTGGTGACGCCCTTTCTCCCCGGCGACTCGCTGCTCTTTGTCGCCGGGGCGCTCGCCGCACTGGGGGGCATGGACATCATCGTCCTGCTCGCCGTGTTGGGCGGCGCGGCGGTGCTCGGCAACATGCTCAACTATCAGATCGGACGTTTTCTCGGACCCAAGGTGTTCCACTGGGAGCAATCGCGCTTCTTCAACAAGGTGGCGCTGGAAAAGACGCACGCCTTCTACGAAAAGCATGGTGGCAAGACTCTGGTCATTTCGCGTTTTCTGCCGCTCTTGCGGACTTTTGCCCCGTTTGTCGCCGGCATCGGTGCGATGACCTATGCCCGCTTCACTTTCTTCAACCTGGTCGGCGGGATCGGCTGGGTCACTTCCCTCACGCTGGCCGGTTACTGGTTCGGCAATCTGCCGTGGATTCAGCAGAATCTGACGCTGGTGATCCTGGCGATCATCGCACTGTCACTGCTACCGGTGGTCGTCGGCTGGCTGCAGCAGCGCAAGGCTTGAGGCATGCGAGGCGATGCCATGGTCAGCGGTCACGCCTTGTCGGGCGGCGAGTTTCTGGTATGAGCGGGGGCAGTGCACCGCTGTGCTCCGGCTCAGGAAGGGAGGTAGCATGATGCGGGTAGTCGTTCTGATTTCGGGGCGCGGCAGCAACCTGGCTTCGCTGTTCGCCGCGACCGACCGGGATGGGTTTCCGGCGCGGGTCGTGGCGGTCATCAGCAACCGCCCCGCCGCGCAGGGTCTGGCGATCGCCGCTGCACGCGGCGTGCCGACCGACGTGCTTGATCACCGCCAGTTTGCCGAACGCGGGCAATTCGATACGGCGCTGGCCGGGGTGATCGACGGCTTCATGCCCGACCTGATCGTGCTCGCCGGGTTCATGCGAATTCTGGGCGAAGGCTTCGTGCGTCGCTACGAGGGAAGGTTGATCAATATCCACCCGTCGCTGCTGCCGGCATTTCCCGGTCTGCATACGCATCGTCGTGCCTTGCTCGAAGGGGTGCGGATTCATGGTTGCACGGTGCATTTCGTCACCGCCGACCTGGATCACGGACCGGTCATCATCCAGGCCGCCGTCCCGGTACTCGACTCGGATGACGAGGATACCCTTGCGGCGCGCGTTCTGGCGCAGGAGCATGTGGTCTATCCCCAGGCGGTTCGCTGGTTTGCCGAGGGCCGTCTGCACCTCTGTGCCGGGCGGATCGTTCTGGATGTGCCGCAGGATGGCGCCAGTGCGCTGATCGCACCGCAAATCGCCCGATGCCCGCCCTGTTGATTCTTGCCTTTGCCGCTTCGCTTGGCCTGCACGCCGTGGCACTGCTCGTTCCGGAGGTGGACCTGTCGCCAGCCGGTGAGCCGCCGCCCCTGCAGGCAGAACTGCGACCGACCGCGACCACCGTGCCTCCGGCCGAAACACCAGTGCAACCTGCCACCCGGGCGGTGGCCGTGGTTAGGAAGGCGCGGCCCAAACCGGCAGCACGACCAGCACATCCGGTGGTTCCGACGGTGCCTGACGCGTCGCTGGTGCTGCCCCCCGGGGATGCCGGGTCAAGTTCCGACGCGGCGTCCGGAAATGTAGCGGCGGTGGATGAGGCCGCAACGTTAGCGCCGCCTGCCGGACCGCCAGCAGTGCCGACCTCGGCCGCCGTTCAGGCATCGCTGCCAGCACGGGGAGTGATCCGCTACCGGGTCGATCGTGGCGACCAGGGTTTCCAGATCGGGCGTGCGATCCACGAATGGGAGGCGGTCGACGGCGCGTACCGGATCACCGCGGTGACCGAGACCAGCGGTCTGATCGGCCTGTTCCGACCGTTGCGGGTCGAGGTGGAGAGCCGCGGACGCCTGACCGAGGCTGGTCTGCTGCCCGAGCGCTTCGTGACGCGCCATCCAGGGCGTGGAGGGGGTGAGCAGGCCGATTTCGACTGGCCGCAGATGCAGTTGCACATGGCTGATCAGCCGGTACAGGTGCTGAGCCCTGGCGCGCAGGACCTGCTGTCGCTCTATTACCAGGTGGGTTTGATCGCGGACCTGAAGAGCGGGCAGGAGCTGTCGGTGGTCACCGGCCGGAAGTACGTGCATTTCCGGCTCGAAGTGGTCGGAGAAGAAGAAGTCGATACGCCGGCCGGAAGTTTTCGTTGCCTTCACCTGCGCGTGCCCGGCGTGGCGTCGACCGAATTGTGGCTTGCGCATGAGCGGGCGATGCTTCCGGTCAAGCTGAAGTACCTCGACCGCAAGGGAGGGCTTTACATCCAGCTTGCGACCGCCATCGAACTGAGCCAGGAACCATGACGGTGCGCCTTACCCCAGTGCTCTTACACCATGCCGAGGTGCTGCTCTCGGAACTGCTGCGATCGGCGTTTCCGGCCGACCTGGTAGTCTCCCACTATTTTCGACAACATCGCGAACTGGGCCATGCGGACCGTGGATTCGTTGCCGAGACGGTCTTTGCCGTGCTGCGTCGCAAACGCTCGTTGTCCGCGCGTTGCGCCGGCGATCTGAGTTCGCGCCGCCTGTTGCTCGCCGCGCTGACCTGTGTGCAGGGCCTCAACCTGCGCCAACTCGACGGCATGCTGGGCGAAGCCGAGAACAAGTGGTTGGCACATGCCAAGGCAGTGAAGATGGAGGACTTGCCATCCGCCGTCCGTCTCGACCTGCCCGACTGGCTGCACGACGAGCTGCTCGCCCAGTTACCGGTCGACGACGTGGAGAAGCTGGCCGCCGCCCTCAATCAGCCGGCACCCCTTGATCTGCGCGTCAATTCGCTGAAGGCCGGGCGGCGGGAAGTGCTCGCGCGCTTGCAGAGTGACGGCCTGGCCGCCGAGGCCTGCCCGTTTTCGCCGCTCGGCATTCGTCTGGCGGGCAAACCAGCACTGGCCAGGCATCCGCTGTTCGTCGATGGCAGCATCGAGGTACAGGATGAAGGCAGCCAGTTGCTCGGCTTCCTGCTGCAGCCGAGGCGGGGTGAAATGGTCGCCGACTTCTGCGCTGGTGCCGGGGGCAAGACCTTGCTGCTTGGCGCCTTGATGCACTCGCAGGGCCGGCTCTATGCCTTCGACGTGTCTGATCGCAGACTTGCCCGGCTGAAACCGCGTCTGGCACGTTCCGGTCTGTCCAACGTGCATCCGGTGCGTATCGATTCCGAACGCGACACCAAGGTCCGGCGGCTGGCCGGCAAGCTCGACCGGGTGCTGGTCGACGCGCCGTGTTCAGGGCTCGGCACCCTGCGCCGTAATCCTGACTTGAAATGGCGGCAGAATCCGGCGAGCGTTGCCGAGCTGTGCGCCAAGCAGGGAGCGATTCTGGCCGCTGCGGCGAGCCTGGTGAAGCAGGGCGGGCGGTTGGTTTATGCGACCTGCAGCCTGCTCGAGGCCGAGAACGGGGGGGTCGTCGGAGAGTTTCTGGCCCAGCATCCCGAGTTTTCCGTCTGCTCGGCAGAGGAAATCCTGGCCGGCCAGAATATTGCGCTGGAAACCGGCGAGCGGCTGCGCTTGTTGCCGCACCGCCACGCCACCGATGCCTTTTTTGCGGCGGTAATGGAGCGGCGATGAACGAGAAAGAAATGTTTGCGCTGTTGCTGGAACTGTGGCGGGATCTTGGCGATCCGGCCTTCCTTTGGCAGGTGGGCGCACTGGCGCTGAGTCTGCTCGTCGCCTGGGGCACCGCGCGCTACTGGCGGCGCCTGGAAAGCGCTCGTTCGAGCGCGGATTACGGGGCATTGCGCGCTTTTGGCACGGGAAGCATGAAGCGAGTCGCTTTTCCCTTGCTCGCACTGCTGCTGGTCGCGCTGACGCGTAAGCTGTTCAGGTACTGGCACGTCGGACCGGTCAGTCTGCTAGACTTGGCGGTCCCTCTGCTGCTCTCCATGGCACTGGTGCGGGCGGCGGTCTATGTGCTGCGCCATGCCTTCTCGCCGGGTAGCTGGCTGGCCACCTCGGAGCGCCTGATCGCCACCACCATCTGGCTCGGCCTGGCGCTTCACCTGACCGGTCTTGCCCAGCCGATGATCGAGTTGCTCGAGCAGGTGAGTTTCAGTGTCGGCAAACAGAAGCTCGACCTGTGGACCCTGCTCAGTGGTCTGGTCACCGTCGGCGTCACGGTACTGGTCGCGCTCTGGCTCTCCAACGAGATCGAGACGCGCCTGTTGGCTAGCGAGACGATCGACTCCAACATCCGGGTCGTACTCGGCCGCCTGGTCAAGGCGGTGCTGTCGGTCATCGCCCTGCTGCTCAGTCTGTCGATCGTCGGTATCGATGTCACCGCGCTGTCGGTGTTCAGCGGTGCGCTCGCCGTCGGCCTCGGACTCGGTTTGCAGAAGATCGCCAGCAACTACGTGAGCGGTTTCATCATCCTGCTCGACCGCTCGATTCGTATCGGCCATCTGGTGGCGATCGATGCGACCACCTCCGGCGTCGTGACCCAGATCACGGCGCGTTACACGGTGCTGCGCACGCTGACCGGTACTGAGGTCATCATTCCGAACGAATACCTGGTGTCGAACATCGTGCGCAACGAGTCGTACAGCGATTCGCGAGTTCGCGTCGTGGTCTCGGTACAGGTGGCCTACGGTACCGACCTCGGTAAAGCGATGAGCCTGATGACCGAGGCAGCCAAGGGGCAAACGCGTGTTCTGAGCGACCCGGCGCCACAGGTGCTGTTGTCCGCCTTTGCCGACAGCGGGATCAATCTCGACCTCGGTTTCTGGATCGGCGACCCGCAGGAGGGAACCGGCGGGGTGCGCTCGGCAATCAGCCTGGCGATCTGGCATTCGTTTTCCGCCGAGGGTATAGAGATTCCCTTCCCGCAGCGCGAGGTGCGTCTGGTCGGCAGCCCTTCGACGAGCGTTTCTCCGCCGGCGAACTGACGTGCAATAGCCAGGCGAGCCTCCGATGGGCAAAAAAACCGCGCCGGGCGGGACGCGGAATGAAAGGTCCGTTATCGAGACGGACTACAGGGAGGGAAAACCACAATCATGGTTCGGGACTGCGGTGCCGCGGGATCAGGGATGTTCAGTGACGCTTGCGGCGGATCAGTCTCAGCGCACAGCGCAGGCCGTACCAGGCCAGGGCGCCGCTCGCGGCGAGCAGCGCTGCCTTGAGGAGTTGCACTTCACCGGCGCTGAGCACATCCCAGGCAACGACGCCGACAAAAATGCCGATGCCTTCGGAGAGGGGGAAGGGCTGCGGCGTTTCCGCCACGGTGTTCATTTGCCGTTGTGGATGCGATGCTCGACCCTGCCGCAATGGCCGCCGGCGCTGTCTTCGGGCGCTTCCTGCGGCAGGCTGGGAGCCAGTTCGCTATCGAAAAAATGCTGGCGTGTCGTGGCGAGAAACTGCTCGCAGTCCAGTTTGAATTCGCTCATTTCGTCTCCTTGTTTGTTGGTCGATCAAGAGGAGCGATGATAGGCGTCGGCGAGCCGGTGATCTGCAGCGATTGCGTCAGCTTTCGGTGACGTTCTGTGACAAAGGCCAGCTCAGCGTGAAGCGCGCGCCACCGAGTGGCGATGCCGCGGCGCTGGCCGTGCCGCCGTGCAGCTCGAGCACCAGCCGCGCGATCGCCAGCCCGAGACCGTAACCACCGGTTGCGCGGTCGCGCGACCGGTCGAGGCGGGTAAACGCCGAGAAAACCCGCTCGCGCTCGTCCGGTGGAATGCCTATGCCGTCGTCGTCGACATGCACCTGAATCTGCTCGCCAACCACTTCTGCGCTGACACGAATGCACCGACTGGCGTACTTGATCGCGTTGCGCAACAGGTTGGTGATGGCATAGGGCAGGCTCTTGCGGTCGAGTTCGACGCGCAGGAGGGGAGGCAGTGGGGAGCTGTCGACCTGTAGATCGAGCTGGCGCGCCAGCAGGCGTACCGCCTCCACCTGTTCTTCGAGCCAGGGCGCGAATTCGATTGCAGCAAGGTGCATTTCGGGCTGCTCGCGTTCAAGGCGGGCATAGGTCAGACTCGAGTCGATCAGGCCATCGAGCTCATCCAGGTCGGCCTCCATCGCTCGCCACAAGCGCTCGCGCTCCGCTGCATCGTCGGTGGCGACCAGCATCTCGAGGGCGAAACGCAGACGTGCGATCGGTGTGCGCAATTCGTGCGAGATGGCACTGGACAACTCCTTCTGTGTTGCAATCAATCGCTGAATACGTTCGGCCATGCCGTTCAGCGTCTCGGCGAGAGGTCCGAAAGCGCTGCTGCGCATGCTCGGGGCGCGTGCCTCGAAGAGGCCTTCGCCAAGCGAGCGGGCGGTCTGCCGCATCGCTTCGAGATCGCGCCAGACCGGATGCACCCACAGCCAGACGACAATCGCCAGGCAGACGCCGATCAGGCTCCAGGTCAGCAGGCTGATGCGCAGTTCGAGCGGCATGCCGCGCCGATACTCCGGATTGCGGTCGGGGGAGAGCGGGCCGACGACGAGGATCTGCGGCGTCTGTTTGAGCCGATGGTAGATGATGTCGCCCTGTGCGTCGATGGCCAGTTCGCCGCCGTCGAGTTTCTCGGCCTCCTTGGCTGGCAGCTTGAGCGTCCAGCGGTCGACGATCTGGAGCCGATAGGCGAACTTGCGATCCAGCGCCTCGATCGTTTTCGTCCATTCGGAGCGAGGTTTGCGGAACAGTTCCTCTTCGATCAGCACGACGGTGCCGCGCATGAAGCGGCTGGTGTAGTCGTCGGTGATGCCCTTCACCGCCGTCGAGATGACGAAGTCGGCAAAGATCGCGATGACCACGAATGAACCCATGACCAGCAGGTAGAAATTGAAAAACAGCCGGGAGAGGCTATAGCGCCCGCGCCAGGGGGCCGGCTTGTAGGTGCCGAGGATGGCGAGCAGTTTGCTATTGCCAGTCATGTTTGCTGAACAGATAGCCCTTGCCGCGTACAGTCTTGATACGTGTCGGGTTTTCCGGATCGTCGCCAAGTTTCCGGCGTAAACGCGAGATGCGCGCGTCGATCGAACGGTCCAGTCCGTCAAAGCCGATGCCGCGCAACTCCTGCAGCAGATCGTCACGCGACAGGATGCTGCCGGCGTGACGGGCGAGCAGCCAGAGGAGGTCAAATTCAGCAGTGGTCAGATCAATTCTTTCCTCGCCGAGAGAGGTGCTACGCGTGGCCTGGCTAATGCGAAACCTGCCGAAGGTGAGTTCCGCCGACTGGCTGCTGTCGGTCGTTTCGCCGGGGCCGCTGCCGGCCGGCGCGCGACGCAGCAGGGCCTTGATGCGTGCCAGCAGCAGGCGCGGCTGTACGGGTTTGGCGATGTAGTCGTCGGCGCCGAGCTCGAGACCGAGAATCTGGTCGAAGTCCTCGTCACGGGCGGTGAGCATCAGGATGACGCCACCGTATTGGGTGCGAACGGCACGGCAGACCTCGAATCCGTCCTTGCCAGGCAGCATGACGTCAAGAATCACCAGGTCCGGGCGTTCCTCCAGCATGCGTGTCTCGGCCTTGTC
>NZ_JAEUOL010000099.1 GCF_016789985.1 Accumulibacter sp.
CCGTCAAGGGAACGGCTGGGACCATGCCCCGATGGAGCGTTTCTCGGGATCACTGAAAAATGAACTGGTGCATCACCAGCGCTTTGTCACGCGCGAACAAGCCCGGCAGGAAATCACCGAAGACATTGAGACCTTCTACAACCGTATCCGCAAGCAGGCTCGACTTGGCTATCTATCGCCTACTGCATTCAACCAGCAGTACTATCCAAAACAGATGGCCGCTTAATCCGTTGGACTCTACGGTTGACGACCTACCTCATGGTCATCTCGTCGCATCTTTCGATCCATCCCGACTCCACGCAAAAGTCAGGATATGACCAGATTTCAATCGCCGTGAACAGCCCATTGGTAAGTCATTGATTGTTAAAAACTTTTTCAACCAATCTTCCATATGTCATTTGAGCGTCCGCGTGAATGAGAACAGCCCCTAGAATCCGGTGACGAATTTCAGGAAGAACTTGTTGCCCTGAAAGCGGTTGTCGACCCCGGTTTCATGGTTCCAGCTGCCGACGAAGCTCATCCCCTGGTAGTTGTACTGGATCGCCGGTCCGTAGGCGAAGACCTTGCCACGCCGGCCGTTGGGTGGAGCGGTGTGGCCGTTGACCTGGTCATCGGTGGTCTGCGTCAGATAATAGCCCGCCAGTCCGACGCCCCAGGGGCCGAAGTGCTGCCCGACCAGATAGTCCATGTGGAATTCGTCGCCTGACTGGTAGTCGGTGTCTCGGTTCTTCGTCTTGAGGTTGTACATCAGCTTGGCGGAAACCTCGAAACCACTCTGGTTGAGGTAGGTGAAGGCGACGATCGGCTCGAAGCTGTAATAGTTTGCCCCGATGCTGTCGGTCGGGTTGGTGTCGCTGTACTTGCCGGTGGGCAGGTAGATGTCGAGGCCGACGGTCAGGTGCCAGTCCGGGGGAAAGTGCCAGCCGATGATCAGCGGGTCGATGACCAGATCGCCGAGGCCGAAGGTGCTGCCGGTGCCAATGCCGGGGATGGGGGTGTGCAGTCGCTGGTAGACGAGTGGCACGATCGCCTGCACGGCCCAGTCGCCGCCGAGGATCTTCTGATTGGTGACATGGATGAAGCGCATCGCATCGAAGGTGGCGTCCACCTTCAGTCCGGGGACCTTGTTGCCCTTGTTGTCGCGATAGTCACCCTGATAATAGCCGAGATAGTTGATGAAGTAGTTGCCCGGCGGCGGCAGCGCGCCGGTCATGAAGTTTTCGGAGCCGTTCGGGTATTGATCGGGCCCCTCTTTCGCGGTAACCGATGTGCTGGCCAGCAGAATCGGTGTTATCAGCAGAAGGAGCTTGTGCGCTGTGTTCATTGGTTTTCTTCTCCCTGGGTGGTGATTGGTGCCCCGCTTCCTGCCAGCGCTGACGATCGGAGGCGCGGCAGGAAGCGGTATGTTACCACCCCGTCAGCGTGGTTGAAGCCGCCAGAGACTTTGCCGGACTGGCCGGCGGCGCGCTCGATCAAAGCCCGGCGCCTGGTTCGGCAGGCCTCGCCATGCCGGGGTCGGCGCGGTTTGTTGCCGGGGCCGGGCGGCAGCGGCAACATGAAGGATTGCGTGCCGCCGGTCTCCTGACAGAGGAGATGCACCGCCTCGAGCTTGTTCTGCAGATCTCACGCCAAATCGTTGATGTGCAGCATGCGATTGACCGTACGGCCGCTGCTCTCCTGTCGAGCGGTCATCAATGGTGACTTCTCCGGATCACGCGCGAAGTCGTGGGTGATGGCCAGCGCGTTGACTCCCCGGCGGCAACTCCGGTGCTGCGGCGACCGACTCGATCAGGCGGCCATCGATATGGACCTGCGGGTAGTAGCGCCACAGGGAGTCGCGGCAATCGGCACCGCTCATCGGCGAGCCGGGTGGCGTTGCGCCGGCGGTCGTGTTCATGTGCTTTCCTGCGGGTCGCTGGTGCCTGATCCAGCCTTGTCGGATAGTGACGCCGAGGATGAAATCGGGGCCGCGAAAAGTCAAACAGGGCCGGCGCTGGCCGGCTGACGTCCGTGTGGTGCCAGGCCCGCACAGGCAGGCAGCCTGGCGGGTGTCGCCTGCGCGGTTTTCGCTGGTTGCGGAGCAGCCGAGTTTGCCCTGCGGCTTCAGTTGGCGCTTGGCCAGCCGTAATATGGGATATCGTTGGCGTACTGGTGTGCCGACTCATCCGGGGGGGGGTGGAACATGAAGTCATTCAAGGGAAGAATTCTGCTCGTGCTTGTGGCGAGCTTCGTCGCCATGCTGGGCACGGCCGCCGTGCTGATCTACTTGACGCAGATCAATCAGCTGAAGAGCAGCCTGGACGCCCAGATGCGTGGCAACGAACGCGTCTTCCTGACCCAGATTGCCAGCGATGCCGAGGGACTCGGGCGCGCATTGACCGCCACGACACGGATTGACGCACTGCTCGATGCTTCCGTGGCGCACGACCGGGAACAACTGCTGCACCGGGCGAAGCCCCTGTTCGAAGATCTGAAGGCGCAATTCAGGATTACCCATTTCTACTTCTTCGAACCGGACGGTACGACTTTCCTGCGCGTCCACAAGCCCGAGCAGCACGGCGACAGGAATGGCCGCAACAGCTTCCGGATGGCGGTCGCCGCCGACAAGCTGGCGGTCAGCCTGGACATGGGCAAGAATTTCTTTTCCCTGCGTGCAGTGACTCCGGTGGTGCGCGATGGCAAAAAGATCGGCTATTGGGAACTGGCGCAGGAAATCGACCATGTCCTTCCTGCGACCCGGACGATCACCGGTGATGAGGTTGCCGTATTCCTCGCCGATGCCTACATCCAGAAAAAAGGTACCGAGATCAAGGGCGAGCGGCTGGCCGGCCTGACGCTGCTCGATGCCACCAACCAGGCACGGATGCTCGAAGTTGCGCGCGCCTTCGATCTTTCCGCCGCGGCCGCCGATTCGGTATTGCGACTGAACGCCAGTCATGCCCTGATGGGTTTCCCGTTCAAGGATGGCGCTGGCGAGGTGGCCGGCATCCTGGTCTTCGTTCGCGACATTCAGGCGGCACGCAGCGAGGTACGCGCGGCAATCCTGCGCAATCTCCTGTGCATCACGCTGATCCTGCTGCTTGGTGGTGCGGCAGTGGTGGTGGCGGTCCGGCATGCGGTCTCCCAACTGGGCGGCGATCCCGCCTACGCCGTAGCGGTCACCCGCGAGATCGCCATGGGTAATCTGTGCGTCGAGGTATGCACCGACGACCAGCGCACGGACACTCTGCTGGGTGCCGTCAAGGCGATGCAGGCCAGTCTGCGCCAGACGGTGGGCGAGATTCAGCGGAGTGCCACGGTCCTCGCCAGGGATGCGGTGACTCTTGCTGATCTGGTGCGCGAGGCCTCCGCCAGTCTGGCCAGCGAGAGCGGATCGGCGCGCTCGATCGCGCTCGCTGTGGAGGAACTGACGAGCAGTATCGGCAAGCTCAGTACCAGCGCCGGCGAGGCGCGCGCGACTGCCATGGAATCCGGCCAGTTGTCGCGACAAGGGGGGCAGGTCATCGATCGCTCGGTGGCCGAGGTATCACGGATCGCGGAAACCGTTCAACACTCGTCGGAGATGATCGAGGAACTGGTTAGCCAGTCCGATCGAATTTCGGCGGTGACCGCCGTGATCAGGGAGATCGCCGACCAGACCAACCTGCTCGCGCTCAACGCCGCGATCGAGGCAGCACGGGCCGGTGAGGCCGGGCGGGGATTTGCCGTGGTGGCTGACGAGGTGCGCAAACTGGCCGAGCGTACCGGCAAGTCGACGCAGGAAATCAGCGGCATCATCGCGCTGGTTCAGCAGAGCACGCATGCCGCACTGGAAACGATGCACGGGGAAGTGCGACAGGTTGGCCAGGGAGTCGAGCTGGCCAAGGAAGCAAGTGCTTCGATCCGCCAGATCGAAGCCGGTACGGCGCGGGTTGCCGAGGCGATCGCCAGCATTTCGGATCTGCTGCGCGCGCAAGCCTCGGCGAGCGAGCAGATGGCCACCGGTGTACAACAGGTGGCGGCAATCACCGAAAGGAATGGGGCATCCTTGCATGGCGTCAAGGACGCGGCCGTCCAGCTCGAGGCGGTCGCCGGACGTCTGCAGGCTGCGGTGAGCCGGTTCAGGATCTGATGGCGAGCCGTCGGGGGCGATGCGGTTGTGCGATGACCCGACAAGAAGTTGCTGCTGTGCTGGTGTTTTCGTCACGCATCGGGCAGCCGGAGTTTATCCCTCGCGCGCCGCCCGACGACGCTCGTTGTCGGTCAGCAGGCGCTTGCGGATACGGATGCTCTTCGGCGTGATTTCGACCAGCTCGTCGTCATCGATGAATTCGACTGCCGATTCGAGCGTCAGCGCGACCGGCGGCACCAGTCGCACTGCCTCGTCGGTACCCGAGGCGCGGATGTTGGTCAGTTGTTTGCCCTTGATCGGATTGACGACGAGATCGTTCTCGCGGCTGTGGATGCCGATCACCATGCCTTCATAGAGCTTGTCGCCCGGCACGGTGAACATCCGGCCACGGTCCTGCAGTTTCCACAGGGCGTAGGCGACGGCTTCGCCTTTTTCCGCCGAGATCAGGACGCCGTTCCGCCGCCCCGGGATGTCGCCCTTGACCGGCGCGTATTCGTCGAACACGTGGCTGATCAGTCCGGTGCCGCGGGTCATGTTCATGAACTCGCCCTGAAAACCGATCAGGCCGCGTGCCGGGATGCGGTATTCGAGACGGACGCGGCCGCGCCCGTCGGCCGACATGTCCTGCAGTTCACCCCGGCGATAACCGAGCGCTTCCATCGCCGCGCCCTGATGTGTCTCCTCGACGTCGAGCGTGAGCATTTCGTACGGTTCGCACGGTTCGCCATCGATTTCCTTGAGAATCACGCGCGGGCGGCCGACGGCGAGCTCGTAGCCCTCGCGGCGCATGGTTTCGAGCAGGATCGTCAGGTGCAGTTCGCCGCGCCCGGAAACCAGAAAGCTGTCGGTGTCGGAGGTCTCTTCGACGCGCAACGCCATGTTGGTCAACAATTCCTTGCGCAGCCGCTCACCGATCTGCCGGCTGGTGACGAACTTGCCTTCGCTGCCGGCGAGGGGGGAATTGTTGACCATGAAGGTCATGTTCAGCGTCGGCTCGTCGATGCGCAGCATCGGCAAGGCCTCGGGTTTTTCGCTGTCGGTGATCGTGCAGCCGATCGACAGATCCTCGATGCCGGTGACCAGAACGATGTCGCCGGCCAGTGCCTGCTCCATCGGTACACGTTCGAGGCCGCGGAAGCCGAACACCTGACCGACCTTGGCGTTTTTCGGGGCGCCATGCTCGAATTTGCCGTCGGCATCGGGCTGCCCGTACATCACGGTCACCTGCTGTGCCGGCTTCAGGCGACCGCGCTGGATGCGGCCAATGCCGATCCGGCCGACATAACTCGAGTAGTCGAGCGCCGAGATTTGCAGTTGCAGCGCGCCGTCGATCCCGTCTGCATGGGGTGGCGGAACGTGCTGCAGAATGGTTTCGAACATCGGTCGCATGTCGGGCGACGGCCTGGCCAGATCGAGCATCGCGTAGCCGTTGATGGCCGAGGCATAGACCACCGGAAAATCGAGCTGATCGTCGGTCGCCCCCAGTTTGTCGAACAGGTCGAAGGTGTGGTCGACCACCCAGTCGGGGCGTGCCCCGTCGCGGTCGATCTTGTTGACCACGACGATCGGCTGCAGGCCGAGGGCGAGCGCCTTCTTGGTGACGAAACGGGTCTGCGGCATCGGACCTTCGACTGCATCGACCAGCAGCAGTACGCCATCGACCATCGACAGCACACGTTCGACCTCGCCACCGAAATCGGCATGGCCGGGGGTGTCGACGATATTGATGTGAATGCCCGCGTAGTCCACCGCCAGGTTCTTGGCGAGGATGGTGATGCCGCGCTCCTTCTCGAGCTCATTCGAGTCCATCATCCGTTCGGTGATGTGTTGGTGGGCAGAGAAGCTGCCGGCCTGGACCAGCAGTTTGTCCACCAGGGTAGTCTTGCCGTGGTCGACGTGGGCGATGATGGCGATGTTGCGAACGGCACGGGACATGTGGGGCACGCCTTTGAAGAAGGGGCGTCATTCTAGCACAGGCCGGCCGGCCGCCTGCTGCACTGCAAAAAAACCGCGGCGGCGAGGCGTTTGGCTGCCTAGCCGGGCTGATTGCGCATGAAATCGGCCGTGTTGAAAAAGGCGGCGAGCAGTTTGGCGCGTGACGTTTCTTCGATGCCCACCGACTCCATGGCCAGAGACATGCAGGCTACCCACTGGTCCCGCTCAACCTCGCCAATGGCAAAGGGCATATGGCGACGGCGCAGCATCGGGTGACCGACCTGCTGGACGTAGAGGTCGGGTCCCCCCAGCCAGCCGGAAAGGAACAGAAACAGTTTGTCGCGCGCAGTCTGCAGCTCAGGCGGATGCAGTGCACGGATCGTGGCGAACTGTGGGATGCTGTCCATCAGTTCGTAGAAACGATCACACAGCCTGGCCAGCGTGCTCGCGCCGCCGATCAATAGGTAGGGGGTCGGTTCCGGCATGTCGGGATGGTCTTGCTCTCGCGGGTGAGGCCGTATTCTACCTTCTACCGGTTGTCGTCGGCGGCCAGTCCAGCCGCCCATGCTCCAGCTTGCGCCGGCCGCGGCAATGGTCGGCAGCGCGGCAGCGCGGACTGGTCTGACCGGTTTTGTTGCGGCGCAACAAAACAATTGACAGTAACTTTGGAGTTGCTAGAATTGACTTCTCGCTGCGTTGCAGCATTTGCAGTTCGGCAAGACGCCAAAGCAGCGATTTCTGAATTTTGCAACTTCAAGGAGAGTACATGTTCAAGCTGGCAGAAAAGTTCATCAGTGCCAACCGGACCGGCCTGGAAGCCTTCCGGACCATCGTCAACACCTCGCTGGACGGTATCGGCCAACTGGCGACCCTGAACCTTCAGACGGCTCGCGCCTTCGTCGAGAGCGGCGCCGGGAACCTCGCTGCATTGTCGGAAGTCAGGGACCTGGAGGGCCTGATGGCCCTGCGGCAACCGGCAGCAACGGCTGCGGCCGAGCAGTCATTTGCCTATTCGCGCCGCGCTTACGAGATTTACAGTGAGTCGTCGAGCAAGATCGTCCAGGTGTTCGACCAGCAGTTGGCCGGTATCGGCGGCGGTCTGGCCGAGGCCGTGCAGAAAGGCGGAAGGAGCGTCTCGCCAGCGGTGGACTTTGCGGTCTCCACAGCCAGGTCGCTGATGGCCATGGCCAGCCGGACCTGTGCCAGCGCCAGGCAGCCGGTCGCAGACGTGGCCGTGACCGGCCGTGCGCAGACAGTCAAACTGATCGAGAAGACCGCCTAAACGCCCGGTTGGCAAGACCGGTCGCTTCACTCGGACCCGGTGCCATGGCATCGGGTTTTTCTTCCGCACGCGCGTTGCCGCCATGGTCAGCGAACGATGGCCGGCGTGGCCGCAAGGTCGTCGGAATGCATGCTGGTGCAGCTCGGATCTCCGGCAAGAATTGCCAGAAAGCTGTCAAAGGAGCACACTGCAACACTTTTTCCATTGGCAGACGCCTTTTGGGGGTAGTCAGATGACCGAAACGATTGTTGCTTACCTGAGAGCCAATGCGGAACAACTCGATGTGGACATGGCCGAGGCGCTCAACATTCCGCTCGCCGATCTGCGTGATCAGATCGCCCAGCTCGCTGCGTCGGGAGATGTCATCTGTTGCCGGGTGACCCGCTTCATCGAGGGTCGGAAAATAGAGGGCATCAGCTGCCGTCTGTCGTGTGATCCGCCGACGCCGGCGCGTGGACGCAAGCCGGGTGTGCGCAAGGACGAGGATACCGAAACCGGGCTGTTCTGAGTTGCCCGCCCGGCGGCACCGCAGCTCGGCCGAAAGTCGGCTCAGCGCAGCAGGTGCAGTTTGAAGTAGCCCTTGATGAACTCCTGGAACTTCTCGACACCCTTCAAGGCGATTTGTAGCCGGCCGAGTTCCATCATGTTGAGTCGCTCGAGCGCGATGTAGTTGTCTGGCGGGCGGCCTTCGCGCACCGCATCGACCTGCCCGCGCAGGCGCGTCAGGACCAGGAAATCAAAGCTCTCGGCGATATTCGCCGCCATTTTCTTGTTGATCACCTTTTCGCGGACCAGCGATTCGAGCCGCTGGTGGGTGCTGCCTTCAAGTTTGCCGGCCTGAATGGCCAGTGCCTTGACTCCCTCGGAGATGGCGAAGATTCCCGCCTTCTTGATCTCCAGCATGCCTGAATGCTCGCCGTCGCTCTCCGCCTTGATGCGACCGAACCAGCCGATTGGCGGTGCGAAGCGCAGCGTATTCTCGACCATGCGCATCAGGAACAGCTTGTCGCGCTGCACGTGGGAATACACCTGATTCTTGAGTTCCTGCTCGAACGACGGATCGCCGTAGATGGTACGAATATCGACGAATGTACCGCAACTCAGGACATGCTTGGGTGTCGGCGCTTGCAGCCAGCGCTCGAGTTGGTCGCGCCATTTGGCCAGGCTGCGTCGCCACTCCTTGTTGTTGGCCATGATGCCACCCGCACAGGGCGGGATGCCGATGGTGATCAGGGAATCGATCAGTTGCTGCGAGAAGTCTTCGATCCGGCTGATGTCTGCAGCGCCGAGTTCGTCGCCATAGACGATGGCGTTGTCCTGATCGGTGAGCAGCGTCTGCTCGCCGCGCCCCTCGCTGCCGAGGACGACCAGGGCGAAGCGCTGCGGCAGTTCGGCAAAGCGCTCCTGGCAGAGCAGCGTGATCAGACGGAGCAGAATCTGGTCGTTGAGGTGAGCGATCATGCGCACCAGGTCACGAATGCGGCGCGTCCCGGTGCCGCCGTCGCTCAGATGCAGCACCAGGCCCTGGATGCGCGAGAAGACTTCCTTCAGCTCGCCGAGGTCGCGCGCCCTTTCGATGTCGAGCACGAGTTGATGTGGCGAGCTGGTCTGCAGGCGGATGATGTCGCTGTCGGTGATGATTCCGGCCAGCTTGCCGTCGCCATCCACCACCGCCAGACGATGGATCCTTTCGCGCGACATGCGGTAGAGGGCTTCGTAAAGGAGATCGTCCTCCGCGATGACCGACAGCGGGCGGTTCATGATCGCCCGCACCACCAGCTTCGATGGATCGACGCCGGCGGCGACGACCTTGTTGCGCAGATCACGGTCGGTCATCATGCCCTGCGGCAACTCGTTGTCGCAGACCACGACGCTCGATATGTTCTTTTCGCGCATGATCTTCACGACGTCGACCAGAGGGTCGTCGCTGCCACAGGTGACCACGGCGCGTTGGCAGAAATCCTTGACCGGGCGGAAAAACTGGCCTTCTTCAGCCATTGGTCGCTACTCCTCGTCGTTCGTTGGTTGTCTTCCAGCGTTGGCTTGCCTGGTCATGTCAGTGGCAGTGGATCGACGGCCGCCTGCGGGCGGGATTCTAGCACCGGGTCGATTCCCGCAGACCGTTGGCGTGCTCCTTGACGGGTCCGGCGTGGCACGGCGAGGCTCGAGACGCTGCCCGGTTGCTCACGTCCCGCTGTCGGCAGTCTCGGCGCCGGCGTCTGGTGTGTCGCCGGCACCGGCGACTCCCGCCTGCTGCCGGTGCAACGCGGCCTTGGCGAGCAGATGTGCGGTCACCGGAGCGGTGATGAAAAGGAAGAACAGGATGGCCAGTTCGTGCAGGCTGATGCCGCCATGCCCGTCACTCGTGAAGAAGATCGCCGACGCAAGCAGCATGGCACCGACACCGAGGGTGGTCGCCTTGGTCGGACCGTGCAGGCGGGTCAGGAAATCGGGCAGCCGCGCCAGCCCGATCGAACCGAGCAGCACGAAGAGGGCGCCGAGCACGATCAGGAAGGCGATGACGGACTCGCTGAGCGGACTCATTCGATGATGTCTCCGCGCAGGAGGAACTTGCACAGCGCAACCGTGCCGACGAAGCCGAGCAGCGCCAGCAACAGGGCGGCTTCGAAATAGGCGGTGCTGGCACTGCGAATCCCGAACAGGACAAGCAGCGCGATGGCGTTGATTCCCAGGGTATCGAGCGCCAGGATGCGATCAGTCAGGTCCGGTCCGCGCAGCAGGCGATAGAAGTTGAGCGCCTGTGCTGCGCCGATCAGGACGAAGGCGATCTCGATGGCGGAGTTCAGCATGCGAATATCTCCCTGAGTGGCATTTCGTAACGCAGCTTGATCTCGGTGATCAACGCCTGCGGGTCGGGCGCGTCCAGGGCATGGACGAGCATCACCCAGCGCTGCCGGTCGACGTCGATCGCCACGGTGCCCGGCGTCAGCGACACGATACTGCCGAGCAGCGTGGCGATGAAAGGATCGCGCAGGTCGAGCGGTACTTCGACGAAGGCCGGGGACAGGCGGTGCAGCGGCCCGATCACCTGCCGTGCGACGCGCCAGTTGGCGGTCACGATGTCGAGCGCGAAAACACCGAGAAAACGGAGTGCCTGCCAGGGCCGGACGAGGCGCGGCGGGTTCGACCAGAAGGCCTGCGTCCAGCGCGGCACGACAATGGCCAGCAAGCCACCGAGCAGGAGCAGGCCGAGCGATGCGGCGTTGGTGATCAGTACCCAAAGCACGAAGACGGTGAGCGACAGCCAGGGTCGCGGCAGCAGGTGACGCATCAGCGTGTCCCCTGCGGTGCGGCCTGTGCCGACGGCGTTGCCAGCACACCGGCCAGGTAGGCGGTGGGTGTATGCAACTGGCGGGCGGCGCGCTCGGCGTAGTCGCTCAGCGGGCGGGCGAAAAGGGCGAACAGCGGTCCGGCGGTGACCAGCAGCAGGGTGGCGGTCGCCCGCTGCCAGGCGAATGTCGGCGCTGCAGTCTGCTCGCCCGTCGCCGGGTGTTTCCAGATCAGGTAGCAACCGTCACGTGCCAGCGCGATCATGACCAGGAAACCGGCGGCCAGCAGCACACTCCAGATGGCCGGTCCGGCAGCCACCTCACGCAGCGCCGTGAGCAGCATCAGCTTGCCGATGAACCCCGAGAACGGCGGTAATCCGGCGGCGGTCGCCGCCAGGATCAGGAAGGCGACCTTCTGCCAGGTTGCGGGTGGCGGTCCGCTCCGGAAGTGGTCGGCTGCGGCGCCGCGCTGTTCGGCGATCACTCCGGCGAGCAGGAAGAAGCCCGCACCGGTGAGCGTAGACTGCCCCAGGTAGTAGAGGGCTGCCGCGCTCGCCTGGACGCTTGCCTGCGCCGGAGTCAGCAGCAGGCTGCCGGCCGAGAGCAGCACCAGCCAGGCCGCCAGCGCGCGCAGGCGTGGCGCGGCAAGCACGCCCAGGGCGGCGAAGACGATGGTGGCCAGCGCCAGGGTGGTCAACCAGGAGTCGAGCAGGTCGGGCAGCGCAGGTGCCAGCGCGATCGCCTGGACGCGCAGGATGGCAACGATACCCACCTTGGTCATGATCGCGAACAGCGCGGCAACCGGCGCGCCGGCCGCTGTGTAGGTGTGCGGCAGCCAGAACGAGAGTGGCAGTAGTCCCGCCTTGAGTGCAAAAACGGCAATGAGCAGGGCAAAGGCCAGCCTGGCGAGTGCCGGATCGTGCCCCGGCAGGGTCAGGCGATGCGCCAGATCCGCCAGGTTGAGCGTACCCAGCGTCCCGTAGAGCAGTCCCAGGGCGATCAGGAAGAGGGCGGACCCGAGCAGATTGAGCACCACGTAGCTGATTCCGGCGCGCGTTCTCGCCAGCCCGCCACCATGCGCGAGCAGCGTGTAGGAGGCGAGCAGCATCACTTCGAAGAAGACGAACAGGTTGAACAGATCTCCGGTGAGGAAGGCTCCGTTGAGGCCGACCAGTTGAAACTGGAAGAGCGGGTGGAAATGTCGCCCGCGCTCGTCGAAGCCGCTGCTGGCGTAGAGCAGCGCGACGCAGCCGAGGAGCGCGCTGAGCAGGGTCATGGCAGCGGCCAGCCGGTCGACCACCAGCACGATGCCGAAAGGCGCCGGCCAGTCGCCCAGCGCATAAACCCGCAGCAAGCCGTCGTCGGCGAGCAGTGTCAGCCAGCCGGTGACCAGCAGCAGCAGGCTGGTGGACAGAAGCCCGACGGCACGCTGGAAGGTGCGTTGTGCGTCGGCCATCTGCAGCAGTGCGGCAGCGAAGGGAATGAGGATCGGCAGGATCGGCAGGTGGTTGCGCATCACGGTTCTTCGGCGGCGTCGACGTGATCGCCGCCCGATTCGGCGAGGGCGCGCAGGGCGAGCATCGCCAGGTAGGCAGTCATGCCGAAACCGATGACGATCGCCGTGAGCACCAGTGCCTGCGGCAAGGGATCGGTAGGACTGGCGGCGGCTCCGATCAGCGGTGGGGCGTCCAGACGCAGGCGGCCGCTGGCAAAAAGGAAGAGGTTGACGGCATAGGAGAGCAGGGTCAGGCCGAGCAGTACCGGGAAGGTGCGCGCGCGCAGGATGAGGAACACGCCGCAGGCGGTCAGTACGCCGATGGCGGTGGCCAGGAGCGCTTCCATCAGGCTTCCTCATGCGGCGCGTCGAGACGCAGCGACAGTTGGCCGAGTCCTGCCAGGACGCTGACGACGACCGTCACGACGACGACGTAGACACCGAGGTCGAAAACCATGGCCGAGGCCAGCTCGACGTCGCCGATCAGCGGCAGGTGTACGTGACCGTGCGCACTGGTCAGGAAAGGACGGCCAAAGGGCCAGCTCGCTAGTCCGATGCCGGCGGTCAGGCACAAACCGAGGGCCAGCAGCCTGACCGCGTGTCGTGGCATGCGTGGCTGTGCGTAGGCGATACCGTTCGCCAGATACTGCAGGACCAGCGCGACGCTGGTGATCAGCCCGGCGACAAAGCCGCCACCCGGTGCATTGTGTCCGCGCAGGAACACGTAGACCGAAACGGTCAGCGCCAGGGGCAGCAAGGGGCGCATCAGCATCGAGAGAAACAGGGGGTGCGCTTCGCTGGCCCATGCTCGGCCATCGGCATCGCGCTGCGGTGGGTGCAGGATGAGGCGGTCGAGCAGGGCGTGCGAGGCAAGGGCGACCATGGCCAGCACGGTGATTTCGCCGAGCGTGTCGAAACCGCGGAAATCGACCAGGATGACATTGACCACGTTGGCGCCACCGCCACCGGGAAGCGATTGCTGCAGATAGAATTCCGAGATCGTCGCAGACGGTGCGGCAAGCATCTGCAGCGTTGTCAGGGCCAGGCCGCCGCCCGCGAGCAGGGCGAGCAGCAGGTCGCGGATCAGGCGGCGGGCACTGCTTGCCGGCGTGTTGCGCGCTGGCAGATAGTAGAGCACGAGCAACATCAGAACGATGGTCCCCATCTCCACGGCAAGCTGGGTCAGGGCCAGGTCGGGTGCCGACAGGCGGATGAAGGTCAGTGTCACGGCCAGCCCGACCACGCTGACCAGGATCAGGGCGAGCAACCTGTTGCGGTAGAGTGCGGTGGCGCCCAGCGTGCCGAGCAGCAGTACGAGCAGCGCCCCGACCGCTGCTTCATCGGCAGCCACACCGGGCAGTCGGGCTTCGCTTCGGCCGCTTGCCGAGAAGAACGCCCAGCCGCCGAGCAGCACGACAAAACCGACGAGCAGCGCGCAGTAACGTTGTAGCGAACCATTGTCGAGCAGGGCGATCATCCGCCGCGCGCCCTTGGTGAGGGTGCGATAGAAACGCTCGAAGGCGGTGCGCGGGTGCATCGGTGGCAACTGATCCTGCCAGGCGAACAGCGGGCGGCGCAGCGCATAGATCAATACGCCGCTGGTCAGGGCCAGCAGGCTCATCAGGAGCGGTTGGTTGAAGCCGTGCCAAAGCGCCAGATGGAAGTCCGGCAACGGCCCCTGCAGCGCGGCGCCGGCAGCGGCTTCGAGCAGGCGACCGACGGTCCACGCCGGGAGAATGCCGACCAGCAGGCAGAGGAGGACCAACAGTTCGATCGGCGCGCGCATCCAGCGCGGCGGTTCGTGCGGTTGGCGCGGCAGGTCGATCGGCTCGCCATTGAAAAAGACGTCGTGCACGAAGCGCGACGAATAGGCGACCGCCAGCATGCCGGCGATCGTCGCAAACAGTGGTAAGGCCCAGCCGATCGCCGCAAACTGTGGATAACTGACGGCTTCGGCGAAGAACATTTCCTTGCTCAGGAATCCGTTGAGTAGCGGTACACCGGCCATCGAGCCGGCGGCGATGATTGCCAGTGTCGCGGTGATCGGCATGTAGCGGAACATCCCATTGACCCGCCGCATGTCGCGCGTGCCGCATTCATGGTCGACCACGCCGGCGGCCATGAACAGCGAGGCCTTGAAGATGGCGTGGTTGATGATGTGGAAGAGGCCGGCGATTACCGACAGCGGCGTGTCGAGACCGAACAGCAGGGTGATCAGACCGAGGTGGCTGATCGTCGAGTAGGCCAGCAGCCCCTTGATGTCGTGACGAAAAAGGGCGATTGTCGCGCCGTAGACGAGGGTGATGGCGCCACTGCCGCCGACCAGCCAGAACCACAGGTCGCTGCTGCCGAGCACCGGATAGAGCCGGGCGAGCAGGAAAACCCCGGCCTTGACCATGGTCGCCGAATGCAGGTAGGCCGACACCGGGGTCGGTGCCGTCATCGCGTTGGGTAGCCAGAAGTGGAACGGGAACTGTGCCGACTTGCTGAAGGCGCCAAGCAGGATGAGCATCAGTGCCGGTGCGTAGAGCCGGTGGGTGCGAACCCTTTCACCGGCGGCCAGGATGGCCGACAGGTCGTAGCTGCCGACGATATGGCCGAGCAGCAGGATGCCGGCGAGCAGCGCGAGGCCACCACCACCGGTGACCGCCAGCGCCATGCGTGCCCCGATGCGCGACTCGTACTTCTCGCTGTTGTAGGCCACCAGGAGAAACGACGAGAGGCTGGTGAGTTCCCAGAAAACGAGCAGGAGGAGCAGGTTCTCGGACAGCACGACGCCGAGCATGGCGGCCATGAACAGCAGGAGGATCGAATAGAAGCGCCCAAGCGGATCGCTCGATGGCAGGTACCAGGCGGCGTAGAGCACCACCAGCAGACCGATGCCGAGGATCAGCAGGCAGAACAGCAATCCTAGACCATCGAGTCGCAGATTGAGGTCGAGTCCGTAGGTGGGCAACCAAGCCAGGTGCAGCAGCTCGGTTTGGCCAGCGAGCGCCGCCGGGGTCAGCGGCAGCAGCAGGGCGAGGCAACTGGCCATCACCGTCGTCGCCGCCAGCCCGGTCACTGCCCGCCCGAAGCGCTGCAAGAGGAGGGGTAGCAGGCAGGCACCGAAAGCGGTGGCAGGAATTGCCGCGAGCAACAGGCTCGAGTTGATGGGAAGCTCCATTTGCCGAATCGCCAGTCGATGGTGTCGGAGGCAAGATTATAGTGGTCCTGGCCGGCTGCTGCCGGTAGATGTCGGAAGGAGCGGTGGCGCGCCGTCATTATCCCGTAACATTGCCCATCTACGCTGCCTCGGTCTCCTGCTGCCGTCCGAAACGAGTCCTGCCCCATGAATGATCACCTGAGCAAGCAGTTCGATCTCGAACTCGAAAACATTCGCACACGCATCCTGCAGATGGGTGGGCTGGTCGAAAGACAGGTGCTGGCTGCGGTCGATGCCTTCAGCACCGGCAATCTCGAGGAAATGCAGCAGGTCATCGACAATGACCGCGAAGTGGACGCGCACGAAGTCGGCATCGACGAAGACTGCACCCTGTTGATCGCGCGTCGACAGCCGACGGCACGTGATCTCCGCCTGGTGATGGCCATCTCGCGCATCGTCACCGACCTCGAGCGGATCGGCGACAAGGCCTCGAAGATCGCTCGCATGTCGAAGAAACTGCACCAGGCGGGCGGTCAGCGCATCCCTCGACTATCCGACGTACACCATTGCGGACGGCTGGCCAACGACATGCTGCAGGGATCGCTCGACTCGCTGGCGCGTATGGATGTCGATGCGGCGCGTCAGGTGATCGGCGCCGACAAGGCGATCGATGCGGCATTCAACGCCATCCTGCGGCAATTGATCACCTACATGATGGAAGATCCGCGCACGATCAGCGAGGCCCTGGACATCATCTGGATTGCCAAGGCCATCGAGCGCGTCGGCGATCACGCGACGAACATCGCCGAAAACGTCATCTACGTGGTCGGCGGCGTCGACATCCGGCACAGCGCGCCGGCTGCCAGCAAGGCGGATGGCGCATGACACGCACGGAGTCCAGACTGCCCGCGATCCTTGTCGTCGAAGACGACAAGGGCATTCAAGAGCTGCTACGCTTCACGCTGGTCTGTGCCGGCTACGAGCCGCTGTGTGCCGACAGCACCGAGCAGGCTGAGGCACTGGTGCGTGGCCGCCTGCCCGATATCGCTCTGATCGACTGGATGCTTCCCGGCCAGTCCGGTCTGGTGCTGACCCGCAACCTGCGCCGCGAGCGGCGGACGCGCAAGCTGCCGATCATCATGCTGACCGCGCGCGGTGAGGAGGCGGATCGCGTGGCCGGGCTCGAAGGCGGAGCCGACGACTATATCGTCAAGCCCTTCAGTCCGAAGGAACTGGTGGCGCGCGTGCAGGCGCTGCTGCGGCGCTGTGCTCCGGAGTTTGCCAGGGGGACGCTGGTGGTCGGTCCGCTCGAACTCGACACGGTTGCTTACGAGGCGCGTGTCGAGGGGCAGCGAATCAGTCTGACCCCGACCGAATTCCGTCTCTTGCGCTTCCTGATGGGCAACCCCGGGCGTGTCTATTCACGCCAGCAACTGCTCGACCACGTCTGGGGTGACCATGTCTATATCGAGGACCGTACCGTCGACATTCACATCCGGCGTCTGCGCCTCGCTCTGGGGCCGGTTGCCGAGCATCTGGTGGCGACCGTGCGTGGGGCCGGTTACAAACTCAGTGCCCCGCCGGGGGTACCGCAAAGCGTGGCATGACTGCGGCTGGGCGGCGGTTCATGCGCCTCGTGCTAACCAACGTCTTGCCGATCGCCGGCCTCGGCCTGCTCACCACGCTTCTGCATGATTCCGCCTGGGGTTGGGCAACGACCACCCTGGGTTTGCTGCTGGTGGTCATCGTCCAGACCAGAAGCCTGGCATCGTTTGCGGCGTGGATCGATGATCCGCAGCGCTCCGACGCTCCGGATCACGCTGGTGAGTGGGGCGAAATCTACCTGAAGTTATCGCGCAGGCTGCGCGTCGAGGCGCGCGCGCGCGACGAGATCGAGGCCAGACTGCGCTCCTTCACCGATGCGATGGACGCCGTGCCCGACGGTCTGGTGATCGTTGACGGCAACCATCAGGTGCAATGGGCCAATCGTGCAGCGGGCGATCATCTCGGAATCCGCGTGCCGCGCGACGGCGGTGCGATCATCGAACAACTGGTGCGTACGCCAGGTTTTGCCGAATACCTGGGCAAGCCTGGGGAGCCGTCACCATTCATTGTCCAGTCGCCGGCGGCGCGTGCGCGCACCTATGCGCTGCGCATCGTGCCGCTGGGCCAGCGCAACACCTTGCTGGTCAGTCTCGACGTGACCGATGCCCGGCGGGTCGAGACGATGCGCAGCACCTTCGTCGCCAACGTCTCGCATGAATTGCGGACACCCTTGACCGTGGTCAGTGGTTTCCTCGAACACTTTGCCGACGAAGGTTCGATGAGTGCCGAGCAGCGCCAGCAGTTTGCCCACCTGATGAGCGAACAGACCAGGCGCATGTTGAGTCTGGTGGACGACCTGTTGACCCTGTCGCGCCTGGAGGCGGAGGATGCTCCGGCAAGCGAGGAGGAGGTCGACATGGACGAGCTTCTGGCGCAATTGCTGGCAGAAGGGCAGAGCCTCAGTGAAGGCCGGCATCGCATCCAGGCCAGTTGCAAGGGTCCGGCCCTGCGTGGAAACCGCAAGGAGTTGCACAGTGCCTTTGGCAATCTGGTCTCCAACGCCATTCGCTACACTCCGCCCGGCGGCGAGATCCGCATCAAATGGAAGCTGCGCGGCGAGCTTGGAGTCTTCTCGGTACGCGACTCGGGTGTCGGCATTGCGGCGGAACACCTGCCACGACTCACCGAGCGCTTCTACCGCGTCGATCGTGGTCGCTCGCGTGACACCGGAGGCACTGGTCTCGGCCTGGCCATCGTCAAGCACATCCTACTGCGCCACCAGGCAAACCTGGCGATCGATTCCCGGGTCGGGGAAGGCAGCACCTTTCGCGCAGAGTTTCCGGACTGGCGGCTGCGGCCGGATGATCCGCCGAGCGACGATCCTCAGACAAGCGGCTGACGTTGCAAGGTTGACCGACTTCCCGGACTGCGGTATACGGCGAAGCGCATACACATACAGCTTGATGGCTGTGGACCAAGCAGACTCGAAACCAGGGTCGATCAGCCACAGGCCGGGTCCGGATCGATTGAGAAACCATGAGGAGCGGTGATGGAACGGGAAGCAATGGACTATGACGTGGTGGTTGTCGGTGGCGGGCCGGCCGGTTTGAGTGCGGCCATTCGCCTCAAGCAGTTGAATCCCGAGCTGTCGGTCATGGTTCTCGAGAAAGGTTCGGAGATCGGTGCCCACATCCTGTCGGGTGCCCTGTTCGAGACCCGGGCACTTGACGAACTGCTGCCCGACTGGCCGGCGAAGGGAGCACCGGTGACCACACCGGTCAGCGAAGACCGGGTTTTCCTCTATCGCAGCGAAACTTCGGCGGTCAAGCTGCCGGCTTTCGCCGTCCCGGCACCGATGCACAACACGGGCAACTGGATCATCAGTCTGGGCAGCCTCTGTCGCTGGCTGGCTGAGCAGGCGGAGGCGCTTGGCGTTGAAATCTTCCCCGGTTTTGCCGCAGCCGAGGTGCTCTACCATGAAGACGGTACGGTCAAGGGCGTTGCCACCGGCGACATGGGACGCGACAAGCATGGCGAGCCGAAAGACAGCTTCCAGCCCGGCCTCGAGTTGCACGCCAGGTACACGCTGTTCGCCGAAGGTGCGCGCGGCCAGCTCGGCAAGGAGCTGATTGCCCGCTACGATCTCGCGGCGGGCACCACTGCACAGCACTACGGTCTCGGGATCAAGGAGCTCTGGCAGATCGATCCGGCCAAGCATCGGCCTGGCCTGGTGGTCCACGGGGCCGGCTGGCCGCTCAGCGAACACGGGGCCACCGGCGGTTCCTTCCTCTATCACCTCGACGACTGCCAGGTCGCCGTGGGTCTGATCGCCGATCTCAATTACGCCAACCCTTACCTTTCACCCTTCGAGGAGTTTCAGCGCTTCAAGCTGCAGAGCGAGATCAGGAAGTATCTCGAAGGCGGCAAGCGTCTGTGCTACGGCGCGCGGGCGATTACCAAGGGCGGACTCAACAGCTTGCCGAAGCAGAGCTTCCCCGGCGGCCTGCTGCTTGGCTGCGACGCCGGCACGCTCAACTTCGCCAAGATCAAGGGCGTGCATACCGCGATGAAGTCGGGAATGCTGGCGGCCGAGACAGTGCACGCCGCCTTGCAGTCGG
>NZ_JAEUOL010000291.1 GCF_016789985.1 Accumulibacter sp.
CCGATCCTCTCCAGACGTGCCGCGATCACATCGGGCCGACCAATCAGGATGGGTCTGGTCAGCCCTTCGTTGAGAATCGTCTGCGCGGCGCGCAGCATCCGTTCGTCCTCACCATCGGGGTAAACAATGCGCGTTTTCCGCCCGCGCTTGGCGGCCGAGAACACCGCGCGCATGCCGACGCCGGTCTGGTAAACGAATTCGCGCAACTTTTCCCGATAGGTACTCAGGTCGGCGATTGGGCGTGTGGCGATGCCTGAATTCATTGCTGCCTGGGCAACCGCGGGTGCAATGGTGGTGATCAGGCGCGGATCGAAGGGTTTGGGGATCAGATAATCGGGACCGAAGGTGAGCTGCTCGCCCGGGTAGGCCATCGCCACTTCATCACTCACCTCCTGCTGCGCCATCGCCGCAAGCGCTTTGACACAGGCCATCTTCATCTGCTCATTGATCCCGGTCGCACCGACATCGAGGGCACCGCGGAAGATGAACGGAAAACACAGGACATTATTGACCTGGTTTGGATAATCGGAGCGGCCAGTGGCCATGATCACATCCGGCCGCACCTCCCGGGCAAGCTCGGGCATGATTTCCGGTATCGGGTTGGCCAGCGCAAAGACAATTGGCTGTTTGGCCATGCGCGTCAGCATGCCGGGCTCGAGTGCACCGGCTGCCGAGAGCCCGAGGAAGACGTCGGCGCCGTCGATGGCATCCGCCAGGGTTCGCGCCTGGGTCTCGCGCGCATAGCGTGCCTTGGTTGGCTCCATGTTTTCGTCGCGCCCAAGGTAAACCACCCCTTTCGAATCGCAAACGATGATGTTCTCGCGCAGCAAGCCCAGGTCACACCACAGGTTAAGGCAGGAGATCGCTGCCGCGCCGGCTCCCGAGCACACGACCTTGACTTCAGAGATCTTCTTGCCGGTCACCTTGAGCGCGTTAAGGATGGCGGCCGACGAGATGATCGCGGTACCGTGCTGGTCATCGTGAAAGACCGGGATCGACATCCGCTCCTTGAGCCTGGCCTCGATATAGAAACACTCGGGCGCCTTGATGTCTTCCAGGTTGATGCCACCCAGGGTCGGCTCCATTGCCGCGATCATGTCGATCAGCCGGTCCGGGTCGCTTTCCGCCAGTTCGATATCGAAGACATCGATACCCGCGAACTTCTTGAACAGGCAGCCTTTTCCTTCCATTACCGGTTTCGCCGCCAGGGGTCCGATGTTACCGAGTCCGAGTACCGCCGTACCGTTGGTAATTACGCCCACCAGATTGGCACGCGAAGTGTAGAGACTCGACGATCCCGGATCGTCTACGATCGCATGACAAGCATAGGCAACTCCAGGGGAGTAAGCGAGGGCCAGATCGATCTGGCTGTTGAGGCCCTTGGTCGGCTGCACACAAATCTTGCCGGACGTCGGGTAGCGATGATATTCGAGGGCAGCCTCGCGAAGATCGGCCTGGCGTTGGTCGTTGTCCATCTTGCCTCCTGACGCGGTATTCATCAATGTGAAACGCGTAAATGTAGCCGACTCCCGGAGTTTACACAAAACCGATGTGCTCCGTTTCTGCGACACAGCTTGACCATCCGGCTTGCAAAGCTGCAAAAACAGGACAGATTCGCCTTCGTCATCGGTCGCTACGACGCCGGGCTGGCGTCACGCCGTGACGACGGGCGAGCACTGCGAACGCGGCCGGAGTAGAATGAGCAGCGGACACGCAACCGTGATGCCATGGGGCTATTCCTGAAGTTGCGACCAGCATTCGACTTGAATTGGGGAGATGATGAATGGGCCAAACCGCCACCAGTAACCTTCGTGCAGTCGCTCTCGTCGGCCACGGGGCCGCCGGCAAGACAAGCCTTGCCGAGAGCCTGCTCGCCGCAGCCGGCGCAATCAGCAGCCGGGGAAGCGTCGAAAAGGGCAGCACAGTCTGCGACTTCGACCCGCTGGAAAAGGAATTTGGTCACTCCCTGAATGCAGCACTGGTCAGTCTGCCCTGGCAAGGCGTGCAGGTTCACCTGATCGACACCCCGGGCTTCCCCGACTTTGCCGGACAGGCGATCGGTGCGCTGGCCGCGGTGGACACGGCATTGGTAGTGATCAACGCGCAGAACGGCATCGAACTGACCAGCGAGCGGATGATGCGCATGGCCGCTGCGCGGGGCGTCTGCCGGATGATCGTGATTAACAAGATCGACGCCGAAAACGTCAATCTGCCGGCGCTGGTTGGCGAAATTCGCGAGCGCTTCGGGCGTGAATGCATGCTGCTCGATCTGCCAGCCAGACAGGCCAGTGAAGTCGTCGAAGTTCTCGGCCATGACGACGGCGAGAGCGATTTCGAGTCGGTGGCGGTGGCGCATCGTGCGCTGATCGACCAGATTGTCGAAGAAGACGAGGATCTGCTGGCGCGTTATCTCGAAGAAGGGGTCGAACCCAGTCCGGACGAACTGCATGTGCCTTTCGAGAAGGCCCTGCGTGCGGGTCATCTGATTCCAATCCTTTTCGTTTCAGCAAGGACCGGTGCCGGTATTCCCCAATTGCTCGATGTCCTCGCCCGGTTGGCGCCCAGTCCGAGCGAAGGAAACCCGCCGCCGTTCTACCGCGGCGAGCCGGGAACGGCAGGTGAGGCCTTCCAGGCCGAAGCCGACCCGCAGAAACATGTGCTGGCGCACGTCTTCAAGGTGATCAGCGACCCCTTCATCGGCAAGGTTGGCGTCTTCCGGGTACACCAGGGCACGATCAGAAAGGACTCGCAGCTCTTCGTTGGCGACAGCAAGCGGCCGTTCAAGGTCGGTCACATCTATCGCCTGCAGGGCAAGGAGTACGTCGAGGTCGAGGCGTTGGTGCCCGGCGACCTGGGCGCCATTGCCAAGGTCGAAGAACTGGAGTTCGACTGCGTTCTGCACGATTCGCACGACGAGGACCATATCCATCTCAAGCCGCTCGAGTTTCCGCAACCGATGCAGGGCCTGGCGGTGCATGCGCGGCGCAAGGCAGACGAACAAAGACTGTTCGAGATCCTGCACAAGCTCGAGGTCGAAGATCCCTGCTTCAAGGTTGAACGCCATCCGACGACCAACGAAACGGTGATTCGCGGCATCGGCGAGATGCATCTGCGCGCCAAGCTGACGCGTCTGGCACAGCAGTACAAACTGGAACTCGACACCAAGCCACCGCAGATCGCTTATCGTGAAGCGATCACCGCATCGGCCGAAGGGCATTGCAGACACAAAAAACAGAGCGGGGGTGCCGGCCAGTTTGGTGAAGTCATGTTGCGCGTCGAACCGCTCGAGCGGGGTGCTGGTTTCGAATTCGTCGATATCGTCAAGGGGGGCGTGATCCCTGGCGTGTTCATGGCCGCCGTCGAAAAGGGCGTCCGCCAGGCACTCGCCGATGGCGTGGTGGCCGGCTTCCCGGTCGAGGACCTGCGGGTTACCGTCCATGACGGCAAGTCACACCCTGTCGATGGCAAGGACATCGCCTTTTTCACCGCCGCCCGCAAAGCCACTGTCGAGGCGATTCGCGCGGCCAAACCAATCATCCTCGAACCGGTTGTCGATATCGAAATCCTCGCGCCCGATGCGATGACCGGCGACGTCACCGGCGATCTGTCGAGCAAGCGTGGCCACCTGACGGGGACCCAGCCGCGTGGCGTGGGGGTCATGGCGATCAACGGCGAGATTCCGCTGGCCGAACTTGAAGGTTACCAGTCGCGCCTCAAGTCGCTGACCGGTGGGCAGGGTTCCTACAGCATAGCCTTCTCGCACTACGCCCAGGTACCACCGATGACCCAGCAACAACTGGCATCGCAGCACAAGGTCGTCGAGGAGGAGTAAGGACGGCAACACAGGCAAGGGCAGACGGCGCACCGGTGGGCACAAGCTTCAAGGTCTCCAACTGGTTCATTCCACTGGCGCGCCGCCTGCTTTATGCCTGGGTGAGAACCACCGTCTTTCCCGAAAATCTACAGGAACTGGCGCTCGACCCGGCCAGGCCGGTGTGCTACATCCTGCAGGAGAGGCACCTTTCGAACCTGCTGGTGTTATTCGAAGAATCACGGCGAGCCGGCCTGCCACGCGCCGAGTGGCCGATCCTGCTGGGCAGACAGCGCCTGCCCCGCTCATTCTTCTTTCTCAATCGCGATCGCAGTCTGACTGGCCGGACACGCGGCAATGGCAGCCACTCGCCCTTGCTCGCCAGCCTGATCAGCCAGGCGGTTGCCGACCCGCAACTCGATGTGCAATTGCTGCCTGTCGTCATTCTCTGGGGGCGTAGCCCCGACAAACAGGATTCCGTCCTCAAGGCCCTGTTTTCGGAAAACTGGCGACCGCCGGGCGCGTGGCGCCAGCTTCTGGCCATCCTGCTGCATGGTCGCAACGTGCTGGTACGCTACAACCCACCAATCTCGCTGCGCGATCTGCTACAGGGAGGGCTCGGCGAGGAGCAGGCTCTGCGCAAGCTGTCGCGGATCCTGCGCGTCCATTTTCGCCGCCAGCGCCAGATGGCCATCGGACCCGACCTGTCGCATCGCAATACCCAGGTGGACGCGGTACTTGCCGGCGAGCAGGTACGCGCAGCAATCGAGATGGAAGCGTCAACCCACGGCATAGCGGTAGGTGAAGCTCGAGCGAAAGCCTGCAACTTCGCGCTGGAGATTGCTTCCGACTATTCCTACGGGGTGGTACGCGCGTTCGAACTATTTCTCGCCTGGTTATGGACGAGGCTCTACGACGGAATCGAGTTGCACCACTTCGAAGCCATGACGCGCATCGCGGCGGGCCAGGAAATCGTCTACGTCCCCTGCCACCGCAGCCACATCGACTACCTGCTGCTCTCCTACATCATTCTCCGCCACGGACTGACGCCACCCCACATCGCCGCCGGCGCCAATCTCGACCTGCCACTCGTCGGTTCGCTGTTGCGCCGCGGCGGCGCCTTCTTCCTGCGTCGCAGTTTCAAGGGCGAGCCGCTCTACGCCGCGGTATTCCACGAGTACCTCCACCTGATGTTGGCGCGCGGCTTTCCAATCGAGTACTTCATCGAGGGTGGGCGCAGTCGTAGTGGACGGATGCTGACACCAAAGGCAGGAATCCTCGGCATGACCTTGCAGAGCTTCATCCGCGAGCATGCACGACCACTGGTCTTCGTGCCGGTATACATCGGCTACGAGAAGATCATCGAAGGCCGAACCTATCTCGGAGAACTGGCCGGCCAGCCCAAGCAGCGTGAGTCACTGCTTGGGCTGCTGGCCAGCGTGCGCGACATCAAGCGGGTGTTTGGCAAGGTACACGTGAACTTCGGCCAACCGCTTGCCCTGGCGGGTTTTCTCGACCAACACTATCCGGGCTGGAGTGAGGAAGGCGCCGCCAGCCAGGCACTCTGGTCGCACACCGCGACGCGCAAGGCTGCGGCCGAACTTGCCAAGCGGATCAACGAGGCGGCCGTAGTCAATCCGGTCAATCTGATCGCTCTCGTGCTGCTGGCGACGCCGAAGCATACGGCCGACGAGCATGCCCTGTGGCGGATGATCGAGCATTACCAAGCGCTCGCCGAGCAGGCACCCTACTCGGCTACCAGCATCACCTGCACCCTTGCTCCCCCGGCCATCGTCGCCTACGCCGAGCGGTTGACCGTCGTCGAGCGTTTCGCCGACCCGCTGGGCGATCTGATACGCGTGCGCGAAGAACAGGCGCCACTGCTTGCCTATTTCCGCAACAACGTTCTCCATCTCTTCGCCCTGCCAGCGCTCATCGCCTGCCTGCTGGGTCACAACCGTCAGCTCGATGGTGCACGGGTAGCGCAGGCGGTGCGAGGAATCTGTGCCCTGATGCGAGCCGAGCTGTTCTTGCGCTGGCCGCTTGACGAACTGGCAGCAGCCAGCGAGGCGGTGACTGCAGTATTGGTGACGCGCGGCCTGCTGGTGCGCCCCGCAGGACAGTCCATACTCTTCGCGCCGGAGGCGATCACGCAGGAGTTTGCCGAACTGCATCTGCTGGGTGAGACCATTCGTCCGCTGCTGGAGCGTCACTTCCTCACCCTGGCGTTGCTGCAGAAGCATGGACCTGGCCAGCTAACCCGACAGACCCTGGAGAACAACTGTCATCTGCTGGCCCAACGGCTATCGCTTCTTTACGAATTCAACACGCCCGAGTTGCCGGAAAGGGCCACCTTCTCCGCGTTCATTGCGAATCTGATCGAAGCGGAATTCCTGCATGAGGACGACAAATCCCTGCTTCACTTCGATGAGCGGCTGATGACGCCGCTTGCACATTCTGAACTCGTCCTCCCAGTCGAAGCCAGACAGGCCATCCGGCGCATTACTGGCGCCGGCATGACCGGATAAGCGCCGGAAGCGGCCGGCGCGAGACTCAGGCGCGCGCCCCCGGAGGGCGCCGCGCCGCTTGCTCGATGCGCTCCTTCTCGGCCATTACCTTGCCGGCGTAGGCGGCTTCGGGGTCCTCGGGCGCACCACCATAGTGCTGCAGACCGCCGGTCAGGCTGCCACGCCAGCGAATTGCCTCCTGCAGCACATGCACACCCACCTGAATGTTGGTCACCGGATCGAGAAAAGGCTTGTCGCCCGCACCTTGCGGCACCTTGTCGAGATGATAGCCGGGAATCACCTGCATCAGGCCTTTGGCACCCACCGGGCTTTCGGCAAACGGATTGAAGCGGGACTCGATGCCGATGATGGCGATGATCAGCAGCGGGTCGACGCGGCGCTCCCGACCCACCGCCTGCGCAGCCTCGAAGACCGGCACCAGGGCTTCCGGAGCGACGCGGTAACGTCGCGAAACGAAGTCGAGGGCGCGCTGCAGCCGCGGCGGCAAGGCCGCGACAACCAGTGCGCTGGTTTCCGTGGCAGATTCGGCCTCCGTCGTCGACTCATCGCTCGCCACGACTTGCGGGGTGTCAGCGGAATCACGCTCGCTCACCCAGGGCTTCAAGGCGGCCAAGGCGAGCATCAGCCCGACGATGATCAGGCTGTGCTGGACAAAACTCAGGGTGGCGTCGACACGACGTCCCGTCATGCTTCTCAATGCAATTGTTGCGGACATGCTCTCTCCTTCACTTTGGTCATCGCGCCAGGAAAAGGGCACGACGATGGACGGTTACAGGCGGGTGCAAAGCCTCGAAAACTTGGGGGGTCAGTACCCCTGAGGCCGTAACTCCGTTCTTGGGCAGAGGCTGAAAACGGAGCGGCGAAGATGCAGCAGATCAGCTGCGTTGTGCTTTTTTGCTACTGGAGTAACCCCAGTCTATTGATTAATGGTTATTTGGTCAACCCCGTAGGCCTGACCGCAAACGCTCTGCTCATCCGACGCTATGCTGATGATACCATCAGCATAGCGTCGGATGAGCCGTCGTCTGACGCAAGCAACTGTTTCCGAAGGCCCTTATAATGCCCCTTCATGACCTGAAAATCGCCTGTGGACGACAGACAAATACATGGATATGACAGCTCTTCTAACCAGTCCCGAAATGTGGCTGGCCTTTGCGACGCTTACCGCCCTCGAACTGGTGCTGGGCATCGACAACGTAATCTTCATCTCGATCCTGGTCGACCGACTGCCACCGCACAACCGCGAGAAGGCAAGGAAAATCGGCCTGTTCCTTGCCATGTTCATGCGCATCGCGCTGCTCCTGCTGCTCTCGCTGATCGTCAGCGCGACGACGCCGCTATTCACCCTCCTCGGGCACGAAGTCTCGCCGCGCGACCTGATTCTGATTGGCGGGGGCGTATTCCTCGTCTGGAAGAGCACTCAGGAGATCCATCAACTGCTCGAGGGCAAGGAAGGACACGCGTCGTCCGTCGTCCAGGCGAGCTTTTCGGCAATCATCATGCAGATCATCATCATCGACATCGTCTTTTCGCTCGACTCGATCATCACGGCGGTGGGCATGGTCGATCAGGTCGCGGTGATGATTGCCGCGGTCATCGCCTCGGTCGGGCTGATGATGACTTTCGCATCGGCCATCGGACGCTTCGTCTCCGCTCATCCGACGATCAAGATGCTCGCCCTGTCCTTCCTCATGGTCGTCGGCGTGGCGCTGGTCGCCGAAGGTTGCGGACACAAGGTGCCAAAAGGCTACATCTATTTCGCGATGGCCTTCTCGGTGATGGTCGAAATCCTCAACATCCGGGCACGCAAGAAACAGGGGGCGCCGGTGCACTTGCACCAGCCCTATACGCGCGCCGACCCCGAGTGACCGCCTGAGCTTCACACACCAATGGACATTGCCCTGCTGCTGTTCCTGATCCTGCTCAACGGTTTCCTCGCAATGTCGGAGATTGCCGTGATCTCCGCACGGCAGTCGCGCTTGAAGAAGCTGGCTGACGACGGCCATTCCGGCGCGCGCGCGGCACTGGCGCTGCACCACGAACCATCAAATTTCCTGTCTACCGTTCAAGTGGGCATCACCACGGTCGGCATTCTCAGCGGTGCGATTGGCGAGGCGACACTGGCGGCGCCGTTGACCGCATGGTTGCATTCTTTGCCGTCTCTCGCACCCTATGCCACGGGTATCGCGCTGACACTGGTGGTCGCTGTCGTCACTTACTGCTCGGTCGTGGTTGGTGAACTGGTCCCCAAGCGCCTCGGACTGCTGGCACCGGAAAGACTTGCCTCGCTGATCGCGCGCCCGATGGATCTGCTCTCGCGGCTGGCACGGCCACTGGTCTGGCTGCTCTCGTCCTCTTCCAGTCTGCTGCTGCACCTGCTGGGCGCTGGCAACCGGCAGGAATCTTCAGTCACCGACGACGAAATCAAGGTGTTGATGAGCCAGGGCGCCGAAGCGGGCGTCTTCCACGCCAGCGAGCAAGCCATCGTTTCGAACGTCCTGCGTCTGGATGAACAGCGCATCAGTGCGATCATGACGCACCGCAAGGACATCTACCTGATCGATCTGAACGACGACGAAGAGACCATTCGCCAGCGTCTGGCCGACAGTCCATACAAGCGTTTGGTCGTTTGCCGCGACGATCTCGACCATATCGTCGGCGTGCTACGCACCAGCGATCTGCTCAAGGGAGCCTTGCTCGGGCAAGCGCTGTCGGTCGAATCGTGTGTCCAGCCGGCACTTTACGTACCAGCAAGCGTGACCACGACGCAGTTGCTCGAAACCTTTCGTCGGGCTCACCAGCAATGCGCGCTCCTGGTGGACGAATACGGGGGATTGCAGGGCCTGGTGACCCTGACCGACGTGCTGACTTCAATCGTTGGCGAACTTCCCACTTCCGGAGACGAGCAAGAGCACGACATTGTCGTTCGCGAGGATGGCTCGTGGCTGGTCGACGGCAGCCTGTCGATCGAACGCCTGAAGGCGGTCATCCAGATTCCTGGCGAATTTCCGGGCGAAGAGGAAAACGCCTTCAATACCCTGGGCGGTTTCGTGATGTACATGCTCGGTCGCATTCCCTTGCCGGCCGATCACTTCTCGCTTGGCAGCTTGCGTTTTGAAGTGGTCGATATGGACGGCCACCGGGTGGACAAGGTGCTCATCGCGCGCATCCAGGCCGTCGCCGAACCGCAGGTCAATGCCTGAGTGTGCGTCGGCTGGTTGCGCTCACGCTGCGCGCTCGGCCCGCCAGTACTGATAGGCAAGTGCCAACCGGGCTCCGGCGATGATCGAAAAGAGGGTCAGGAACGAGCCTACAGCCAGCGTCGAGACACCGCTGATCCCCTGACCGATCGTACACCCCATCGCAACGACGCCGCCAAAGCCCATCAGCACCGCACCGACGAGATGATTGACCGTGTCCTCCACGTCGTGAAAGCCTTCCCAGCGGAAATTCCCGCTGCACAGCGCATGCGCCAGGCTGCCGACGATCACCCCGAGCCCGCTGGCGATCGCGAAAGTCAGCCGGCGGCTGCTGTCCGACCACAGCATCAGGAGTTCCAGCGTGTAGGCCTGTGGCGCAACGAAAGTCAGCGACTCCATCCGTCCGCTATTGGTGGCGAGGAAGGCTTCCTGCAGTGTTTCGGGATCCTCGGCAAGATAGCCGAGATGTCCGCTGACGTACCAGCCAGCGGTAACCAGCAAACCGACGACGACACCGCCAAGTACAATGTCGAAGGAAAGGCGGTCGCGGCTGATGAAGACAAAGGCCAGCAGGCCACCACCGATGACCAGGGCACAGAGCGGCAGGGCGGCGCGCGGTGCCAGCCCGAAGCGGACAAGCATGGCTGGCAGTCCCTGACCGGCAGCCAGATACATCGAGACTTGTTCCAGCACCTGCACGCGAAAGACGCCGAGCACGCCGCGCATGGACATGTAGGCAACCAGTCCGAGCACGATGAAAACCACCAGCGCCTTCAGGTTGCCGGCACCGATGCGGACCAGTGTGCGCGCACCACAGCCCGAGGCGAGAACCATGCCGAAGCCGAAGGAAAGGCCACCGAGCAGGTGGGAAAGCCAGTTGAAACTCGGGGTCCGATAAATCGACTTGTCAAGGTCGATCTGGCCGCCGACATGCAGGACGGCAGAACCGAGAATGGCCACCGCGATCGCCAACAGCCACATGCGCATCCGAGTCCAGTCGCCCAGGTTGACGATATCGGCGACAGCGCCCATGGTACAGAAGCGGGTATGGCTGGCCACGGCGCCAAATGCCGCACCGAGGGCAAAGGCGAGCCAGAGGACAATGCTGGCAGTGCTCATCGGGTCCATCCACGGCGGTTCAGTCAAGGTAGCGCGTCGGGTCGGCCACCCCCGCGGCGGCGAAACCCGCGCGCCGCAAGCGGCACGAATCACAAACGCCACAGGCGCGCCCCGCAGCGTCGGCCTGATAGCAGGACACGGTCAGGCCGTAATCGACAGCCAGCCCAATGCCGCGGCGAATGATTTCGTGCTTGGCAAGATCGATCAACGGCGCGTGGATTTGCAGCTTGGCGCCTTCAACCGCAGCCTTGGTCGCAAGATTGGCCATTCGCTCGAAGGCCGCTATGTACTCCGGGCGGCAATCAGGATAGCCCGAATAATCTACCGCGTTGACGCCGACGAAAATGTCCTGGCTGCCTAGAACTTCGGCCCAGGCAAGCGCGAGAGAGAGCATCACCGTATTGCGCGCCGGGACGTAGGTGACCGGAATGCCTGGCCGGACGCCGTCGACGGGCAGCGCCATGGTTTCATCGGTCAGGGCAGATGCCCCGAACTCATCGAGGCCGAGGCGCATCACCCGATGTTCCCTGGCGGCCAGCGCCTTGGCGACGGCCGCCGCCGCCTGCAACTCGGCGCGGTGACGCTGACCATAATCGAGCGACAGGCAGTAACACGCAAAACCGCTCGCCTGCGCAATCGCCAGCGTGGTTGCCGAATCGAGACCTCCGGAGAGGAGCACGACACAGCTCTTGCCGAGGGCTGAAATTCTTCTGTTCATGGGTTGGTGAATATACCGCGTTCCGCTGACCAGCGCATTTTCCTCGAGCGGGGTTGCGGTCTGCTCCGCCCGGCACGTGACTGGTTACAGTGCTTGCTCGGACCTGGCCGGTGACCAACGACTCCCGGACGTCGATTCATGCCATCGCCGCCAGGGATAAGGAGATACAATTGACAGGAGGCATGCTGCGAGCACACAGTTCCGGCCACCGTGCTGCCGCCTGCAGGTCTGGCGGCAGCACGGTGGCCGGAGAGTCACGCCAAGCGGCGGCTGGTTGGCAAAATGACGATCACTTGGTGAAACAGAGGTCCGAGAATGATCAACCTGTACACATCCCTGCTGTCGAAGCCCCAGGCATTGAGCGGCACAGTGAGAACACTGTGCCACGGCGTGACGAACGCCGAAAACCTCGTCATCAGCAACGAGCAGCGTGTTTTCGTCAGCGGCCGCGACGGAGTCTACGAACTGCTGGCAAGCCCCGGCGGCAAGTGCCACCAGAAGCTCATCCCGCTGCGCGTCGAGGCCGTCCCCGGCAACTGCATGAAGAACGGTGTCGCCCTGCGCGGCAACTACCTATACCTCGCCTGCGCGCACGTCGAACAGGGGGGCAGCCGCTTGCTCAAGGCGGCGCTGGACGACGTCAATGAGACCGAGCAGAGCATGCCGGGACTGCTCAAGCTATCCGTCGCGGCACTGACCTTCGGGATCAGTTCCTGGATCGTCCGCTGCGATCTGCGCCAGACCCCGCTGGCGTTTACCGAGCTGGTCGCCAGCCTTCCCGGACACACCCTGGCCAACGGCATCAGCTTTGACCCAACCGGAGACTTCATCTATGTGGCCAACAGCGCACCCGGAGTCTCCACCGGAATTTTCCGCGCACCGGTCGACGCGGCCAGCCCGAGCGTACTGGAAATCCCGTGGTCCCGCCCACCGGGCTGCAAGCCCAATGGATTGAAGGTGACCGGCAGGACGCTCTATTTCACGGGCAACGCCACACCTGCCGCAGTCTTCGGCAGCATGGCCATCCAGGAGGACGGCAGCGCCGGCGAGCCACAGGTGATCGACACCGCGCCGCTGCACCTCTTCGACGACTTCGCGATCGTCAGGCAGGGCTTTGTGCTTGCCCAGTTCAGCGACGCCATGGGCCTCAGCAGAGGCTCGCTGCGCCTGGTGTCCCGGGGCGGTCGGCATCTGGCCGTACTCAAGCACAGGGAAATCTCGAGACCCAGCGCGCTGGCCGTAGCCAGCGCCGGCAGCGAGCTGTTCGCGACGGGAGACGTTCTCGTCGTCGACAAGGGCACCGGCTGCGTCGTGGTTTTCACCCCCGACGAGATGTGGCGCGACTGGTTGCAGGCCGGCCCACTGTGACCTCTGCCGGTAGGGCGGCAGAGGTAAGTGTAAGGGCCCCGGAGCGAGGTGGATCGCTGCCCACCTAGCGGCTGCGCAGGTTACCCCAGAGCAGCTTGTGCAGTTGCAACTGAAAGCGCACCGGCAGGCGATCTTCGATGATCCAGTCGGCAAGGGTTGCCGCTTCCAGTTCACCGGCAACCGGAGAGACAAGCAGCGAGCAAACGGCGGCGAGCTGTCGCTCCACAACCTGCGCGCGCGCCCACTCGTAATCGGCACGATCGCGCAGGACGAACTTGAGTTCGTCACTCGAAGTCAAAAGTGCCAGATTCGGCCAGTGATTTCGCGCACACTCGCCCGAACCGGGAGCCTTGAGGTCAACAACGCGCGACACCCGTCGGTCTACGCTGCCGATGTCGAGTGCGCCGGAGGTTTCGAGCGAAACCGAGTAGCCCGCATTGCACAGTTCGCGCAGCAAGTCCAGACAGGCGGGCTGCGCGAGCGGCTCGCCACCGGTGACACAAACATGAGTCACCCGATGGCGCGCAACTTCAGCCAGGATGTCGGGCAGCGACAGCGTCTGCCCCCCGCTGAAAGCGTAGCTCGTGTCACACCACACGCAACGCAGTGGGCAACCGGTTAGACGCACGAATACGGTCGGCAAGCCGACACGCGAACTCTCACCTTGCAGGGACAGGAAAATCTCGCTGATCTTCAGCGCCAGCGTACCGACCGGCCTGGCCACCAGTTTCGGACTACTTCTTCAGGCGCTGCCTGGCAGTCGTGGCAGCCGCGCTGTCCGGATATTTGGCGACCAGCGTCTCGAGCGTCGTCTTTGCGCCTTTGGCATCCGCCAGTTCCTGTTGACAGGTGGCCACGCTCAGCAATGCCTCGGGTGCCTTCGCATTGGCTGGCCACTTGGCGGCCACTACCCGGTGGGCATCGATCGCCTTCTTGCAGTCACGCAGCGAATAATGCGCGTTGCCCAGCCAATAATAGGCGCTGGGCGTCAGATTGCTGTCCGGGTGTGCCTTGGCAAAGGCCTCGAAAGCTGCAGCCGCTTCCTTCAGTCTGTTCGCGCGAAAGAGATTCAGTGCTGCCTCGTACTCGCGCGCTTCGGCGGCAGGATCACCGCTTGGCTTCCTGGCGGTTTCCACCGGCGGCTTGCCGTCGTCCGCCAGTTTGGGCTCGGCGCCCGCCGCTGGCTGAGGTTCGAGCTTGCGCAGGCGACCGTCGAGGTCGACGTAGAAATCCTGTTGCCGCTTCCTGGCTGCCTCGAGCTCATAGTTCAAGGTCTCGACCTGGCCGTGCAGGCGCGAGTTCTCGTCGCGCAACGCCTGAATCTGATTGGCCAGTTCGATCTGCCCCTTGGCGAAAGTGTCGAGGCGTTCGTTGGTCTTGATCGACAAGTCCTTGATCTGGCGCCGCGCTTCCTCGTCGTCAAATAGCCCTGCCCGAGCCTGTGGCGCAGCGAGCATGGCGAACCACAGGCTGACCGCCAGAAAGCGCGCGGCTGCCGGTCCGCAACGTAGCACCACTCCCGACACGCTAGAACTCGCCGTTGTAGAGCATGTCGCCCCGACGATTTTCCGCCCAGGCACTGTCGCTGTGGCCTTCATTCTTCGGCTTCTCCTCTCCCAGGCTGACCGATTCGAGTTGTTCCTCGCGGGCGCCGAGCAACGCCATCATCTTCCTGATCGCATCGGCTCGCTTCTGACCCAGTGCCAGGTTGTACTCACGACTGCCACGTTCGTCGGTATTGCCCTGGATCAACATCTTGAACTGACGGTTTTCGGAGAGGAACTTGGCGTGCGCCGCAACCAGATCCTTGTACTCGGCTTTCACCTCGTAACTGTCGTAGTCGAAATACACGCTGCGCTTCGACAGGATGCTCTTCGGATCAGTCAGCACCGCCGGCAGTCTGTTGCCATCAACTCCCCCCGTCGTGACGGTCGCCACGGAGGGTCCGCCGCCACGTGATTCGACGGGGGCTCCGCCAGCCTGATCAGTGCTCTCCGGCGTCGAGCTGCAAGCAGCGACCAAAAGGGCCAGAGCGGCCGGGATTACGAGTTGTTTCATCAATTTCTCCTGCGCGTTAATCGACATCGGTATGCGTTGTCAACGGTTGAAAGGGCCCCATGCCGGTTCGCGGACATCACCCGCCGAAATGGAAAGGCGCTGCTTGATTCGGCCATCCAGCGAAACGGCCGAGAGGACACCGCGACCACCCATTTCGGTGGCAATCAGAACCATCCGACCGTTTGGTGAAAAGGTCGGTGATTCATCTTTGTTCGAGTCGGTCAGGACCTGCACCTGACGGCTGGCCAGGTCCATCACCGAAAGACGAAAGCCTCCGCCATCGCGCCTGCTGACGAAGGCCATCGACTTGCCGTCGGGCGATATGCGTGGGCTGACGTTATAGCTGCCTTCGAAACTGACCCGCTGCGCGTCACCGCCGCCGACCCCGATACGGTAAATCTGCGGACTGCCACCGCGATCCGAGGTGAAATAGACGTACTGCCCGTCGGGCGAGAAGTTGGGCTCGGTATTGATCGAATTGGCGGTCGTCAGGCGCTGCGCCCCGGAGCCGTCGGTGTTGACCGTGAAGATCTGCGAGCCACCATCCTTGCTCAGCACCACGGCCAGTTTGCGACCGTCAGGCGACCAGGCCGGCGCCGAATTCGACCCTTTGAAGTTGGCGACGACCACACGTTTTCCCGATGCCAGCGAGTGCACATAGACGACCGGTTTCTTGTTCTCGAAGGATACATAGGCCAGACGACCGCCGTCAGGCGACCAGGAGGGCGAAATGATCGGCTCCTTTGAAATCAAAGCAATCTGGGCATTCTGGCCGTCGGCATCGGCAATGTGCAGTTCGTAGCGCGTGGCGCTGACCCTGACCACATAGGCGATGCGCGTGGAGAAGACACCTGGTTCGCCGGTCAGCTTTTCGTAGATGATGTCCGCGATACGATGGCCGGCGGCACGCAGCATCGCCTTGGAGGTGACAAAAGCCGACCCACCCAGTGGCGCCTGCTTGTTCACATCGTAGAGGCGGAAACGGGCTTCCTGCCGGCCATCGTCGCTGCCGGCGATGCTGCCGGCAGCCAGCGCGTCGGCTCCGCGATTTTTCCAGTCCCCGTAGACCGGACTCGACGCCTCGGTCATCGCTGCCCCGCTGGTATCGACCATGCGGAACAGGCCACTCCGTTCAAGGTCGGCGCGCACCACCGAGGTGACGATCCGCGAAGCGCTGGCATCGCCACCAAAATCGGCGATCGCCACCGGGATGCGATTGGCACCCGCGCCGGTGATTTCGATGGTCAGTTGGGCCTGTGCCGGCGTCTGCAGGAAGGCCAGTGCGCTGACGGCAAGCAGGCCAAGACGGCGCAATCCGAGTCCAATTCCAAACATGGGGTAGTCCAGTACAGAATGCGCGATTATATCGCCGATGACTGCTCGCGATTTGTAACGATACGTTATCCCCTTACCACCTATCATGTTTCGGCCCCCTGAAAGAACTTGGGAAGAGGCAGTGCGCTGGCAGCGCGTCTCAAGAGAAGGCGGATGCCGCGTTTGAACCAGGAAAGGGCACTGCGATAGGCTTTGCGGACACTCCAATGGTT
>NZ_JAEUOL010000166.1 GCF_016789985.1 Accumulibacter sp.
GTGAAGGTCCGGTTAGGCGCCGGGGTCGGGCCTTCATTCGTATTGCGACCTCTACGCGCCTGCGTGCCACCTCACATGGTGCACCCGATCAGGGCTTTCATGCTCGGGGGCGAGTAAGCCGAATCATGAATGGTTAGGCAGGTAAAACACTCATGGCCGACATTTTCCTCAGTTATGCGACCGAAGACCGCGCTACAGCCAGCCAGGTCGCCTGCCGGCTCGAGGCCAGGGGGTTCACCGTCTGGTGGGACCGCAAGATCGCGGCCGGCATGACCTGGCGCCAGGTGATCGAGAACGCGCTGAACGACATGGGCTGCATGGTGGTTCTCTGGTCGCAGAATTCGATCGCCAGCGCCTGGGTCAGCGAAGAAGCCGAAGAAGGTCGCACGCGCGCCAGACTGGTGCCGGCCCTGCTCGAACCCGTGGCACCACCACTCGGCTTTCGCGGAATCCAGGCGGCCGATCTGGTCGGCTGGGATGGTTCGCCCGATGCTCCCGGCTTCCGCCATCTGGTGGCCGGCGTCGAGGCCTTGCTCGGGCCTCGCTGCGCGACGCCTCCGCCCCCTGCCGGCCCGACTTCGGCGCTGCCGGCCGCCGGCCGGACGCAGCGCCCACTGCTCCTCGCCAGTGCCGGACTGCTGGTCGTGCTCGCCGTCACCGGCGCGCTTGTCTGGCAGCGGCACGGCGCCGGCGAGACAACCCCGGCGCGTACCGGGACCCCCCCGGGAATTACTCAGGCTGCCCCACCTCCAGGCAGCCCGAGCAGCCCGCCGGCGGCCGTCACGGCAATGCCTGCGCCGCTCTCCGGCACATCGCCCAGCCGGCCCGACGTGCCGGCGCCGGCACCCGGCACGGACAAGGTAGCGAACGCCAGCGCCACCAGCCCCGCCAGGGCGGTACCTCCGCCAGCCCGGGCCACCGCGCAGCCGGTGCGTCCGGCGCGTTGCCGCGACCTGCTCGAACGCCAGGGGCTCGGCGACCCGTTGACCGCCGACGACCGTGCTTACTTCCAGAAGGAGTGCAGACCATGAAAGACAGCGCCCACCACCGCAGGCAACTGACCACCTGGCTGGCCGCCATCGTGCTGAGCGCCTGTCAGGTGGCGCCGCCAGGCAGCGCCCGTCAGACTGACCCGGCCCCACCGTCTCCGCTGGCCTTCGACGACGCGGTGCTGGCTGCAGCCAACGACCTGCTCAAAAAGGCAGGCACGTCAGCCAGCATCAACCAAGGTCAGACCCTGGTGATCGACCCCCTGGTGGACGGAGTCACCGGCACCCGGTCCATTGCGACCCGTTCGATGGAACAAAAGATTGTCGACCTCGTACGACGCGATCATACGCGCTTCGCAGTGGCGGAATTCAGCACCGCCAGCCTCGCCAGGCAGCCGCTGGTACTGGTCGGCACCTTCACCCCGATCAACCAGGCCGCCGGCCAGCCGGTCGGCGAACGCGACGCGTTTCGCATCTGCCTTGCCCTGGCCGACCTGAAGACCGGCAAGGTGATTGCCAAGGGGGTTGCCCGCGCACGACCCACCGGCGTCGACCTGGCGCCACTGCCCTTCGACGCCGACAGCCCGGCGTGGACCAGGGACCCGGCGAGCGAAGGCTACATCAAGACCTGCCAGGGCAGCAAGGCGGGCGATCCGATCAATCCGGTCTACGCCGAGCGCATCCTCGCCGCGGCACTGATCAACGACGCGACCCGGGCCTACAACGCCCGGCGCTACCAGGAATCGCTCGAACTCTACCACAGCGCACTGCGCACACCCGGCGGCGATCAGTTGCGCGCCCACAACGGCGTCTACCTGGCGAACTGGAAGCTCAAACGGCACGACGAGGCGACACGGGCCTATGCACGCATCGTCGACTACGGTCTCGCCAACCGTCAACTCTCGGTCAAGTTCCTCTTCCGCCCCGGCTCCACCCAGTTCTGGCCGGACCCGCAGATCAGCGGCCCTTATCCCATCTGGTTGAACCAGATTGCGCAACGCAGCGCACAGAGCAAGGCCTGTCTGGAAATCGTCGGCCACACCAGCCACAGCGGTCCGGAGCCGCTCAACGAACGACTTTCGCTGCTGCGCGCGCAAACGATCAAGGATCGCCTCGAACTGGCGGCGCCGCAACTCGCCAGACGCAGCATCGCCAATGGCGCCGGTTCGCGCGAGAACCTGGTCGGCACCGGCGCTGACGACGCCAGCGACGTTCTCGACCGCCGCGTCGAGTTCAAGGTCATCGGCTGCTGAAGGAAAACGCTGCCGACGCACTGTACGCTGGCGGCGCCCTGTGCTGTATTCTCGCAGCGCAAACCGAACAGAGGAGAACACGATGCCGGAAGAGATTGCCGAGGACAAGGACCTGCCCCTGCGTGACGACATCCGGCTGCTTGGCCGCCTGCTCGGCGACACGTTGCGCGCCCAGGAAGGGGAAGCGACTTTCGAACTGGTGGAGCACATCCGGGTCAGTGCTATCCGCTTTCACCGTGACGAGGACAGCGGTGCCAAACAGGAACTGGTGGCCATTCTCGACAGCCTGTCACGCGACCAGACGCAGGCCGTGGTTCGCGCCTTCAGCTACTTCTCGCACTTGGCGAACATCGCCGAGGACCAGCATCATATCCGGCGTTCGCGCGCTCATCTGATCGCCGGTTCGCCAGCGCGCGAGGGCAGCCTGGCGCATGCGCTGGCCCGCGCCCGCGTCGCCGGCATCGATGCGGCACAGTTGCGTGACTTTTTCACGAGCGCTTCGATCGTGCCGGTACTCACCGCACACCCGACCGAAGTACAGCGCAAGAGTACCCTCAACGGGCAGCGCACGATCGCCGAACTGCTCCATCTGCGCGACTGCAAACAGCTCACCCCCGACGAGCAGGACCGGCTCGCCGAGGGGCTGCGCCGCGCCGTCCTCACCCTGTGGCAGACGCGCATGCTGCGCAACACCCGCCTGCTGGTGCTGGACGAGGTGGTCAACGGCCTGTCCTATTACGACTACACTTTCCTGCGCGAACTGCCCCGTCTCTATGGCTGGCTCGAGGACCACCTCGGCACCATCCATGACGAACTGCCCGCCTTCCTGCGCCTGGGCAGCTGGATCGGCGGCGACCGTGACGGCAATCCCTTCGTCACCGCCGGCGTGACGCGCGAAGCCCTTCGCCTGCAGTCGGCACGCGCACTGCGCTTCCACCTCGACGAGATCCATGCTCTCGGCGCCGAGCTGTCGCTCGCCGAGGGGTTGGTCAGCGTCTCCGAGGCCCTGCATGAGCTGGCGGCACGCTCGCCGGATACCTCGGGAGCACGCAGCGACGAGCCCTACCGGCGCGCGCTGACCGGCATCTACGCCCGTCTGGCGGCCACCGCACGCGGCCTCGATGGCATCGAAGCAGAGCGCCATGCGGTCGGAGAAGCGGCGCCCTATGCCAGCGCCGGCGAGTATGCGGCCGACCTCGAAGTGATTCATCGTTCGCTGGTCGCCAACGGCTCGCAACTGTTGACTGGCGGCCGTCTGCGCGAACTGCGGCGGGCGGTCGCCATCTTCGGCTTTCACCTGGCGTCGCTCGACCTGCGCCAGAACTCCGACGTGCACGCGCGGGTCGTCGGCGAACTGCTCGAGGCAGCGCTGCCCGGCACCGGCTACGACAAGCTTGACGAGGCAGACCGCGTTGCCCTGCTGCTTTCCGAGATCACCTCGGCGCGGCCCCTGGCCTCGGCGCACCTCGGCTACGGCGAAGAAACCGGCGGCGAGCTGGAGATCTTCCGCAGCGCCGCCGACGCCCACCGCGCCTACGGGCCCGACGCCATCCAGAACTACGTCATCTCGAAGACCGACGGCGTGTCGGACCTGCTCGAAGTCGCGTTGCTGCTCAAGGAATGCGGCCTGCTGTGGCCGCAGTCGCAACAGCTGGCGGTGAACATCGTGCCCTTGTTCGAAACCATTCCGGACCTGCGCAACTGCCCGCGGGTCATGGACGAGGTGCTCTCCCTGCCGGCCTACCGCAGCCTGGTGAGCAGCCGCGGCGACCTGCAGGAAGTCATGCTGGGCTACTCGGACAGCAACAAGGACGGTGGCTTCCTGACCTCCGGCTGGGAGCTGTACAAGGCCGAGATCGCGCTGGTCGAAGTGTTCGCCCGCCACCGGGTCAAGCTGCGCCTTTTTCACGGTCGGGGCGGCTCGGTGGGCCGCGGCGGCGGCCCCAGCTACCAGGCCATCCTGGCCCAGCCCGGTGGCGCCGTGCAGGGACGGCTGCGCATCACCGAGCAGGGCGAAGTGATCGCCAGCAAGTACTCGAATCCGGAGGTTGGCCGCCGCAATCTCGAGATCTTCGCGGCAGCGGTGCTCGAAGCGACGCTGCTGGCGCCGGCCGATCCGGCGCCGCGTCCGGAATACCTCGACGCGATGGAGGCGCTCTCGCAGTCGGCCTATCGCGCCTACCGCGGCCTGGTCTATGAGACCGAGGGTTTCGAGCGCTACTTCTGGGAATCGACCGTCATCGCCGAGATCGCGCACCTGAACATCGGCAGCCGACCCGCCTCGCGCAAGAAAACGACCGCCATCGAAGATCTGCGGGCGATTCCCTGGGTCTTCAGCTGGGCACAGTGCCGCCTGATGCTGCCCGGCTGGTACGGCTTCGGCAGTGCGGTGCGCGAATTTCTCGCCGCCCGTCCGGACGACCTCGCAATGCTGCACCAGATGTTCCAGGAGTGGAGCTTCTTCCGCACGCTGCTCTCCAACATGGATATGGTGCTGGCCAAGAGCGACCTGGCGATCGCCTCACGCTACGCCGAACTGGTGACCGACCCGGCGTTGCGTGCAGCGATCTTCCCGCGTCTGAAGGCCGAATGGCAGGCGGCCATCGACGCCCTGCTGACGATCAGCGGGCAGGCGCAATTGCTCGAGGACAATCCTTTGCTCGCCCGTTCGATCCGCCACCGCTTCCCTTACCTCGATCCGCTGAATCACCTGCAGATCGAGCTGATCAAGCGCCTGCGCGGCGGCAACGAAGACGAACGGGTGAAACGCGCCATCCACCTGACGATCAACGGTATCGCCGCCGGACTGCGCAACAGCGGCTGAAGCCGTCCCTTGCGCACCGCGACTCACCCGGGCAGACCCGGTGCCTCAGTATTCGACCGGCAGCGGGTCGAGACTGCGCCAGAGGTACCAGGTCGCCACCGAGCGCCAGGGACGCCAGCGCTCGCCATGTGCGGCGAGGACCCGGCGCGGCGGACGTTCGCCGCCGTAGTAATGGATGGCCATCGCCCGCTGCAGGCCGAGGTCGTCGAGCGGCCAGACATCCGGGCGTAACTGATTGAAGATCAGGAACATTTCCGCCGTCCACACACCGATGCCGCGCACCGTGGTGAGCTCGGTGACGAGTTCCTCATCGCTCATCGCCGACCAGCGTCCCACGTCGAGCTGCCCGCTGGCGAAATGCCGGGCGAGATCAATCACATATTCGACCTTGCGTGCCGACAGACCACAGCCACGTAGCGCCTCGGGGGGGCAGCCGAGAACCTCGACCGGCGTCGGGTTGGAGAAGATGGCGAGAAAGCGCGCCCAGACGCTATCCGCCGCCTTGACGGAAATCTGCTGCCCGACGATCGAACGTAACAGCGTCACGAAGGGATCGCCGCGCGAGACCAGCCCGACGCCGGCGTAGCGCCCGACAAGACCGGCCAGCACCGGGTCGGCCCGTGCCAGCTCGCTGCAAGCCTGTTGCCAGTAAGAGGGTGCCATCAGCCCGGCACGACACCCGCCACGCGCTTGGCCGGGCAACCGGAGGTCTGCCCGCCGGTTGCCCGCCCCTCAGCTGATGCCTGCCGAAAACGGGCCTGCGCCGGGAGCCCGCTCAGGCCCTTTTGCGTTCCTTTTCGCGTGCCTTTTCCTTGGCCTTGCGACGGCTGGCGTCGACTTCGGGTGGACGATAGACCAGCACCGGGATGCTCGAGTGGGTCAGCACCCGGTAGGTTTCGCTGCCCAGCAGGAGCGACGACAGACCGCCGCGACCATGCTTGGACATGAAGATCAGGTCGCAGTTGTTGTCTTCTGCGACGTTGATGATCGCTTCCCAGGGCGTGTCGCTGACCACCGAGAGGGTCGCACACTCGACTCCCGCTTCCTTGCACAGTTTCTTGATGAAACCCAGGTAGTCCTTGGACTTGCCATCGGACCCGGAAACCAGGCGATCGAGTACGGCCGGCTCCACCAGTTCGGCAATGTTCTCCGTATGCCCCACGGGTTTGGCATACAACGCCGTGATCGTGGCGTTGGCTGCCTTGGCAAAAGATACCGCTCGTTGAGCGGTATCGCGTGACAACTGGCTGCCGTCAGTCGGCAGCAGGATATGTTGGAACATTCTTGTTCTCCCACCCGTTGGCGCCATTCCATGACTCCCCAATGGCACATCTTATCATAACCGAAATCGACCCTCCCGTCGCGACGTCGGCCGGAAAAAGAAGTGTGACGCCGGGCAAGGGCCGTCACGGCTACGCGCCAAGGGGTTGAGCCAGCCAGCGCTGCCGGCCAGAGCCTTGCCACAAGCCGAACGATATCTCCGGAACAAACGAGTTATTCCTGCATGGCCATCAGTTCCTTGTCAGAGTAGCGCAAGCGCAGAGCCAGCACCTTGGCAACCGCCTCCACCAAGTGGCAGGCCAGTCGCTTGTGGTCCTCGCGCAGTCTTTCGAACTGTTCGCGTTGCAGGACGAAGAGCTCGCTGTCTTCGAGTGCGGTGGCATCGTTGAAGCGGGTCATCTGCGAGAGGAAAGCCATGCCACCGAAGAAATCGCCACGGCCATAGGTCAGGGCGTGGTGGCCGTTGGCCTCGCCAGACGCCGGCAGGGTAATGCGCACCGCTCCCTTGCGTATCAGGTAGAGCTCGTTGCCGGGGTCGCCAAACGAGTAGACCTTGCCACCCTTGACAATCGATCGGCGTTCCAGGCATGCTTCAAGGTCGTTCAGCGTCTCTTCTTTATGATCACGGAAAAGCTCGAGATCACTCAGTTCGAGCGCTGCAACCTCCGAACCAGGAAGCGGCCCCTGGCCTTGGCCGAGGACCTGATCCTCGATCCATTCGATCGCGTCGTCGAGCTCGGGGAAGACCTTGACGTGCTCGGTCATTGTCGTCAGCTCCATCTGGTCGAAGAAATCGCCGATGTTCCGGCCATTCGGCAGGGTGTGCGACAGGCTGCTGAAGATCAGGAATGCGTCACGCTCGATCAGCGAATCGCGAATCTGACTCAGCAGGTGCACCGCGGTCACATCGACCGACTGCACCCGCCGCATATCGAGGACGATGAACCGGCGCTTCTTGAGTTCCGGCTCGAGCGCCGTGTAAAGCTGATCCTTGGTACCGAAGAACAGGCTGCCCTGCAACTCGAGGATGGCGGTCTGGTGTCCCTCCTTCTCGAGCACCTCCATGTCCTGCCGCAAGCGCACCCGCTTGGAATAGCGGCTGCCACCGTCCAGTTTGCGGCGGATCACCGTGCTGCTCAACTGCTCGCGAATGAACAGGAACATCGCCAGGGCAATCCCGACCCCGGAGGCGGCGATCAGACTGTAGCCGACTGCCACGGCAACCACCGCCACAATGACGATGAAGTCGAGCAGGGTCCACGGCGACTCGAGCAGGTGCAGGCTGTGCCGGTCGATCATCCGTATGCCGACGACGATCAGGATGCCGGCCAGCGCACCGACCGGAATCCAGGCAATGAAAGCTCCCAGCGCGAGGAAGGCAATCAGCGACATCACACCTTCGACAACTCCCGAAACGCGGGTCTGGCCGCCGCTCGCCAGATTGACCAGGGTCGCCCCCATCTGCCCCGCCCCCGGCATGCCGCCAGCACAGGCCGAAGCGACATTGCCGAGACCCTGGGCAACCAGTTCGCGGTTCGAGTCGTGGCGACCGCGCGTCAGCGCATCGAGCACCACCGCCGTCTTCAGCGTGTCGATCGACAGCAGCACGGCCAATGTGAACGCCGTCCCCAACAGGCTGCCGATCTGACTCAGTTTGAGCTCGCCGATTTCCTGCCAGCGCCCGGTGATCGCTTCAAGCATGCTCGAGGCCGTACCGCCGAGCGGACCGATGATCAGCTTGTTGCCCGCCATGACCAGCAGCGATTCGTCCATCGACGCCAGTCCGAAATAGGTCAGCACGCCGGCCAGCAGGCCCAGGATGGCGGCTGGTACGATGCGCGTGACCAGCGGCGCGCCGATCATCACGCCCGCCGTGACAGCGCCGATCAATCCGCTCTGCCATTGCCACAGTTCGGGCGAGATCAGTGCCCGCCACCACGAAATGCCACCGGGGACACCGAGGAATTTCGGAATCTGGCTGCCGATGATGATCAATCCGACACCGGTCAGATAGCCGCTGACCACCGGAAACGGGATGTACTTGATCAGGCTGCCGATGCCCATGAAACCGAGCATCAACTGCACCAGGCCCGATACCAAGCCGAGCGCCGTCAACATCAGGACGATCGACGGCGCCGCCACCCCGTGTTGCACCAGTTCGATGGCGAAGGCCGAGAGGACGGCTGCGGCCGGTGCGCAGGGCGCCGTGATCAGACGATTGGTTCCCCCCAGAGCCGGCGCCACCAGGCCGAGCGCGGTCGCCCCGAGAATTCCGGCCAGTGCGCCCAGGCCGGCATAGGCCGGCCCTATGGCGGAATAGATCGTGACACCAAATGCGATCGCCGAGGGCAGGGCAACCAGCATCGCCGCGAGGCCACCCCAGAAATCACCGACCAGCTTGTCGTTCTTGAACCCTGCCGTCAGTTCCACAGGCTAAAACCTCCATCAAACCCCACCCACGCCACGAGCGTGTGGTCGACCAACCGCTCGCTGCACGCAAGCAAAATGCCACTGCAAGAACCAAACAGGTCACGACCACGGACGCACTGAACGGCGACCGCGTATCCTGTCTCCGATCAGGCGATCGTTGGCCGAGCCGCTTGCCGCCGCCACGCGGCCTGCGGCGAAAACGAAACGCGGCCTTCATTCATCACGAGGCCGCGTTCGGCTGGCCGCCCGCGCCATCGACGCAGGCCCTGCGTGCCTGATCAGTGCGAATGGCCAATGGCGAACAAGGGCAGGCAATTCATGCAACTGGCACGCAGTTCGAGGTCGAGGCTTTCAGCCTGATCGGCAACGCGGTCGATCTCCTCGATCAGTTGTGCCATCGGGAGTTTGCTCTCGATGTCCAGCCCTTCGTCGGCAAAGATTTTCTTCAGCAGTTGCATCGAGAGACGATCTGCCTGGCCTTCATACCAACTGACGCCATTCTCCCGATCAGGAATCGAGGCCTGTTCCAGCCAGAGCAGGGACGGACGATAGCTCTCGACCAGCGCATCGACCGCCGCGCACACTTCATCGGTCAGTTCCTGGACGTCCGGGATCAGATGCGAGGGCACGCAGCGGCCAGGAGTAGAGAAGCCGGACTCGATGGCGAAACCGGTAATCTGTCGCTTCATGTCCTTGAGCAAACGACTGACGCCACTCATCGGGTCGATCAGCTCCGATATCAACTCGCCGAGGCGCGACTGGGCACCTGTCGCCGTTTCCAGCCTCTGCTGCATGTCGTCGAGCGTCTGCATGAGGTCCGCCATGCGTTTGGCCTGCTGCCAGGACTCGCCCTCGGGTCCGTGCAGCAGATAGGTGTCAACCGCTGACCTGAAGAGCGCCGTTGCAGCGGCAACGGTATCCAGATAGCTGTCCAGATCGTTTTCGGTCGATGTCGAGATAACGGGCGCCTCGGCCACTCGAGCCAGCGTTTCCATGATGACTTCTCCTGAGTTGAATGAGGAACTGGAGTCTGTGCGGCCAGGGTAGGTGCACCCGCGGCAGCCGACCCGATAAACCGCGCGTAAGGTGTTCATTTCAGACGGTGACCAGCTTGTGGCAAAGCAGGGAAGACGCGCCAAACAGGCCCGCCTCCAGATCGTTCAGGCCGGCAGACAGGCGGAGCGACCAGCGTCTCAGAATGCCTGCCGCACTTGCCAGGTGCTGCGCGATGTTGTCGAGACTGGCATACAGCTCGTGCAGCCAGCGCTCGCGATCGTTGGCAGCGGGCGGCAAAGGCGCGGGGAACCCCTGCTCCGGCGGTAAAACAGGGGCACTCCCGGTCTGCAGCAGTTCGCGCAGGGCCATTGCGCGATGGCTGCCAAGCATGTCCCGGCTGCCCATCGCCTGCCCGACATCAATCTCACCCAGCGGCCAGCCGCTGGCCAGCCCGATGTAACCCTGCTGCAGACTCTCGCTTGCCCTGAGGATGATCGCCATCATCTCGCGCACCGCATCGTCCACACCCGATGGCCACTGGCTGAAGTCAGCAGCCGTGCGAAACAGACGCGCTGCCGCCTGATCCAGACTGTCCATGGTCCACTGGATCTCCTCCGCCCCGGCAGCGAAGCCGAACAGCGATTCCACCGCGGCCTGATTGCGGCGCCGCAGTTCCTGCCTGCGCTGCTCGAGGTCGAACAGGCGAACCGAGCGTGCCGACTCTTTTCCCTGCAGAACCTCGCCGGCAGCCTTGGCCAGACTCACCACCACCCGTGCCTGCTGGTCGATCAACCCGAAGAAGTCGGGTAATTCGGAACGACGAACTGGCGGACGGGTTCTGCGTACGACTTCGGCAAAAGGGATCATGGTCATGGCATTCACCTGTCTTGTCCTGCGTTTGCTGTCTGGCGGATTTCCGTGATTGAAAGCTTGCTGGGCGCGGCCTCTGCCGCCAGTCATCCGGGACTGGCGACCATTTCGGCCAATTGCGCTCTTATGCCAGAAAAGCAGGAATCGTGCCATTTCCGGATGCCCCTGTTCGAACACATGTTTCTTCATGGAATCAGATTGTTAAGACACATTTCCAGGACCGGGGTAGAGATCTCCGGGGGTGCAACAAAACGCACCACCGATCCCGCTCGGAACCGCACGTGAGAGTCGTTTTGCTCTGTTAAACAGCCACTTGGGAGCGGCGATCGGAGCCCTGGCAAGACGCCGGAGCGTTACACCGCGAGCTTCTGCCGACCACCAGGCGGGCCGAAGCGGCGAAACTCAACCGCCGCCGGTGGGAGACAAACGAGCCTGCTTGTGCTGCCCCCGGTGAGACGATCATGCGGAAAGGAGCCACTGGCTGCCGTCGCAGCGCAGTGAGGCGTCACAACGGGGGTTCACCAACGCATCTCGACTGGCAACTTCAACCGCCCCCGGCTGTTGCCGCACGGCGTCCTGGAAGACGCACCGCCGCCCAGGTGCGGAACATGGCGATGCAGGATGAGAGAACCGCGGGAAGAAGGACGCACCCATCGCCCGCCACGGCCGGCGAGCGCGGCGGGTGGAAAGGACGCGCGTGGCGCCTGAACCCTGCTGGCAGCGCTCAAGCGGACGCGCCGCCGGACGACTACTGCTTACGTCGAATCGCCGACTGCCGATCTCAGCTCGATGGATTCCGCCACGGAACATTCTGCCGATGGAAGTCGTCCAGCAAACCGCCGAGTTCCGGCAGCAAAGTTTCGCTGCGCACCTCCAGCCAGCGGCGAAGGGGATCACCCGGCTCACCGGGGAGTGCCTGTTCGAGCAGTTCCGTGGCAACCGCCAGATCGTTGAGCTGGCCAAGCATTTCCTGCAGACCGCTGGCGGCCAGGTGATAGCGTTGCAACAGATCGCCGACGAACAGCGGGGCGAAGAATTCGAGTGCGTAGCGCAGGCGCTTGTACGAAACCCGCAGACGATGACGGGCCGTGGCGTCACTGCTCAAGGCTTCCTGTGCCAGCAGCCATACCTGCCTGGCGCGCTTGTCGAGGCAGCGAGGTGCAAAAACGTCCAGCCGGCGATCCTTGCGCTCGGGGAGTGCGTGAACGGCGGCGGCAAACTCGAGCAGCAGACGGGAATAATCGGCCGACCTGAGGGTGCTGCGCGCGGTGGCGCGATTGATCGCACAGCGCTCACGCGAATGGTCTGACAGCCGGGTGATCTCGGGGCAATCCGGGAAAGCCGCGACGATTGCCGGCAAGGTCTCGGCGACGAAAACATCCCAGTTTCTGGTCTCCCCAAGCTGCCTGGCGAGCTGCTGCCAGAGCGGATCGAAACTGGTGACGAATTCCACCGGCAGGCGCGGCTTCCAGACGCGAATCGCCGAGCGCAGACGACGGATGGCCACCCGCGCCTGATGGACGAATTCCGGATTGTCGCTCTCGCAAACACCCCTTTCGTTGCTTTGCAGGTGGCTGAGGCAAGCCAGAGCGATCGTCCGGAAGCCAGCAATGACGCTCATTCCGGCATGCGTGTCGACCGGCGCCGCCTTGACGACTTGCAGCGATTCCTCCGGCAGGACGCCGTAGCCGCATGGGAAGCGGCTGGCCACTTCCGGGTGCAGTGAAAGATCCGACTGCAGTTCTCCGGCGGCCGAGAAGAGATCCGTCACCGCTCCCGACAGAAGTTCCATCCCGAGCTCGCAGACCGGTTGCCGTCGGCCCTCGGCTTCGATCCAGCCGCGGTGCAGGGCCACCTCGATGCGTACCCCGTCGCGCGGTTCAAGCACCCATGCACTACGGGTCAGGCTGGTTCTGACGGCCGGTCGCAGGTCGTCGCGCAAGGATTCCAGCCATTCGCGCAGACTGCCATCTTCAACCTGCGAGAAATCGAGTTCGCCGAGCGGGCTGTTGCTCTCCCATTGTCCGCGTCCCGGCGATCTGCCTCCCGGATGGCTCACCCGACGCACCGAAGACAGCAACTTGGAGCCCTGCTTGCGGTAACCGACAACGACACGCTCGCGCCGCAGCCTCTGGTCCAGTGTGTCGTAGTAGGTGTCAACCACCCGCTGGCGCAAGGGTTTCGCCTCGGTCAACAAGGGATGGCGGGCCAGACGGCTGGCAACCCCGGGCGTCAGTGAAAGATTGAGTTCGGTTTCAGTACCCATCATCATGCTCCCCGCAATTGAACTGACATTTCAGCGATGTCGAAGCCTCGCCGGAGTGCTGACTTGAAATGAGTCATCGGGCGGCCTCCTGAGCATAACAAAGCACAAACCATGCCAATCAAAGAATGTCGTCAATACTCCTTGATAATCAATATGGTATCTCAATCCATCGGGGCACCCGAGGGAGCATGCGGGGTGAAACAAAATGAATGGCAGGCGCTCCGGAGACACCACCGGCAATCCTGATTATCGAGCCGAAACAAGCCGTTAAATGGGTGTTCCGGCAATCGGAGCGATACGGAACGGTTACACCGCCCAACGCGACGGGTCCGCCTGCGGGCCAGCAGACTTCAAGCTGACGGCATGATCTGCAGCGGGCCGCGATCGCCAGGAAGGCGGTCGACATGGGCGCCGGCCACGGAGACTTTGACGAGAAAAAGGGGGACAACTGTCGCGCCCGCCGTCACGCTACCGCGCTGATCTGCCCGGCAGTGAAGCCCGCAAGGAGTTTCAGTTGCGCACCCGGCACACGCACCGACCGCTTGGTCGAGGCTGTGCGGCAGCACGCTGGGAGCGATGCCGCCGCCGCGCACGACCACGGGGATCCCGGGGAAAAGCCGGGACCCCGCTCTGGGAAGCCCGCGGGGATCGACGTCGCCGCGGGGACGCGGCTCAGCAGAGTTTGACGACGATGTCGAGCAGGGTGCTGTTGCAGACGTTCAGGCGCAGGCCGGCGTTCAGGAGCTGATTGTAGATTTCCTTGCGCCGAAAAATGTGCTGGAAATCCGTGTCGTTGAACAACTCGGCCAGAGCGCGCCGATGCGTTCTCGTCAGGTTGCGCACCGCCTTGTCGGATTTCTCGGCGTCGTCACGACCGAGTTTGGGATCGGACCCCAGGCGCCCGTAACCGGCAGCCACGGCTTCCGCGCCGTCCTTCAGGCAGACCGCCATCTCCAGGCAATACTTGTCGGCCTTCAGGGCCAGCACATTGGCATCCATCTCGGCGACGATCGTCTTGCAGCTATTGATGATCTCATCGAGGTTGATGATCGCCCGGTGCAGGTCCTCACGGTCAATCGGGGTCGAGAAGGCCTCGTTCAACAACGTCAGGTTACGCACCTTGAGCCGATCACCCTCGTACTCGGCGTCGACGATCCGCTTGGCGACTTCCGAACTGCCGGAGCCCATGTATTCGACCAACAGCGCAGCACTGCGGCCCACCTGGTCGCTCTGCTCGGCCAGCAGGGCAAAAAAGTTGGGGACTTTCGGAAAGACCCGGTGCAGGATGCGGCGGGTCAGGGAGGGTGATGCGGTAGCAGCGTTCGACATGTTTAGGCCTTTCCGAGAAAGAGATTGACGAGAGCGAATGTCTGAATGGCGACCAGGGCCGAGCCTGGAATGGTGATCAGCCAGGTGATGGCGATATCCTTGGCCTTTTTCCAGCGCACGGCCTTCGGACGCTCCGAAGCACCGATGCCCATGATCGAGGTAGCGACGACGTGCGTGGTCGACACCGGCGCCCCGATCACCGATGCCGTAAGAATGACCGCTGCCGAGGTCAGTTGCGAACTCAGCGCGTGAATCGGGCGAACGCGGTAGATCGCGAAACCCAGCGTGCGAACGATTCGCCAGCCGCCCGACAGAATGCCCAGGGTAATGGCGACGGCACAGGCCAGCATGACCCAGAACGGAACCTCGAAGGTCGGGATGAAGCCACCCAGGAGCAGGGCAAGGGTCAGCATGCCCATGCTCTTCTGCGCGTCGTTGGCGCCATGCGAGAAGGCGAGACCGGCAGCGGTGACGAACTGCGAGTAACGCAAGCCTTTGTTTGCCGCCGGAGTAGCCGTAAACAGCAGGATGTTCAGCAGGCGCAACATCAGGAAACCCGCCCAGAAGCCGATGATCGGCGACAGGATCAGGCTGGCCAGCACCTTCATGATGCCGGTCAACTGACCATTCATCAACTGGGAAAAGCCCCAGACCACGTTGTCCACCCCGGCCGAGACGATGACGGCACCGATCAGGCCACCCACCAGCGCATGCGACGAGGACGACGGAATGCCGAAATACCAGGTGGCGAGGTTCCAGACGATCGCGCCCATCAGCCCGCTGATCAGGATGGCCAGTGAGAGCACTGCCTGCACATCGCCCAGGGTGACGAACTTGCCGATGGTGTTGGCAACCGCCGTTCCACCGAGCAACGGCCCGAGAAACTCGAAGGTACCAACGATGATCACCGCCTGTACCGGCGTCATCGCCCGCGATGCAATGATCGTCGCAACGATGTTGGCCGCATCATGGAAACCGTTGGTGTAATCGAAAAAGAGGACGATGGCAACGGTGAAGATCGTCAGAATCAGCAATGTGCTCATGGAGCGGCCCTGTAGTTGTTGTGGTGGGTTGAAGTGGGGCGAATCGAGGGCGGTGTTCGCCACACCATGCACCGGCCGGTCAGCCCTCGCCGAGCCCCCCGTATTGCCGAAAAGACAGACCCTCCATACTCGAACGGAGCCAGGCTGCCAGGCCCCTGCCGAGCCGAGCAGGGCCGGCGACCCTGCTCGGCAGGCATGTCGGCCGGACAGTTGCCGTCCGCAGTCCAACCGGCCGCGAGCGGCCGGGAACAGCGATCAAACTCGCCTTTTGCATCCAAATGACATCTCCCCCGGATATCCTGTTTATTGACTCTTGCCGGCCATGTGGCACACCCACATCACCGACACCACTGCGCGCCCGCCCCACCAGACGCCGTCGCATCGTGAAAGCACGATACGTGCCAAACCATGAACAATCTGCAAAACCGTATCGAACCAAGCTGTTATGACCACATGTCGGCTTCCGGCAGATGGCTTGATGGGGTGTAACAAAACGCACAGACACTTATGACGATGATCCTGTAATTCGTCATCTTTCCTATTTTTATGAATGGCTTAAACAGACCGATGAAGCGTTTGTCGAAATGTCGACAGGTAACACCCCCATCGATACTGTCTCGCTGGCACGCAGAAGCGCGGTGCCGCTTCCCCGGGCACGACCGGCTGTCACCTTCAGCCGCAGCAGGATGTCCTGCGACTTCGCCGGCTCACGATTCGGCTTGCATTGCACGCCGGGCGAGACGTCTGTTGAGCGCCGGACGTGACAGGCCGAGCAGCGTCGCGGCAACACCCTGATTGCCTTTGGCCCGCTTGAGTGCTTCATTGACCAGAGCCTCCTCGACCTCATCGAGAGTCGGAAAGCGCCCGGGAATGAGGATCGGCAGTCCATCCGGCGGTTCGCTGGGGAGATTGTCGGCACTCGCCTTCTGCTGCTTCTGCATCGCCTGCCGGAAGCTGTCCATGGCCAGCACCGATCCCCCGCGATGCAGCGCCATGGCGTTGAAGACCATCGCCCGCAGTTCGCGGACGTTACCGGGAAAATGGTGGTTCGAGAGCAGCGTGATCAGCTCGTTCGACGGCTCGGGAGCCGGTTTGTTGATCAGCGCTGCCGCCTCGTCGAGGAAGTGCTGCAAGAGCAGGGGGATGTCTTCCTTGCGCTGGCGCAGCGGCGGCACCTCGATCTGGTGCACCGAGAGGCGGAAGAAGAGATCCGAACGAAACTGGTTCTGGCGCATCATCTGCGCCAGATTGCAATTCGTGGCGCAGACGACGCGTGCATCACTGGGGCGAGCGACGTCCGAGCCGAGCGGGAAGTACATATGCTCCTGCAGCAGGCGTAGCAGCTTGACCTGCGATGCCATCGACAGGTCGCCGATCTCGTCGAGAAACAGCGTGCCGCCGGCCGCCTGCGCGATGAGGCCGGCACGCGACTGGTCGGCACCGGTGAAAGCGCCTTTCTTGTGGCCGAACAGGGTATCCGAGAAGAGCGTGTCGTCCAGGCCAGCCACGTTGACCTGGACGAATTGTCCACTCAAGCCACTCAGCTTGTGCAGCGCATGCGCAAACATTTCCTTGCCCGCTCCGGTCTCGCCGGAGATCAGGACCGGCTCGGCGGTCACCGCAACCGCTTCGAGATACTGAAAGAGGGCACGCATCTTGCGGCTGTTGGTGACGATGCCGGCAAAGGCTTCGTTATTCTGCAGGCAGTCCGAGAGAAGATAGCGTTTGAGAACCCCCATCTGCCGCCGCAGGGAGTGCACTTCGAGGGCATGGCGCACACTGGCCACCAGACGGCTTTCCTCGACCGGTTTGACCAAGTAGTCGAATGCCCCCTCCTTCATGCTGCGCACCGCGGTTTCGACATCCTGCGCCGCGGTCATCACGATCACCGGCACCTCGGGGTAGAGGTGAACGATGTCGGGCAGCAACTTGTTGCCGGGGAGATGCGGCATCGAAAGATCGAGCAGCACGGCGCTCGCCGACTGCCGCTCGAGCGCCGGCAGCAACTCCCGGCTGTCGCTCAGCAGTTCGAGGCGGGCCACACCGGCGCTGCGCAACACCGCCGCGGAAGCGTGCAGGACCGACTCCTCGTCATCGACGAGAAAAACGGGCAGACTGGAAAATGGTTTTTCTTTCATTCACTCCTCCGTGGCGATCGGCAGATCGATGCTGACCGTGGTTCCGCAATCGGCGTTCGACTCGAAACGCAATACCCCGCCATGCCGCTCGACGATCGATGACGAGATCGACAGTCCGAGACCCGTACCACCGCTCTCGGCTTTCGTGGTGAAGAAGGGCTCGCCGATCTGCGCCATGACGTCATCGGGGATCCCCTTCCCCTGGTCCGCCACCTCGACGATCAGCCGGCCGCCTGAATCGTCCCTTCTCGCCGAGACGCGGACCGACCGGTTGCGCTCGGGCAGCGATTCCAGGGCATTGACCACGACATTGATGAACACCTGCTCCAGTTGCTGCACGTTGCCCCGCACCAGTGGCAGACTCTCGGGCAACTTCAGGCTGAAGGCATCGGTATGCTTCCTGATCCGGACCTCGAGCAGTGCCGCCACCGCCGGCAGGATCTTGCCGATGTCGGCCAGCTCATCCATGTGACCGCGATCCTGCTTGCCGAGGTGTTTCAGATCATGCACGATCTTCTGGATGCGTTTGGCGTTGGCGCCGATGTCGCTCATGCCGCGCGCGATGATCTGTCGCGCCTGATCATAGCTCAAACCGGCCAGCATGAAGCGGCCCTGCTCCTCCTCGTACTCGTTGAGGATGGGTAGCGCATCCTGCCAGATACGCCCGAGCAGCGCCGCGTTGGCCAGAATCGCGTGGTTCGGATTGTTGATCTCGTGCGCGATGCCGGCCGACAGCACGCCGAGCGAGGCGAGGCGGGCGCTGCGGATGGCCTGCCACTGCAGTTTGCGGTTCTCGGTGATGTCGCTGATCACCACCATGGCTGCCTTCACCACGTTGGCGGTACTGATCGGGACCATGCGGATTTCCCACCACGTGGCGTCACTCGAACGGTACTGGAAATGCTCGATTCGCCCGCTTGCGAAAACGTGTCGCAGCCTTTGCAGATAACCCGGCCGAACGTCGGGTGGCAGGATCAGTGGCGAGCGCCGGTCGCCGGCGCTGCCCACCGGGTGGGGCAAAGGCCGGTTGGTCAGCAGAATGTTTGCTTCGCTATCGACCGTGAAGATGAGGTCCGGGGAATGGTTGAACAGGGTGCGCAACCTCGCCTCGGAGTCGCGCAGAGCATCCTCGGCCAGCTTGTGTTCGGTGACATCCTCCAGAAAGCCGACGATGCGGCTCAGCTCGCAATCCGGCTCACGCACGGGAAAACCGCAGACCCGCAACCAGCGTAGCCCCCGCTCGCCCTGCGCCATCGGCAGCAGCACGCTGAAACGCCCGCCTTCGCGGCGCAGTTGCTCGAGCGCATCGACCAGGACACGCCGATCGTCCGGCTCGAAAAGATCGAGCACCAGTGACGGAGTCGGATTGTCCAGCGGCGTCTCGCGCCCGGCCAGCTGCCTGAACGCCGGACCGATGTACTCGAGCCGTTTCCCGTCGGCGGTGATCGCCCAGAAAACGACGTCGACCGTTTCCGCCAGTTGCCGGAACAGTTCTTCACGCTCGTAGATCGTTTGCGTCAGCTGGATCCTGTTCTCGAGTTCGCGACGACTGCGCACCAGGTAAGAAACCAGCAGCGCGGTACACAGGAAACCGCCGAGCAGCACCGACCAGTGGGCCTTGGTGAACGCCTCGGCGCTGCGGAAAGTGTGCGTGGCGACACAGGTGATCGTCCAGCGACGGTCACCCACCGGAATGGTGACCACCATGCGCGGCTGATCCTCGTCCCCCTCCGGCATCAGGCCCTCGACGGCGCCGAAGGGTCGGGGTTCCAGTCGGCTGGCGTAGAAGTGGAGGAACAGGGCCTCGCCGCCTGGCGTCGTGTCCCGCACCAGCACCTCGACACCGCGTGGTTCGAGCAGACTGATGGCGACATGCACCAGTTCCTCGATGTCATAGACGCCGATGACGAAGCCGAGCGGGTCCGGTCGCTGTCCGTCGGGCGTGCCGCGCGCGTAGCCCGGCGCGTAAACCGGCAGTACCGCGTAGATGACATGCGCCACCTGGTTGCCCGGACGCGCCACCTCCATGCGCCCGCTGACCGCCACTTTGCCGCTCTCCCGCGCGCGCGCGAAGACCGGCGCCAGTTCGCTGATCGCGTTCAGATCGAGCCCCTGAGCGACGACCGACGCCGCACGCGACGCCGACAGCAGCACCGGCACACGCACCTCTCCCCGGCTCGCCGGCGCACTCCGGCCCGCATTGTGCGCCGGCGACGGGCCGGGAGCCGTTCCCGGCAAGGCCTGCCGCGACGAGGTCAGGAGCGGCGCCCAGAGCAGGCTGTCGATGTAGGAATGCCGCTTGAGCACCGAATCGGTAAACAGCAGGAACTCCTGCTCGTCGATCCCCTGCGCCGCGTAGAACAGACCGCGGATTTCCAGCAGCGCATCCAGCCCCTGCTCGGCGACCGCCCGAACCGACTGGATACGGTCTCCGGCGGCCCACTCGAACTCCTTGAGGTGGCTGGTCTGCAGCTCCTGCCGCACATTCCACGATGACAGGCAGGTGAGCAGGATGCCGCCGGTCGCCACGATATAGGTGGCGGCATATTTTCGCAAATGGTCGAACATGGGTATCCAGAAATGAGCCCTACCGAACCGTCCCGACGCCTCTCATCGAGCGCGCCGCTGACCAGAACCGTAAAAGCTTAGCAGAAAGCACCGGCCGCCCGGGCATCGACGAGCCGCAGCCGGAGCGTTGTCAGGCGAACCCGGGAGCGTGCCAGCCGCAGCCGGAGCGCTGTCAGGCGGACCCGGGAGCGTGCCAGCCACAGCCGGAGCGCTGTCAGGCGAACCCGGGAGCGTGCCAGCCGCGGCCGGAGCGCTGTCAGGCGAACCCGGGAGCGTGCCAGCCACAGCCGGAGCGTTGTCAGGCGGACCCGGGAGCGTGCCAGCCACAACCGGAGCCCTGTCGATCGGCGACGGGAGGAGGCAGGCCAGGTGCGGGACACTGCCCGGCCAGCGCCGCCGCGCCGCACGCCGGATCCTGCCGACGTGTGACGACCGACGGTTCTGCGCATCAGCCTGCGGTGCCCCGTTGCGGCGCGCAGCGTGGCAGGTTCAGGGTAAAACGGGTGCCCTCACCCGGTGCGCTGTCGACCTCGATGCTGCCACCCAGTACGCCGCTGACCAGATTGTAGACCAGGTACAGACCCAGGCCGCTGCCCCCCTGTCCCAGGCGGGTGGTGAAAAACGGCTCGAAGACACGCCGCAGAATCGCCGTCGGCATGCCGACTCCGTCGTCCGAGTAGCGCAAGAGCACCCGGTGATCACCGCTCGTCGCCGCCTGCAGCAGGATCCGGCCCGGCGCGAAGCCGGCGAAGCCGTGTGTCACCGAGTTGCTCACCAGGTTACCGATCACCTGTTCGAGCGGCCCCGGGTAGCTGTCCATCTGCAGGCCGAACGGTATGTCCAATTCGATCTGGTGCTGGCTGTGCTTGAAGCTCAGACGCAAGGTGCTCAGCATCTCCTCACAGGTCTGGCGAAGATCGAACGAGCGCCGGCGAGCGCTGCTCTGGTCCACCGCGACCTGCGTGAAGTGGCCGATCAGGTCGGCCGCGCGCGCGCTGTTGCGCTCCAGCAGTTCGACCGCTTCACCGCCGCGCGTCAGGAAACTGTCCAGTTGCGAGCGTCGCAGACTGCCGGATCGGGCGGCGCTGGCAAACGCGCGCATCTCCTCGCCGAGCAGGCTGGCGACGACCCGACTGTTGCCGAGCGGCGTGTTCAGTTCGTGCGCCACCCCGGCCACCAGGTTGCCCATGGCAGCCAGCTTTTCCGTCTGTACCAGTTGCGTCATCGCCTGCCGCAACTCGCTGGTGCGGTCGTTCACCAGTTCCTCGAGATGTTCGCGATGCCGCTGCAGTTCCTGCTCGGCACGCCGGCGCTCGGTAACGTCGATGATCAGCGACAGCAGCACATCCTCCTCGCCCAGGCGAATGATTTCTCCGGAATAGAGCGCCTCGCGCACGTCGCCCGTCCGGGTGCGGAAGCGCGTCGGCAACTCCCGGCAGGAGCCTTCGGCGTGCAGTCGCGCGACCATCCGTTGGCGGGCGCCGGGATCGGCCCAGATGCCCAGCTCGGGCGCGCTATGGCCGATCATTTCTGCGCGCCGATAGCACAACATGCGCAGCATCTGCTCGTTGACGTCGAGGAAGCGACCGTTCTCGATGACGCTGATGGCCAGGGGCGCCGGGCTGGCATTGAATGCCTTGGCAAAGCGTTCCTCGCTCTCCCGGGCGGCTGCCTGCGCACGTTTCTGCTCGGTAACGTCGGAACCGACGCTGAACACCTCGACCACCTGCCCCCAGTCGTCGAACACGGCCTTGTTGGTCCACGACACCCAGACCCGCTCGCCGTTACGCCGCATGTTCTCGTTGATGTTGTGCGCGAACTCGTCGGGATGCAGGCAGATACGCTCCATCAGCGGACGCAGATCGCTTCCCGTGCTGCTTGCTGCGCGTGGAACGATGGTTCCGACCATCTGCCGGCCGAGCAGTTCTGCTTCCGCATAGCCGAAGAAGCGCAGCCCGAATTCGTTGATGAAGGTGATCTCGCCGGCCGGATTCCAGCGCAGGATGATGCTGTTGGCGTTCTCGACGAGTTCGCGGTACTTCAGCTCGCTGGCCAGCAAGGCCTGTTCGGAGCGCCGGCGCTCGGTGATGTCGTTGGCCAGCACCAGTTCCGCCGGCCGCCCCTCGAAGGACACGGCGTGGGCGATGATCTCGACGTCGAGCATGCTGCCATCCCTGCGCCGGTGCCTCCAGAACCCGTTATAGTCACCCCGTTCTTCGACCGCGATGACGTCTTCCTCGAGCAAGGGCGTCCCCTCGTCGATGCCGAGATCGAGCAGGGTCATGTTGAGAAATTCGGCCCGCGAGTAGCCGTAACTGTCGATTGCCGCATCGTTGACCGTCAGGAAGGCCAGGGTCTCCAGATCGTACACCCACATCGGGTGAGGGTTGCTGTCGAACAGCAGGCGGTAGCGTGCCTCGCTCTCCTGCAGAGCCTGCTCGGCCCGCAGGCTGGCGGTGATGTCCTGGATCGTGCCGATCATCTTGATCGCCACCCCGTCTTGATCGAACTCCAGCTCGCCCAGCCCATGCACCCAGCGCTCCTCACCGTCGACGCGCCGGATGATGCGGTACTGGCGATCAAAGCGCTGGCCGCCGGCCAGCACATGATCGTTCAGATGCTGCAACATTTCCGCTCGGTCGAGCGGATGAACCAGCTCGAGCCAGGCCGCCAGTGTCTTCGCATAGGAGTCGTCGATGCCGAGGATCTGGTCGAGCTTCTCCGAGCTGATCCAGTTGCCCGAACGCGTGTCGAAATAGTAGGAACCCAGGTCGCCCACCTGTTGCGCGCGGCGCAACAGGAATTCGCTCTCGCGCAGTGCCGCATCGGCCTGGTCGCGCTGCTTCCGGGTGCGCAGCACCGTAATGCCGAAAGCCAGATCACCGGCCAGTTCGCTCAGCAGGACGACCTCGTCGCTGTCGAAGGCATCCTTGGTCGCGGCAAGAATGCTCAAGGCACCCAGCGTCTGTTCGCCGATCTGCAGCGGGAGGGCGCATTCGGCGACATAACCGCCCTCGACCGCCCGTCGGCGCCAGTCTGCCGTGAATGGCTGGCTCGCCATGTCGTGGACCAGGCAGGGTCGGCCGGTGCGAATCACCGTCGCACTGGCATCGCCCTCGCTGACACCGTCCGTCCAGTTGCTGCACCAGGCGTCGAGCCAGCCCGGCTCGTCCCCGGCATGCGCCATCAGTTGCAGGGTCTGCGCGCTGGCGTGCTCGGCATAGGCCACCCTGGCCATCCGGTAGCCGCCGCTTTCGACGACGATCGCACAAACGGTGCGCAGCAGCCCGATTTCGTCGTCAGCCCGGATCAGCGCCTGGTTGCAGTCGCTGATCATGCGCAGTTGCCGGTTGACCCGGCGCAGCGCCTCTTCGGCCCGCTTGCGCTCGCTGATGTCGATCACGATACCCTGATAGTGGGTAATCTGACCCGCCGCATTCCGCTCGACCGCAGTCCGGTCATCGACCCAGCGGAGCGACCCGTCGCGGGTGACGATCCGGTATTCCTGCCCGAAGTGATCACTGCCCTGTTCGCTGTGACGCTGTACTTCGTTGGCCACCCGTCCGAGATCGTCGGGATGAATCAGCGATGCGAAACGAATCGACCCGTCGCGCAACTCCCCGGCCGTGTAGCCGAGCTGGGTGACGTTGTCGGAAACGAAGACCGTCGGCCAGCCCTCCTCCGCACGCCAGCGAAACAGGATCGCCGGGCTGTTCTCCACCACCAGGTTGGCCTGCCGCAGCGCCTCATCGGCCAGCTTGCGGCGGGTGATGTCGCGCGCCGTGCCGCGGTAACCGGTGAAACGACCGCTGTCGTCGAACAGTGGCTGGCCATTGACGCTGAACCAGCGTACCCCCCCTGAATCCGTGGTGATCGGGTATTCGAAGTCGCGAAACGGCTGATGCGCCTCGAGCGCCGTCCGGTGCGCCCGCCACGCCTCCGGGCTCAGGTTGACCGGCAACTCCCAGCGCGTCCTGCCAATCAACTGCCGGTGGCCGATCCCGACGCGTTCGAGCGCGGACATCGCTCCGCCAAAGGAAAAGTAGGTAAAGCGGAACTGCTCGTCCTGTTCCCAGAACCAGTCCGAGGCCAGCGCCGAGAGATCCCGGAAACGCACCTCGCTGGCCCGCAAAGCCCCCTCGCGCTGACGAATGGCCTGTGACATGCGGTCGAGTTCGTCGGCCAGGCGGTCGAGTTCGCGGATCTTGAGTGCTGGCCACGGTTGCGCGTAATCACCCTCGGCGATGGCATGGGCCTGCTCGGTGTAGCGGCCGATGCGTTGCGCGAAGCGGCGCGCCAGGATCAGGGTTGCGCCGCTCGCCAGCAGCAGGGCGGCCAGCACGTCGACAGCCAGCGCCCAGAGGGTCGACCGGAAGGGTCGCAAGGCATCGTGTCGCGGCTGAGCGACCAGCACCGTCCAGCCCGGTTGTGGCACGGTGACCAGTGTGGCGACGAATGCCTCGCCGTCGAGTTCGAGATCATGGCGCGCGAAGCGTCCGCGCAAGGCTTCGTCGACGATCGGCAGGTGCCCGAGGCTGAGCTGCTGACCACCGAGGCTACTCTGCGAATGGGCAATGATCTGACCGCGGCGATCGAGGACCATGGTCAACATTCCCGCCTCGGTCGGCAATCGGCCAAGAAAGCCGGACAAACCATCGATCGCCACTTCACCGATCAGCACCTGATCGGCGACCGGGATCGCCAGGCTGACCGCCAGCCGGGCACTGACCGCCGACAGGAAGACCTCCGACCAGACCGGCGCCTGCCGCTCGCGCGCCTGACGCAGAATCGGCCAGCGAGAGAGGTCGACCTCGAGCAGATCGTCGCGCTGGCCGCGCATCCCCGACGGCAGACCCACGGCGTAGACCGCATCGTCTGCCGCCGCGACGTAGATCGCCGCAAACACCTCGCCAACGCCCGCATGCGCATCGAGGATTGGCCGCAGGCGTACGCTCGCCGGTTGATCACCCGGTTGCTCGAGATACTCGGCCACGGCCGACAATTCACGCCCGGCGCTGCGCAGGTACTCCTCGACCTGACCCGCTATGGCCCGGGCCAGCGCCTGGTGACGGGCTTCGATGTCCGCCATCACCTGCGGCAACATCACCCACATGAGCAGCGCAGCCACCAGCAGCAACGGCAGGACACCGGCCAGCGTGAAGCGCCAGCCCAACCATCGCCAGAGAGGCCGGGGCTCCACGGCGCTACTCGAGGACCACCAGACGGCCATCGCGCACCACCGTCATGACGACACCCTGGTTCACGTCGCCGAAGTCATCGAACACGATCGGCGCCTGGGCTCCCGTGAAGCGGCGCACCTTCAGCACGGCTTCCTTGACGCTTTGCGTGCCCTGGCGCTGCGACAGCGCATCCAGCAGCACATTGGCAGCGTCGTAGGCAAGCACTCCGCCAAACCCCGGTTCGCGATGGAAGCGCTCCAGATAAACCTCGCGCAAGGCCTGGTAGCGCGGTGCGGTGCTGCTGCGGTCGAAGTTCTGCCCGACCAGCAGACCTTCCACGGCCTTGCCGCCGAGCTCGAGCAGACGCTCGGTCGCCGCCCATTCGGCCGCAACTATCGGCAGGCGGCTGCCCAGCTTGCGCAGTTGCTGGCACAGCAAAGCCGTGTCCACCGAGTTGGCGACGATCAGTAGCCCGTCGGGCTTGCTGGCCAGAAGTTCCCGGGCGAGTTGCCATAAGGACGCATCGCCGCCCGACCTGAAGCCGATGGCCGGGAGCATTTCGCCGCCACCATTGACATAAGCGGCACTAAAACCGGCCAGCCAGCTCTCGCTGTAGGCCATATTGCCCAGATCATAAGCAGCCACCAGGCGCTGCCGCCCGGACTGCTGCAGAACATATTGCGCCACCCGTCGCGCATTGGCATGGTTGGACGAACCGACGCGAAAGAAGTGGTCATCGCGACCACTGAGCTGTTCGGTGGACACCGTGGGGCTCACCAGCAAGACCTTCGCTTCGTTGGCGATCGGCACGGTAACCATGGCCATGGCACTGGTCATCGGACCGACGATGGCAACGGCACCTTGCTCGATCAGTTCGCGCATCACCCGCTGCGCCACTTCCGGATTCTGCTGGTCATCCCGGATCAGCAGCTTCACCTTGCGTCCGGCGACGCCACCCGCCTGGTTGCGCTGCTCGACCGCCAACTGGACGGCATCGCGACCGGCAATGCCGAGGTCGGCTACCCGCCCCGAGCTGCCGCCGATGAAGCCGACGATGATCGGTTCCGATTGCGTCGTGCAACCCGGCAAGATCGCCAGGCCGAGGAAAGCGATCATCGCCGCCCACCGCCGGACAACCCGGCGACCAACAAACCGCCCGCTGTTCTCCATGCCTGGCTCCCCCCACCAGCAGTGTTCGAACCACTCGTCAATGTAACGGCAAAGCAACGGCATTGGCAACGCGCCGACCGCACCGCGGCCTTGTCGACCGGACGGGCGGCGGGCCGCCGGAGCAGTCGCCGGCCGGTCCGAATGGCGCCGGGAGCGCACGCGCACCGTGCGTCCGGCCGGCTAACGGCTCGCCAGCAGGTTGCGGGCAGCCAGCCCCTGGGCCGCAAAATGCTCGATCAGTTCCTGTTGATGCGCCAGATCACGCGTTTCGATCTGCAGGATGATCTCGGTCATGCCCACCGCGACGTGCAGTTCACCGCGCCGGTGCTCGACATGACGGACATTCATCCCATGCTCGGCGACCACACCGAGCAACCCCGCCAGCCGCCCGGGTGAATCCGGAATGGTCACCGCCAGGCTCATCAGGCGGCCACTCGAGGCCAGGCCGTAATCGATCGAACGGCCGACCAGCGTCATGTCGGCGTTGCCGCCACTGATCAACAGCACCACGCAATCGTCCGGCCGCGGCAGCAGCTTGCCCTTGAGCAGCGCCGCCAGCGCAACGACTCCGGCACCCTCACCGATGGTGCGGGTACGCTCGAGCAGGCAGACCATCGCCTCGGCGATGGCGTTGTCGTCGACCGTGACAATCGCATCGACATGCCGGGCGATCACTCGCCGGGTCAATACCCCCGGCGCCTTGACCTTGATCCCGTCGGCGATGGTGTGCGCCGACGGCGCGACGGCTTCAAGGCTGCCGTCGTCGAGAAAGCGGCGGAACGGGGCAACCGTCTCGGTCTGCACGCCGACAATGTGCACCGCCGGATACTTCAGCTTGATGGCCAGCGCCACCCCGGAAATCAGACCGCCGCCGCCGAGCGGCACCACGACCAGACTGGCGGCCGGCAGGGTCTCCATGATCTCCAGCCCGACGCTCGCCTGGCCGGCGATGATCTCCCAGTCGTCGTAAGGGTGCACGAACTCGAGTCCACGTTCGCCGCCCAGGCGTTCGGCCACCAGCTTCGCTTCCTCGAGGTTGTTGCCCGCCAGAACGATCTCGGCCGCCAGTCCGCGACAAGCCTCGATCTTGGTCAGCGGCG
>NZ_JAEUOL010000180.1 GCF_016789985.1 Accumulibacter sp.
CCTGTGCCAGGACGAGCCGGCGCAGGGGTGTGGCCGAGTCGGGTTGGCTGGTGGAGAGAAAGACCGGAGCGCCCAGGGGCACGTGGCGAGGATCGACGGCAATGCTGCGTTCCGGTGTCAGCGGAACGCCCAGCGCGCCGCTCGGACCTTCGTCGTTGTTCGTTTTGACGGGCTGCTCGCGGAAGAAGACATAACTCGGGTTGGCATTGAGCAGGTCGCCCAGTCGATCCGGATTGGCGCGCGCCCACTGCTTGATCGAAGCCATCGAAACCTGTTCGAGCGTCATCTCGCCCCGATCCACGAGTATGCGGCCGATCGAGTGGTAGGGATGACCGTTCTGATCGGCGTAGGCCAGGCGAATCTTGCTGCCATCCGGCAGTTGCACCCGTCCCGATCCCTGCACCTGCAGAAAGAAGAATTCGACCGGGTCGTCCACATAGAGCAGCACCCGGTCGGAGTAATCCTTCTCGCGGCTGGTGATCTCGGCGCGCGAGAAATAGGGAACCACCTTGTTGCCCTGCAGGCGGCCGCGCAGGCGCATGTCTTTCAGATCGGGCAAGACGCTGCCGAGATCGATCGTCAGCAGATCGGGAGGCACACCGAGTATCGGCTGCAGGTAGGGTTTGCCGCGCATCCGCGATCCGCGTAGCAGTGGTTCGTAGTAACCGGTCACCAGCCCTTTGGTCGAACCGTCGGGATTGGTCAGCAGCCAGGGTTGCAGGCGAGATTCGAAAAAGCGACGGACGGCGGCGGTGGTGGGCGCGGCAAGGCTCTTCGCTTCGTCACAGACCGCCTTCCATTGCGGCCCTTGCGGGCGGCTGGCCAAGGCCCGGCACGACAGCAGGAAAGCTGGCCAGGCGGCAGCGAGTTCGTCGTCGTTCCAGCCAGGCAACTCGTTCCAGCGCGCGGCTTGCAGCGGCCTGGCTTCGGGTTTGCGTGGCGCGGCTGCGGCGGTACCCGGCGCCACGCAGGGTGGGCAGAGCGGGCAGCCGGCGGGTACCGGGCAGGCAGCAGGCGGCCCTTCCCGGGTGGTGCCGCAGGCGCCGAGCAGCGTGCCCAGCAGCGTTGCGGCAAGCAGGAGGAGTGGCCGTGATTGGCTTTTGCGCATCGTTTGGCTAGAGTACGAGTTTTGGCAAGCTGCGAAGTATACCGTCCGATGAACGATCCCTTTGCCCAACTGGTGGCCCTTTTCGTCCGCGCCGAGCGCTTGCTCGATCGCCTTGAGCCCTTCCTGCCGACCGCGGCAGCGGCTCCGGACTGGGCGGCAGCGCGCGCCTTCCGCTGGCGAACCGGACGTGGCGCTGGCTATCTGCAGGCGATTCGGCGCCTGCCCACCATCCGGCTCGCCGACCTGCGCGATATCGATGAGCAGAAGGCACGCATCGATGCCAACACGCGCCAGTTCGTGAGCGGCCAGCCGGCCAACAACGTGCTGCTCACCGGCAGCCGCGGCTCGGGCAAGTCGTCGTTGATCAAGGCGCTGCTCAACGAATACGCGCCGCAGGGACTGCGTGTCATCGAGGTGGAGAAGGGCGACCTGATCGATCTGCCGGACATCGTCGAACTGATCGAGGGTCGCCCGGAGCGCTTCATCATCTTCTGCGATGACCTCTCGTTCGATACCGGTGATGCACGCTACAAGGCGCTCAAGGTGGTGCTCGACGGTTCGATTGCCGCGCCACCAGACAACGTCCTGATCTATGCGACGTCCAACCGTCGTCACCTGATGCCCGAGTATTTTGCCGAGAACCTCGAAAGCCAGCGGGTAGGGGAGGAGATTCATCCCGGCGAGGCAGTCGAAGAGAAGATCTCGCTTTCCGAGCGTTTCGGCCTGTGGATTTCCTTCTACCCATTCGATCAGGATGCCTATCTCGACATCGTGGCGCACTGGCTGCAATCGTTCGGCTGCCGGCCGGACGAGATTGTCGCTGCCGAACGTGCGGCGCTCAACTGGTCACTCGAACGTGGTTCCCGCAGCGGCCGGGTCGCCTGGCAATTCGCCCGCGACTGGGCGGGTCGTCAGCACAACACGAGCGAGCGGTCGGCGCGATCGGCCAGCCGGTCCTTCTCCCCGACGCCCCCGAGCGCTGCGCGCAAGCGCGCACGAGGCGCTGCGTGAGCGCCTCGCCTGGTCATTCGGGATGAACGAGCAGGTCATACGATGACCCCGATCACCGAGGTGGCAGCCGCCGTGATGTTGCGTGGCGACCCGGCGACGCCCGAGTTCCTGCTCGCGCAACGTCCACCGGGCAAGGTCTACGCCGGGTACTGGGAATTCCCGGGTGGCAAGGTGGAAGCGGGGGAGAGCGCCCGCCAGGCGCTGCAGCGCGAACTGCAGGAAGAACTCGGGGTGACGGTCGAACAGGCCTGGCCCTGGGTGTGCTGCGAGTTCAGCTATCCGCATGCCACGGTGCGCCTGCGTTTCTTCCGGGTCAACGCCTGGCATGGCGAAGTGGCGCCGATCGAACACAGCGCCATGGTCTGGCTGCCGAGCGGCGTGCCGGCAAGGGTCGGCCCGATCCTGCCGGCCAACCATCCGATCCTGCGGGCGCTCGCGCTGCCGCCGGAGTATGCCCTGACCAATGCCGCCGAGAACGGGGTCGAGGCCGAGCTGGCACGACTCGACCAGGCGCTGATGCGTGGCCTGCATCTCATCCAGGTGCGTGACAAGAGCCTGTCGGCGCGCGCGCGTGGCGATTTCGCACGTGCCGTGATCCGCCTGGCCGCGCGCCACCAGCGCGCGATGGTATTGCTCAACGACGATCAGGAACTGGCACGCGCGGTCGGCGCGCACGGCCTGCACCTGTCGTCGCGCCGGCTTTGGCAGACTGCACGGCGACCCGATTTCGCGCTGGTGGCGGCTTCCTGTCATACGGCGGCCGACCTGGCGCGGGCGGCAGCCCTGCAACTCGATTTCACGGTCCTCGGTCCGGTGCTGCCGACACTCAGCCACCCGCAAGCCAGCGGTATCGGCTGGCCTGGCTTCGCGCGGCTGGTCGAACGTTCGCCTTTGCCGGTTTATGCCCTGGGCGGCATGCAGCCGGAGTGGCTCGACACGGCACGCGACAGCGGTGGACACGGTATTGCGCTGATGCGCGGCTGGCGTTGAGCGACGCGTTTGCGCCGCTCGGCGGCCCGGTGCCACGGGCTGCCCTGCCGACGGTGAACTGCCTCGTGTGCCCGGTCAGCCCGCTTGCCGGCTGGCCAACAGGCGATCGAGACGGTTGGCAAAGGACTGACGATCAGCGGCCGAGAAGGCGGCGGGTCCGCCGGTTTCTACCCCACTGCTGCGCAGTCGGTCGAGAAAGTTGCGCAGGCTCAATCGTTCGTCGATATTGTCGGCATCGAGCAGATCGCCGCGCGGGTCGAGCACGCGGGCGCCCTTGGCAATCACCTGTGCTGCCAGCGGCACGTCGGCGGTGACCACCAGATCGCCGGCGGTGGCCTCCTGGACGATATGTCGATCGGCAACATCGAAGCCGGCCGGCACCTGCACTGCGCTGATCCAGGGCGACGGCGGGGTACGCAGCATCTGATTGGCAACCAGCGTCAGTTCGATCTGTACACGATTCGCAGCGCGGTAGAGGATGTCCTTGATCGCCGCCGGACAGGCGTCGGCATCGACCCAGATCTTCATGGCATTTGCTCTCCTGATGGATCGCTACAATAGCATCTCGTCTTCCCGCAGGCGGTGAGCGTGGGTCACCGGTGGCGCAGTTTGAAAGCAAACACCGGAGTGCGCGGGCGCGTCGATCCGCTTACAGTGCGCACAGCCATCTGGCGACGGTGCAACGGAGGAGTCGGGAAATGACGACAAGCAGACTGCAGGCACGCATTGCGGCCACCCTGGCCGACCCGCGCTGGGCGGCGGTCCTCGCCCGTGACTCGGCGGCCGACGGCGTTTTCGTCTATTCGGTGCTGACCACCGGCGTCTACTGCCGGCCGACCTGTCCGTCGCGCCGCCCCAAACCGGAGAACGTGCTCTTCCATGCGAATCCGGCCGAGGCCGAGGCGGCAGGTTTTCGTCCCTGCCGACGTTGTGCGCCCGATGCCCGGTCGCTGGCGACACAACACGTGCTGACGATCACCGAACTCTGCCGCCACCTCGAAACCGCCGAACAACTACCAACGCTTGCCGCACTGGCGGAGCGAGCGGGAATCAGCGCCCATCACCTGCACCGTCTGTTCAAGGAGGTGACCGGACTGACCCCGAGAGCCTATGCCGCGGCACAGCGCGCGCGGCGTGTTCGCCAGGAACTGCAGGCCAGCACGACGGTCACCGCAGCGATCTATGGTGCCGGCTACAATTCGAGTGGCCGCTTCTACGACGAGGCGGGCCGGATCCTCGGCATGACCCCCTCCGACTTGCGTGCCGGTGGCGCCAATGTCGTGATCCGTTTTGCCATCGGCGAGTGTTCGCTCGGCTCGATTCTCGTCGCGCAGAGTGCGCGAGGCGTCTGCGCCATCCTGCTCGGCGATGATCCGCAAGCTCTGGCGCGTGATCTGCAGGATCGCTTCCCGGCCGCCGGACTGATTGGCGGTGACACTGCTTTCGAGCAACTGGTGGCACGCGTGGTCGGACTGGTCGAAATGCCCGGGCGAGCACACGACCTGCCGCTGGACATTCGCGGCACCGCTTTCCAGCAGCGGGTATGGCAGGCATTGCGTGACATCCCGGCCGGTCAGACGACGAGCTATGGCGAGATCGCGCAACGCATCGGGTCACCCGGTGCGGTACGCGCGGTGGCCGGCGCCTGTGCCGCCAACAGTCTGGCCGTGGCCATTCCCTGCCATCGCGTCGTGCGCCTGGACGGCAGCCTTGCCGGTTATCGCTGGGGCGTCGAGCGCAAGCGCATGTTGCTTGCCCGCGAGGCCGCCGGACAACCCGGTGCTGGCAGCGAACCGGTTGCCGAACGGTGCGCCATCGACCTGCCGTGAACCCTGGCCGGTTCGATCATGAACGGCGACCTCTGCGCGGTGTACGGTGCCGGCGAAAGCCGGCCACAGCACCTTGGCGCGGGAACGGTGCTGCTGCATGGTTTCGCGACGGCGATGGCGACGACACTGCTCGCCGACCTGCAGCAGGTCATCGAACGGACACCGTTTCGCCACATGCGGACAGAGCGGGCGGTTTTCGCATGTCGGTGGCGATGAGCAACTGCGGCCGGCTCGGCTGGCTATCCGACGAGGCAGCCTATCGCTACGATCGGATCGATCCGCAAAGTGTTTGCCCCTGGCCGCCGCTGCCACAGTCATTTCTGCGACTGGCCCGGACGGCCGCGGCAGACGCCGGCTTCCCCGGCCGCGAGCCCGACACCTGTCTGATCAACCGCTATCGGTCGGGGGAGCCGGCTGTCCCTGCACCAGGACCGGAGCGAGCGCGATTTCGACGCGCCGATCGTTGCCGTATCACTTGGTCTGCCGGCGGTCTTTCTGCTCGGCGGCATGCGGCGGTCGGCGCCGACGATTCCGGTCGGCCTGAAGCACGGCGACGCACTGGTCCGGGGTGGCCGGACCGCCTGCGTTACCACGGCGTGCGGCTGCTCAAGGCCGGCGATCACCGGTTGCTCGGCGGTCAGTGCATCAAGCTGAGCTTTCGACAGGCGGCTTGAGCGGTGATTCGTCGGCATCCCCGCCAAGGCGGCCCGGCCAGACCGTGCTTTGGTAGAATGCCTGTTTTGCCCGCATGGTGCCCCCACCAATGACACGCAAGATTCTGGTCACTTCCGCCCTGCCCTATGCCAACGGCGCAATCCACCTCGGTCATCTGGTCGAATACATCCAGACCGACATCTGGGTGCGTTTTCAGAAAATGCGCGGGCATCAGTGCTGGTACGTCTGTGCCGACGACACGCACGGCACGCCGATCATGCTGCGCGCCGAAAAGGAGGGCATCACCCCGGAGGCGCTGATCGGCCGCGTCCATGACGAACATCGGCGCGACTTCGCCGGTTTTCACGTCGGGTTCGACAACTACTACACGACTCATTCGCCCGAGACACAAGCCTGCGCCAACGAAATCTACGCCCGTCTGCAGGCCGCCGGGCTGATCGAAACGCGTATCATCGAGCAGTATTACGACCCCTTGAAGCAGATGTTCCTGCCCGACCGCTTCATCAAGGGCGAATGCCCGAAGTGCGGTGCGCACGACCAGTATGGCGACAACTGCGAGAGCTGCGGCGCGGCGTATACGGCCAATGAACTGAAGAATCCGTATTCGGCGGTGTCCGGTGCCCGGCCGGAACTGCGCCAATCGGAACATTTCTTCTTCCGTCTCTCCGATCCGCGCTGCCAGAGCTTCCTGCGTCGCTGGACGCAGGCCGAAGGCCGGTTGCAGCACGAAGCGGCCAACAAGCTGCAGGAATGGCTCGGTAACGCCGACGAGAACCTGCTGACCGACTGGGACATCTCGCGTGACGCGCCTTACTTCGGCTTCGAGATTCCCGGCGCGCCGGGCAAGTATTTCTACGTCTGGCTGGACGCGCCGATCGGCTACATGGGTGCCTTCAGGAACCTCTGCGCCAAGGAAGGGCTGGATTTCGACGAGTACTGGCAACCGCAGTCGGGCGCCGAGCTGTATCACTTCATTGGCAAGGACATTCTTTACTTTCACGCGCTGTTCTGGCCGGCGGAACTCGAACATGCCGGCTACCGCACGCCGACCAAGGTCTTTGCGCACGGCTTCCTGACCGTCGACGGCGCCAAGATGTCCAAATCGCGTGGCACTTTCATCACCGCTGCAAGCTACCTGGCCCAGGGACTCGACCCGGAGTGGCTGCGCTACTACTATGCTGCCAAGCTGGCGGGTTCGATGGAGGACATCGACCTCAACCTCGACGACTTCATTGCCCGCGTCAACTCCGATCTGGTCGGCAAGTTCGTCAACATTGCCAGCCGTTCGGCCGGCTTCATCGCCCGGAACTTCGCCGGCCGCCTGTGTACCTGCGACGAATCGCTGCCGGCGATTCAGGCGATCCGCGATCGCCGGGCGGCGATCGCCGACCATTACGAAGCCCGCGAATTCAGCAAGGCGATCCGCGAGATCATGGCCCTCACCGATCTCGCCAATCAGTACGTTGACAGCGTCAAGCCGTGGGAGCTGGCGCGCCATCCGGGCCGCGAGAGCGAACTGCAGGCAGCCTGCAGCAACGCCCTCAACCTCTTCCGTCTCTTCGTCATTCTCCTCAAACCGGTGTTGCCGGCGCTTGGCGCCAAGGCCGAAGCCTTTCTCAACGTCGCACCACTGGTCTGGGACGACGGCGCCACGGTCCTCGCGGCCGGGCATGCGATCAACGTTTACCATCACATGCTGACGCGAGTGGACAAGAAACAGGTCGATGCGTTGCTGGCGGCCAACCGCGAATCGCTCGAGGCGACCCCGCAGGCTGCACCGCAGAAGCACGCCGAACACCAGGAGAAGGCGGCGGCGATTGCCAGCGCCCAGGCCGCTGTCGCTACCGCCGCCGGGCCGCACATCAGTATCGAAGATTTCATGCGCGTCGACCTGCGCATTGCCCGCATCAGCGAAGCGACGCGGGTCGAAGGGGCAGACAAGCTCGTCCGCCTGTTGCTCGATATCGGTTCGCTGGGTACGCGGCAGGTCTTTGCCGGCATCAAGGCCGCCTACGATCCGGCGGCGCTGGTCGGTCGACTGACCGTGATGGTCGCCAATCTGGCACCACGCAAGATGAAGTTCGGCATGTCCGAGGGAATGATCCTCGCCGCCGCGGACTCCGACGGTCAGACCCCCGGCATTTTTCTGCTCTCACCCGACGCCGGCGCGCAGCCCGGCATGCGCGTCAAGTAGCAGCCGGCGGCATGAATCGCCCGCAACACCCGCGGATCACCCCGAAGGTGATGCTCTATGCGCTGTGCGATGCCGCCGGAATGCTCGTTTTTGCCAGTGGGCTGATGTGGCTGGTCCGGGGCGAAACACTGTTCATCCCGGGTTTCCCGACCAGCACGCCGAGCGCCGTGCTTACCGCTGCCGCCGGCATCGCCCTGATGGTCTGGTCGGCGGCACGGATCCTGCGTGAGCTGGCGCAAGGGCGGACGAGTCGCGAGGAGCGCTGACTTTGCCGTACTTGCCGGGAGATCCAGGGCTTCCCGGCGCCAGGCACAACGTCCACTTCGCGACGTCGGCAAAGGCCAGGTGACGCTCGCGATAGCATGCGATTATGTCTAATGGTGTCACAATGCAGTATCCATACGGTGCCTATCAGGAAATACGTCGTATACCGTTACCGGTTTATGTCGATGCTCTTCTGGTTTTTGCGGCAGAATCCGCTGTTAAATCGATAGCTAGTCGGGCATTTTCCCAAGCTGGAGAGATGCGTGGCCAGCAATGTTCGTGTGTCCAAGTCGTGCCGCCCGACAAACAATATCTCGGCGACGCCAGTGGCAAAGTTTTTCAGTTCAGCAAGATTTGGCCGATTCGACGAAATTCCATTCGTCACGTTCGCGGCAAGCTACCTCCCCACTCTTCAGGTCGTGACAAACTCCCGCACAGCAACATCCGCTTGATTGGTGCAGCCCGAGCTTCATCGGGAACGGCATCTGCCGCCGATCCGCAACAACCCGTGCTTGCGGAATGGCGCGCAGAAAAATCGTGCTCTCCGACCAAAGAATCGAAGCCAACAACGATGGAGCAAATCATCGAAGATGCATAATTGATGGTTATCGCCGGGCATTTGGCGGACAATGCCCAGCATCCCAAAAAAACAACAACATACGCGCTCACCTGTAGGCCATCGCCATGTCGAACCCGTTCTTCGATCACCCGATTCTGAACTCACCGTATGCGCGGCCTTCGCAGCACTGGGAGCTGGACGCTTCTGGCCAGCCAACACAGCAGATTCTGGAATCGCGTCGCCGCGCCGAGTTCATCACCCCGATACCCAAACCAAAGAAGCAGAAAACGACGCCCAGGCAGGAAGGCTTCCTCTTCGACGAGGGCGAAGGCTTATCCACCAAGGCGCAGCAGTACGACCCGACCTCGATCATCAACGAGGTGCGCAATCACGTCGACACGTGGCGCGCGCTCCCGAATCCGAGCCAGTGGCAGGTCACCCCCGAGACCGCCCGGCTGCTCCAGCACTGGCGTCATCACGGCTTCAGCGGCGTTCGCCCCTTCTTTTGCCAGGTCGAGGCCGTCGAAACGGCGATCTGGCTGACCGAGGTCGCTCCCGCCACCAGGCACGGCAAGCGCCTTCTCGACCCTCTGGTGGCAGCCAACAAGGACGCCAACCCCGAGTTGATGCGACTGGCGCTCAAGCTGGCCACGGGGGCGGGCAAGACCACGGTGATGGCCATGCTGATGGCCTGGCAGACGATCAACGCGGTGCGCCGCCCGACAGCCAGGCAATTCACGCGCGGCTTCCTGATCTGCGCGCCGGGCCTCACCATCAAGGACCGCTTGCGCGTCCTGCAGCCCAACGACCCCGACAGCTACTACAAGGAACGGGAACTGGTGCCGGGCGACCTGCTCGACGACATGGGCCGCGCCAAGATCGTCATCACCAACTACCACGCCTTCAAGCTGCGCGAGCGCATCGACATTGCCAAGGGCGGGCGGCAACTGCTCAAGGGCCGCAGCGGCGACGAGATCGTCACCACCGAGAACGAAGGGCAAATGCTCCAGCGGGTGATGCCGGACCTGATGGGCATGAAAAACATCCTTGCCATCAACGACGAAGCGCACCACTGCTACCGCGAAAGACCTGCCGATGACTCGGAGTTCGTTGACGGCAGCGGAAATCCGCTGACGGGGCAGGATTTGCGGGACGCCAAGGCGCAGGCGAAAAAGGACAACGAAGCGGCACGCCTCTGGATTTCCGGCCTCGAGGCCGTCAACCGCAAGCTCGGTCTCGCCCGCGTCATCGATTTGTCGGCGACGCCCTTCTTCCTGAGTGGCTCGGGCTACGCCGAGGGCACGCTGTTCCCGTGGACGATGAGCGACTTCTCGCTGATGGATGCCATCGAGTGCGGCATCGTCAAGCTGCCGCGCGTCCCAGTAGCGGAAAACATCCCCGGCGACGAACTGCCGGTTTTCCGCAACCTGTGGGAAAACATCCGCAAGGACATGCCCAAAAAAGGGCGCGGGTCGAACCAGGAACTCGACCCGCTCAAGCTGCCGACCCGGCTGCAAACCGCGCTGCAAGCGCTCTACGGCCACTACGAGAAGACCTACAAGCTCTGGCAGGATGCCGGGATCAAGGTGCCGCCGTGCTTCATCATCGTCTGCCAGAACACCGCCATCTCGAAGCTCGTTTACGACTTCATTTCCGGCTTCCAGCGCAGGAACGACAATGGCACCTCGAGACTTGAGAACGGTCGCCTGCCACTGTTCCGCAACTTCGACGAAACCACCGGCAACCCGCTGCCGCGCCCCAACACCCTATTGATCGACAGCGAACAGCTCGAGGCCGGTGACGCGCTCGACGCCAAGTTCCGCGACATGGCCGCCGACGAGATCGAGCGCTTCCGCCGCGAGATTGTCGAACGCACCGGTGATCCCCGCGCCGGCGACAACATCACTGATCAGGAACTGCTGCGCGAAGTCATGAACACCGTCGGCAAGGCCGGGCAGCTCGGCGGCTCGATCCGCTGCGTGGTCTCGGTGGCGATGCTCACCGAGGGCTGGGACGCCAATACCGTCACCCACGTTCTGGGCATTCGCGCCTTCGGCACGCAACTCCTGTGCGAACAGGTGATCGGCCGCGCCCTGCGCCGCCAGTCCTACGAACTCAACGAGGAAGGTCTGTTCAACGTCGAATACGCCGACGTCTTCGGCATCCCCTTCGACTTCACCGCCAAGCCCGTCATCGCCAAGCCGCAGCCGCCGCCTCCAACCGTGCAGGTCAAGGCCATTCGTCCCGAGCGCGACGCCCTCGAAATCACCTTCCCGCGGGTCGAAGGCTATCGCGTCGAATTGCCGGATGAGCGGCTCACCGCCAGGTTCACCGACGACTCGGAACTGATCCTCAACCCCGATCTGGTCGGCCCTTGCGAAACGCGCAACGAAGGCATCATCGGCGAGGGCGTCAATCTCACGGTCGCCCATCTCGGCGACGTGCGTTCATCCACTCTGCTCTTCCATCTCACCCAGCGGCTGCTTTACACCAAGTGGCGCGACCCCGGCGAGGAACCCAGGCTGCACCTGTTCGGCCAGCTCAAGCGCATCGTCAAGGAGTGGCTGGACCACTATCTCAAGTGCCAGGGGGGAACCTATCCGGCCCAGCTCAGGTATCTGCAACTGGCCGACATGGCCTGCAACCGGATCACCGCCGCCATCACCCGGCAGTTTCTCGGCGAACGGCCGATCAAGGCGCTGCTCGACCCCTACAACCCCAGCGGCTCGACGCGGCATGTTCGCTTCAACACCTCCAGGGCCGACCGCTGGCAGACCAGTTCCCGGCACTGCCACATCAACTGGGTCGTCCTCGACAGCGACTGGGAGGGCGAATTCTGCCGTGTCGCCGAAGCGCACCCCAGGGTGCGTGCCTACGTCAAGAACCACGGCCTCGGCTTCGAGGTGCCCTACCGCTACGGCTCGGAAACGCGCAAATACCTGCCCGACTTCATCGTGCTGGTCGACGATGGCAAGGGGCCGGACGACCCGTTGCGGCTGGTCGTCGAGATCAAGGGCTACCGGCGCGAGGACGCCAGGGAAAAGAAATCGACCATGGACACCTACTGGGTGCCCAGCGTCAATCACCTCGGCACCTATGGGCGCTGGGCCTTCGCCGAGTTCACGGATGTGTTCCAGATGCAGGATGACTTCGCCAGGAAGGTCAAAGCGGAATTCGACAAGATGCTGGCGGGCGTCGCCCTATGAAACCCGCCATTTCTATACATGTCGCCAAAACATGTATAGAAAATGGCAACATCTATACAGATTTTGATTGCTTAGTTAAGGAAACCGTTCTTTCGTGAACATATTCCCGCCCCTGCAAGCTCTGGAACATCTAGACCCAGCTCGCTTCGAGACGCCCGCCATCCTCAAGCGGCTGGTTTCGGCGCACCGCGCGCTGGCCGAATTCAAGGGCGTGGCCGCGTCCATGCCCAACCAGAACATCCTCATCAGCACCTTGGGCTTGCAGGAAGCCAAGGACAGCTCCGAAATCGAAAACATCGTCACCACCCATGACGAACTGTTCCGCGAAACGGCGCAGGACGCGGCCACCAGCCCGGCAGCCAAGGAAGTGGCGCGCTACAACCGGGCCCTGCGCGTCGGCTTCGAGGCCGTGCGCGGCTCCGGCCTGCTCACCGGCAATCACATCGTCGAAATCCAGTCCGAACTGGAAAAAAACCGCGCCGGGTTGCGCAAAGTGCCCGGCACGGTGTTGAAAAACGGCGCGGGCGACGTGGTCTACACCCCACCTTCGCCGGAACGGCTGCCGCAGTTGATGGCCGATTTGGAAAGGTTCATCAACGACGACGATTTGTTTGCCGCCGACCCGCTGGTCAAGACGGCGCTGATTCATCACCAGTTTGAAAGCATCCACCCTTTTTACGACGGCAATGGCCGCGCCGGGCGTATCCTCAATGTGCTGTACCTGGTCAAGGAAGGTCTGCTGGACACGCCCGTGCTGTATTTGAGCCGCGCCATCGTCCGCAGCAAGGCTGACTACTATGCGCTGCTGCAAGGCGTGCGCGAACGCGACCAATGGGAACAATGGGTGCTCTACATGCTGGGCGCGGTCGAGCGGACCGCCACCGACGGCATCGCCGCCATCCAGGCCATCAAATCCGCGCTGATGGACTACAAACACCGCATCCGCGACGGCTACAAGTTCTACAGCCAGGACCTCATCAACAACCTGTTCTCACACCCTTACACCAAGATCGACTTCCTGCAACGTGACCTCGAAGTTTCGCGCCTGACCGCAACGCGCTACCTCGACGCGCTGGTCGCCGGTGGCCTGCTGAGAAAGTTGAAAATTGGCCGTTCCAATTACTACATCAACGAAGCGCTGTACCGCATTCTGACCGGCGAAGCGCCGCCCACCGGAGAACCCTGAAATGGCCAAATCCTCCGCGCCCAAAGGCGTCGACGCCATCACCCACGACGACGCCAAGCGCAGGAACATCCCCACCGCCGAATACCAGTCGGTGCTCGACGACGCGCAGAAGAACCCCAGGCAGGTGCGCTACCCGCGCAACACCGATCTCGACCCGCAACTGGTCTGGCGCGGCAAGGATGAGCAGGACTGGTCCGACCTCGTCGTCCACGCGCCGCCGCTCTACATTCAGGAGAAGGTGCACCCCAAGGCGCTGATCGACGAGCTGCTGCGCGAATCGAAGGAACGCGAGCACGAGCAGGGGCAAATGACGCCCGACCTCTTCGCCGACTTCAACGGCATCCCCAGGGATGCCGACAAGACCGAGTTCTACCAGCACGACCAGAACTGGACCAACCGCATGATCCTCGGCGACAGCCTGCAGGTCATGGCCAGCCTCGCCGAACGCGAAGGGCTGCGCGGCAAGGTGCAGTGCATCTACTTCGATCCGCCCTACGGCATCAAATTCAACAGCAACTTCCAGTGGTCAACCACCAGCCGCAGCGTGACAGATGGTAAAGCCGACCATATCACCCGCGAGCCGGAACAGGTCAAGGCCTTCCGCGATACCTGGCGCGACGGCATCCACAGCTACCTGACCTACCTGCGCGACCGGCTCACCGTGGCGCGCGACCTGCTGACAGACTCGGGGTCGATCTTTGTCCAGATCGGCGACGAGAATGTTCATCGCGTTCGGGCGGTGATGGATGAGGTGTTTGGGGATGAGAATTTTGTTTCGTCAATCAACTACGTAACCACAAGTGGCCGCCAAGATAAATTTATCGACAACATCTCAAATCACATATTGTGGTTCTCAAAAAATACTCAAAACGCGAAGTATCGGCAACTCTACATTGAACGTCCCGATTACGCAGAAGAATTTATCGCTGATCAAATGCAGTCGGATGGCCTCCGAATAGATGGTGACTTCGACCTCAATGTTCAAGGAAGAACCTTCAAGCCAAAGCCCGGCAATCATTGGAAGGTCAAACGAGAAGGCGCAATTCGCGTAGGTAAAGCTGACCGACTAATCCCCCAAAAATCGATGGTGCGATACAAGCGGTGCGCGAGCGATTTTTCGGTTCGTTCGCTTCCAAGCGTATGGAGCGATACTTCTGGAGGGGCTGGAAAGGACAAAGTTTACGTAGTCCAGAGTAACTCCCGGCTTGCTGAGCGCTGCATCCTCATGTCCACCGACCCCGGCGATCTCGTCCTCGATCCGACCTGTGGTTCCGGCACCACCGCCACCGTCGCCGAGCAATGGGGCCGCCGTTGGATCACCATCGACACCTCTCGCGTCGCGCTGGCGCTGGCCCGTGCCCGCATCATGGGGGCGCGCTATCCCTTCTACCTGCTCGCCGATTCCCGTGAGGGCCAGATCAAGGAGGCCGAAGTCACGCGCACGGCGCCGAGTTCGCAGCCGACCCACGGCAACATCCGCCACGGCTTCGTCTATGAGCGCGTGCCGCACATCACGCTGAAGTCCATCGCCAACAATGCCGAGATCGACGTGATCTGGGACCAGTGGCAGGAAAAACTGGAACCCTTGCGCGGTCGACTGCAAGAATTGCTCAAAAAAACCTGGCAGGAATGGGAGATTCCGCGCGAGGCCGG
>NZ_JAEUOL010000186.1 GCF_016789985.1 Accumulibacter sp.
GTCGTACTGGGCGAGAAAACGCTCGAGTTCGGCCGCCGCCCGGGTGCGCGGATCGACGCGCATGCCGACCACGGCGACGAACGCCTGTTCGTTGCGCACCGCTTTCTCCTCGAGCAGCACATCGAGAAAGTGGCGCGTCGCCAGAATGTCGAAGAGCGACGGTTGTACCGGTACGAGGACCCGGTTGACCTGCTTGACAACCGTATCGAGCGCCTTGCCGTGCAGACCAGCCGGCGTGTCGAGGATGACGTGGGTGGTGCCCTTGGGCGGTTTGGCGGTCTTTCCCGGTTCGATTTCCCAACTGCGAATGGTCGGCAGGATCGACGGTCGCAGGCGCAGCCATTCGCGCGAAGACTGCTGGCGGTCGACGTCGCCGAGCATCACGCGCTGGCCGCTGCGTGCCAGATGACCGGCCAGGTTGACGGCCAGCGTCGATTTGCCCGAACCCCCCTTCGGATTGGCAATCAGAAAGGATTTCATTGTTTATCGTCCTTTTCATGATTCGTGGCGAGACTGCGCAGCTCGTCACGGACCAGGTTGATGTGCTCGCGCAAAGTGTAAAGCAGATCGCTGAAAGCCAGCGGAATATTCAGCGTGCTGGCCCTTTCCTCGACGCGTGCGAGCCTGGCCGCGTATTCCTGGTGCTGCGCCGGGTCGTAGCGACGACGCACCTCGTTCTCGAGGAACTTCAGATCAGCGTAGCAGCGGACGATCTTCGAGCGCACGCGCCAACTGTAGATCGACGGTGCGAACTTGAGCAGCGGCAAAGACAGCATGACCAGCGGCAGGATCATCACGAACAGACGTTCGACCAGCACGGCCAGCCAGAACGGCAGGTAGCGCTGCAGGAAGGGTGGTCCGGACTTGTAGTAGCGCGCCGCGTCGCTCGACAGCGGGAAGCTCTGATCCTTGTAGGCGGGAAACTCGCCGTCCCGCTGAAAGAAGCCGCCCTTGCCGTTGACCTCGGTCATCGCCTGCAGCAACAGGCTGACCAGTGCCGGATGCAGGTCCTCGCGGACGATAACATTGGCCGTGGTGGCCAGCAGCACGGTGTCGCGCCGCGGCAGGTCACGTACCAGGTCGACGACCCCGCGCGGCAGCACGATCTTCGACAGGAAGGGGAAGCGGCGCAGGTAGGCGTCGGCCTGACTGAAACTGACCACGCGCAGGCCCGGCGAACGCAACAGCACCTGCACGACCGGTGCTTCCTGCGCGGCGACGATGAAGGTCGCGTCGATCTCGCCCCGCTGCAGCGCTTCGGCGGCGTTCAGGCCGGCCAGCGGCAGCAGGTCGGGGTTATCCGGTTTGATCTCGTTGGCTTCGAGCAACTGCAGCGCCAGACCACGTATGCCGCTGCCATCCTGACCGACGGCAATGCGTCGACCAGCGAGGTGGTAGAGCTTATCAACGCGCTGCTCGCCGCGGTAGAACACCCACACCGGTTCGTAGGACACACTGCCCAGCGAACGCAGCGGGCCGGGATCTTCGTCGTCTTCGCTGGGCGGCCGCGCCAGGATGCCGCCCTGCACGAAGGCGACGTCCGCCTCGCCCTTCTCCAGACGCTCCAGGTTCTGGTGCGAACCGGCCGACGTCCTGATCTCGAGCGTGATTCCTTTGGCCGCCAGCAGCGCGGCATAGCGCTGGGCGTAGGCATGGTAGGCGCCGGCTTCACTGCCGGTGCTGATGACGATGCGTCGGGGTGGCTCGGGCGCGACGAACTGGTAGGCCACGACCAGGCCGATGAGCGTGATCAGGATGATCGGCCATGCCGTTGCCAGCATGAAGCGCAGGGCTACCAGGCGGGCACGCAGACGCTCCATCAGGGCAGCAGGATCGTCGATCCGGTGTGTTTGCGTGCTTCGAGGTCACGGTGGGCGTTGGCTACTTCGGTCAGCGGGTAGGTCTGATTGACCTCGATCCGCAACCTGCCCGAGCCGACCATGGCGAACAGGTCGGCACCTAGCGCGACTAGGTCGGCACGCCGCGCCGTGTAGTGCATCAGCGTCGGACGGGTCAGGAAGAGCGATCCCTTCTGTGACAGCAGCAACGGGTCGAACGGTGGTACCGGACCGGACGCGTTGCCGAAACTGACCAGCATGCCACAGGTTCGCAGGCTGTCGAGCGAGCCGGCAAAGGTGTCCTTGCCGACGCCGTCGTACACCACCGCGACGCCTTCGCCGGCCGTGATCTGGCGGACCTGGCGCGGAAAGTCTTCGCGCGTGTAGTCGATCACGTGATCGCAGCCATGCGCGCGCGCCAGTTCTCCCTTGGCCGCGCTGGATACGGTTCCGATCACCGTCGCGCCAAGCGCCTTGGCCCACTGGCAGGCGATCAGGCCGACCCCGCCGGCGGCGGCATGGATCAGCACGGTGTCCCCAGGCTGCACGCGATAGGTTCGGCGCAGCAGATAGGCGCTGGTCAGCCCCTGCAGCATCATCGCCGCCGCCTGCGGAAAGCCGATCGCCTCCGGCAGCTTGAGCAGGCGGTCGGCCGGCAGGCAGCGTACCTGACTGTAGGCGCCGACCGGACCACCGGCGTAAGCCACCCGATCACCAGGGCGCAGATCGCTGACTTCGGCGCCGACCGCCTCGACCACGCCGGCCGCTTCGAGGCCCAGGCCATTCGGCAGTTGCAGGGGGTAAAGGCCACTGCGATGATAAGTATCGATGTAGTTGAGGCCGACGGCGTGATGGCGCACGCGCGCCTCGGTGGGCGCCGGTTCGGCCACGTCGACCTCCTCCCAGCACAGCACCTCGGGACCACCTGTACGATGAATGCGAATGGCGAACGGCATGGCAATCTCCTCTCCTCGGCTGACACGACAGTCTAGTGCGCCGCCCGCTTTCTAGGCAAGCGCAAAAAAACCTTTGCTGCCTGCCACTTGACCTGCTTACCGAGGGATGGTCCACAGGCTTATCCACATGCTCGGTGAGCAACCGGGCTCGTCTCTCCACAGACGTTCTCCCGGCGCAGCGGGAGCTTCGCCGCCGGCGCATTCAGGCCGGCGTCAGCCGGGCGTACTCCAGCACCAGCCACTTCATGCCGCTGGCGCCAAAATTGACCTGCACCCGAGCTTCGGGCCCGGCGCCCTCGTTCGCCACGATGACGCCGAGGCCAAACCTGGCATGGCGTACGTTCTGGCCGATGCGCAGACCGCCGGCGGCGGGCGCCGGTTGCTGCCAGCCGGTGGTGCCGGCTGCCGGGCGGTGTTCCACGCCGGCGGCGCGATTGACCCGACGCAGCAGCGTTGCCGGCAGTTCGTCGAGAAAGGCCGAGGGCAGGCAATAGCGGGTCTGCCCGTGCAGCAGGCGCGTCTGTGCGTGGCTGAGGTAGAGCCGGTGGCGGGCCCGGGTGACCGCCACATACATCAGCCGGCGTTCCTCTTCCAGTCCGTCGCGCTCCTGCGCCGCATTCTCGTGCGGGAAAAGACCCTGCTCGAGCCCGGTGATGAAGACGACATCGAATTCGAGCCCCTTGGCAGCATGCACGGTCATCAGTTGCACCGCCTCCTCGCCCTCGCCAGCCTGGTGCTCGCCGGCTTCCAGCGAGGCGTGGGCGAGGAAGGCGGCGAGCGGGCCGCCATCGGCCGGGGCCGGTTCGTCGCCCGGCTGGCCGGATTCGTCATGCACGAAGGTGGTGGCCGCGTTGATCAGTTCATCGAGGTTCTCCAGCCGATCCTGGCCTTCCTTGTCGGTCAGGTAGTGTTGGCGCAGGCCGCTCTGGTCGATGACGTGGCCGATCACTTCGGGCAAGGGCAGGTCCGTCGTCTCGCGGCGCAGTGTTTCGATCAGGCGGACGAAGCGGGCGACCGTGCTGCCGGCCTTTCCGGCAACACTGGCGGCAGCGTTGTAGAGGCTGGAGTTGGCGGCACGGGCCGTTTCCTGCAGGGCCTCGATGCTGCGCGCGCCAATGCCGCGGGTCGGGAAATTGACCACCCGGGCGAAGGCGGTGTCGTCATCCGGATTGGCGAGCAACCGCAGGTAGGCGAGCGCGTGCTTGATCTCCTGCCGATCGAAGAAGCGCAGCCCCCCGTGCACACGGTAGGGGATCGCCGCGGTGAACAACTGATGTTCGAGGATCCGTGATTGAGCATTCGACCGGTAGAGCAGGGCGATGTGCTGGCGTGTGACACCATCGCGCACCAGTTCCGCCAGCTCCTCGACGATCAGGCGTGCTTCGTCGGCGTCCGAATACGCCTCGAAGACCCGTATCGGCTCGCCGGCGCCCGCCTCGGTCCACAGGTTCTTGCCGAGGCGTCCACGATTCTGCTTGATCAGTGCGTTGGCCGCGTCGAGGATGTTGCCATGCGAACGATAGTTCTGTTCCAGGCGAATCACGCTGGACAGCTCGAATTCGCGCTGCAGGTCGCGCATGTTGCCGATCTCGGCGCCGCGAAAGGCGTAGATCGACTGGTCGTCGTCGCCCACGGCGAACAGGCAGGCCCCGTCGCCCGGCGGGGAGACGCTGCCGCGCCCGGCGAGCAGTTTCAGCCAGGCGTACTGGAGGCGGTTGGTGTCCTGGAATTCGTCGACCAGGATGTGTCTGAAGCGCGCCTGGTAGTGCCGGCAGAGCGGTTCGTTGCGCTGCAGGAGCTCGTGGGAACGCAACAGCAGTTCGGCGAAGTCGACCACACCTTCGCGCTGGCACTGTGCTTCATACTCGCGATAGAACTCGACCCGGCGGCTGGTGTAGTGGTCGTAGGCTTCCGCCCGCGCAGCACGGATGCCCTGTTCCTTGTGCGCATTGATGAAATGCATCAGCTCGCGCGGTGGATACTTCTGGTCGTCCATCTGGAGCGCCTTCATGAGGCGCTTGATCGCCGCCAGCTGGTCTGCCGCATCGAGGATCTGGAACTGCGCCGGCAGAGCGGCTTCCCGGTGGTGGGCGCGCAGCAGGCGGTTGCACAGGCCGTGGAAGGTGCCGATCCACATCCCGCGCGTATTGATCGGCAGCATCGCCGCGAGGCGAGCCTGCATTTCCCTGGCCGCCTTGTTGGTGAAGGTCACCGCCAGAATGCCCGGCGCTCCGACCTGGCCGGTCGAGATCAGCCAGGCGATGCGCGTCGTCAGTACGCGCGTCTTGCCGCTGCCGGCGCCGGCAAGGATCAGCGCATGTTGCGGCGGCAGGGTGACCGCGGCGAGTTGTGGCGCATTGAGATTGGCGAGCAGATCGGACATGGATCACGACTTTCCGGCAGGGCAGGCCCGATTATAGCGGCGGTCCCCGGGCCGGGGGTTGCCATCGAGCGGGAGTGCGGGCGGTGCGCCTGGCCGGCAGACCGGCCCCGATGGGGATGGTCGCGCCGCGGCCGTTTCACGCGGGCCGCCGGTAGACGCCGGCCTCGGTCACCATCACGTCGAGTGGCTGATCGTGCGGTGCCGGATGGATCGAGTCGAGCCGGGACAGTTCAAAGCCGACGCCGATGGCCAGTGGCCGTGGTTCGAGCGCGGCCAGCGTACGGTCGAAGTAGCCGCCTCCGTAGCCGATGCGGTAGCCGTCTGCATCAAAGCCGTTGACCGGGATGAGCAACGCTTCGGGATGCACGAAGCCGCCCGCCACAGGCGCCGGGATGCCGTAGCGGTCGGTCCGCATGACCATGTCCGGCGACCAGGCGCGAAAGGCGAGTGCTGCGCCCGGCTCGCGCACGATGGGCAGCAATGCCTGGAAAGCGGGATGGCCCTGGCTGTGCCAGCGGGCGACCAGCGGCCGCAGGTCCGGTTCGTTGCTGAACGGCCAGCAGAAGCCGACGCGCATGCCCGAGAGCTGCGGAAAGGCCGTCTGCAGCAGTTCGCAGATGCGCGCCGAATGGCGGGCGTAGACGTCCGCGGGCAGGGCGAGCCGGTGTTCGAGCAGGGTTCGGCGCAGCGCACGCCGGTCGACCGGGCCGTCGCCGGCGAGGTCAGCGGCATCCATTCCAGGCATCAAGCTGCCGGCCATGTGTTATGCTCGAATGTGGTGTTTTTCAAGAAATTCAGCTTATCATGAAGTTCCGTCAGACCATCCTCCTTCTCTTCCTGGTCCTCGTCCCCCCCTTCGTGGCCTCCGCCACTGCCTTTGCGCAATCGGTCGATGACCAGTTCCTGGCGGCCAGGGAAGCTGCCCGCATTGGCGATCGGGCCAAGCTCGAACGACTGGCTCCCGCATTGCAGGGCTACGAGCTTGAACCCTACGTCGAGTACTGGTTATTGCTGCCCGACCTCAAGGAGAGCGAGCCGGTGGCGGTCAAGGCCTTCCTGAATCGCCACGAAAGCTCCTATCTCGCCGAGAAGTTGCGCAGCGACTGGTTGCGGCAACTTGCCCGCAAGCAGCAGTGGGAGCCGTTCGAGGCCGAATATCCACGCCTCCTGCAGCCCGATCAGGAACTCGCCTGCTACGCGCTGCAGGGCCGGCGGGCACGCGGTGATGCCAGGGTGCTGGATGATGCCTTGCCACTCTGGCTGAGTCTGCTCGAGCCGCCCGAGTCCTGTTATCCGATCTTCGAGGCACTGATTCTTGACAAACGCGTGCTGGCCGAGGCGGTCTGGCTACGCATTCGGCGCCAGTTCGAGGCCAACAGGATTCCCGCTGCCCTGTACACGATGAATTACCTGCCGGCCAGCCAGACGCCGGACAAGAAGCTCGCCCAGACGGTCGCCGACACGCCACTGCCCTGGCTGATCAGACTGCCGAGCGATTTTTCCGCCAGTCGCATGCAACGCGAACTGGCCGCGCTGGCCATCCAGCGCATCGCGCGCAACGAACCACGTGTCGCCGCCGACCAGTTGGAGCGGATCGCGCCCTCGCTGAAGAACGGGGAGAAAGCCTGGGCCTGGAGTCAGGTTGCCCGGCAGGCGGCGCAGCGCCACATGCCGGAGGCGATGGAGTGGTATCGCCAGGCAGGCGACACCGCGTTGTCCGACGAGGTGGCCGAATGGAAGGTGCGTGCCGCCTTGCGCGCACAGGACTGGGGTAGTGTGCGCTCGACCATCGAGCGGATGCCGCCCGCTTTGGCCGCCCAGTCAGCCTGGGTTTACTGGCTGGGCCGCTCGTACCGTGCCGGGGGGCGTATCGATGAGGCCAACGCGCTGTTTGCCAGGATCGCCGGCCAGCCCGACTTTTACGGCAGTCTGGCCAACGACGAACTCGGCCGGACGACGATGACACCACCGAAGGCGCCCGCGGCCACCCGCGAGGAAATGGCGCAGGTCGGCGCCCTTCCCGGAGTGCAGCGGGCGCAGGCCTTCTTTCGCCTGAATCTGCGTACGGAGGGCGTCCGGGAATGGAGCTGGACCTTGCGCGGAATGAGCGACCGCGAACTCCTCGCCGCCTCCGAAATCGCCGTGCGGGCCGGCAATTACGACCGTGCGATTGCCGCAGCCGATCGCACGCGCAACGAACACGACTACTCCCTGCGCTATCTGGCGCCCTTCGGCGATCAGGTGCGGCCGGCCGCGCGCCGGGAGGCGCTCGACGATGCCTGGGTGTATGGCCTGATGCGTCAGGAGAGCCGCTTCATCACCAGCGCCAGGTCACAGGTGGGGGCCTCCGGCCTGATGCAGCTGATGCCCGCCACTGCCAAGTGGGTGGCCAACAAGATCGGTCTCAAGGATTTCAACCAGGGCCGGGTCAACGACCCGGAAACCAATCTCCTGCTCGGAACGACCTACATGCGCCTGGTGCTCGAGAGTCTCGACAATCACCCGGTACTTGCCTCGGCTGCCTACAATGCCGGACCGGGGCGCGCACGCAAGTGGCGTGCCGACCGCCCGCTGGAGGGGGCTATTTACGCCGAGACCATACCGTTCAGCGAAACGCGGGATTACGTCAAGAAGGTGATGAACAACTCGGTCTATTATGCCGCGCTGTTCGATGGCAAGCCGCAGACGCTCAAGGCCCGGCTCGGCGTGATCGCGCCACGTACCGGCGGCGAAGCGAAGGGCGACGATTTGCCCTAGAATGATGCTTTTCCGAAATCTTCTTCATCGGTAGGATTCCATGGAAATCGCGAACGTGTTGTTGATCGGTGGTAGTGGTTTTGTCGGCGGCTGGATTGCCAGTCGTCTCTCGGAACGCGGGGTGCGGGTGACCATCCCCACCCGTCATCGTGAAAATACCAAGAAACTCATCACGTTGCCGACGGTTTCGATGGTCGAGGCCAACGTCCATGATCCGCAGACACTTGTTCAACTGATGCAGGGCCAGGATGCGGTCATCAATCTGGTGGGGATTCTGCACGACAAGGATTCCCGTCTGCCCTACGGTACCGGCTTTGCGGCGGCACATGTCGATCTGCCGCGCAAGATCGTCGCTGCGATGCGGCAGAGTGGCGTGCGTCGCCTGGTGCACATGAGTGCCCTGAAGGCTGCTCTCGACGCCCCGTCCGAGTATCTGTGCTCGAAAGGAGAGGGCGAAACCCTGGTCTGCGCCGCCATGCGCGACCTCGATATCACGGTGTTTCGTCCGTCGGTGATCTTCGGGCCGGACGATGCCTTCCTCAACCTGTTTGCCAGGCTGATCAAGCTCTTTCCGATCCTGCCGCTGGGTGGCGGTGCGGCGCGTTTCCAGCCGGTTTTCGTCGGCGACGTGGCGACCGCCTTCAGCGATTGCCTGACGGATACCGCCACCTTCGGGCAGGTCTACGACCTGTGCGGACCAAAGGTCTATACGCTGCGCGAGATGGTCGACTACACTGCTCGGCTGGTCGGCAAGTCGCCCTGGATCGTCGATCTGGGGAGCGGTGGCTGGGCCTACCTGCAGGCCGGCGTGATGTGGCTGTTGCCGAATCCGCCATTGTCGCCCGACAATCTGCGCTCGATGGAAGTCGACAGCGTCACCAACGGAGCCCACGACTATCCCGGTTGGCGGCCCAGGGCGCTTGAAGCCGTGGCGCCGACCTATCTCTCGCCGGCCGAGATTCCGCAACTGCGCCTCGACCGCCATCGTTTCCGTGCCGGCCGCTGAACCATTTCAGCAGCCGGCCACGCGCGCGCCATGCTGACGCTGATCATCGGCGATCGCAACTTTTCATCCTGGTCCCTGCGGCCGTGGCTGGTCCTCAGACAGGCGGGGCTGGCCTTCGAGGAGCGGCTGGTTCGCCTCGACCAGGCTGGCACGAGGGAGGCGATCGGTCGGCATTCTCCCTCCGGCAAGGTGCCCTGCCTGATCGACGACGAGGCAACGCAGTGCACGGTCGTCTGGGATTCACTGGCCATCTGTGAATATCTCGCCGAACGGGTGCCCGTCCTCTGGCCGGCCGAGCGCACCGTCCGTGCGGAGGCGCGCTCGATCAGCGCCGAGATGCACTCCGGCTTTCTGGCCCTGCGCCAGCAGATGCCGATGGACCTTCGCGCCAGGCGGCACGGTCAGGAGCGAGGCCCCGGGCTGGGTGCCGACATCGCGCGCATCGCAGCCATCTGGGAGAGTTGCCGCAGCCGTTTTGCCGCACGTGGTCCTTTCCTGTTTGGCGATTTCTCGATCGCCGATGCCATGTACGCGCCGGTGGTTTGGCGTTTTCTCACCTACGATGTCGGTTTGCCGCCGGCGGCGCAGGCCTGGAGCGCGACGATGCTGGCGCTGCCGGCGATGGGCGAATGGCAGGCAGCGGCGCTGGCCGAACCACGCTAGGCGCTGGTAGCGCGCATGCAGATCTTTGCCGTCGGTGGGGCGGTGCGCGACGAGCTGCTCGGTTTGCCGGTCAAGGATCGTGATTACGTCGTGGTCGGCGCTTCGCCGGAAGAGATGCTGGCGCGCGGCTTCAGGCAGGTGGGCAAGGATTTTCCGGTCTTTCTGCACCCGGAATCGCACGAGGAATACGCGCTGGCACGCATCGAGCGCAAGACTGGTCACGGCTACAAGGGATTTTCCTTTCAGGCAGTGCCTGGGGTGAGCCTGGCCGAGGACTTGGCGCGCCGTGATCTGACGATCAACGCGATTGCCCGGGCTGCCGACGGTTCGCTGATTGACCCCTATCACGGAGTCGATGATCTGTCAGCGCGCGTTCTGCGCCATGTTGGCCCGGCGTTCGGTGAGGACCCGGTGCGCATCCTGCGGCTGGCCCGCTTCGCCGCCCGCTTCGCCGATTTCAGCATTGCGCCGGAAACCGTTGCACTGATGCAGCAGATGGTGCGCGGCGGCGAAGTCGACCATCTGGTTGCCGAACGCGTCTGGCAGGAACTGGCCAGGGGTCTGATGGAAGCACAGCCGTCGCGGATGTTCGCCGTGCTGCGCGAGTGTGGCGCACTCGGCCGCCTGCTGCCCGAGATCGATCGCCTTCATGGCGTGGCGCAGCGCGCCGATTACCATCCCGAGGTCGATACCGGTGTGCATGTGATGATGGTTGTCGACCAGTCGGCGCAGCGCGACCACCCTCTGCCGGTGCGCTGGGCGGCGCTGCTGCACGATCTGGGCAAGGGAACGACGGCCGCCGCCGATCTGCCACGTCATCCTGGTCATGAGGCGCGCAGCGTGGAACTGGTCGGGCAGGTCTGTGCGCGGCTCAAGGTGCCGGTCGACTGCCGCGACCTGGCCTTGTTGGTGGCGCGCTACCATGGCGACATTCACCGGGTGCCTGAACTCGCCCCGGTCACCATCGTTCGACTGCTCGAGCGCAGCGATGCCCTGCGCCGGCCGGAGCGTTTCGAACAGTTGCTCGCCGCCTGCGCCTGTGACTTTCACGGTCGTCTTGGCTGGCACGACGTGCCCTACCCGGCAGCGCCACTCTGGCGGCAGGCACTGGCTGCGCTGCGCAGCGTCGATGCGGCGACGATTGCGCGCGGCTGCGACGACCGCACAAGCATTCCGGCACGGGTGCACGAAGCACGCGTGGCGGCGGTCAGACAGGTGCTGGCAAGCGAGCCGGGCCAGGCTGCTTCGGCTGGCTGTTAGAGGGATGCGCTGCGGTCGCCGCGGGTGAAGCCGAGCAGCGGTTCGTGAATGCCTTTGCCGAGCGCCATCACCTTGAACAGTTCCCCCATTTCAGCCGGCGAGACCAGTTTCTGCACCGTGCTGGCGAGCGGCAGATAGCGCAGCGAGTCGCTGACCGGAGTTCTCGCCAGTACCTCGGTCAGGCCACAGTTGAAGAGGAAAGTCGATTGGGTGGTGTAGCCGAGGAGATCGAGACCTGCCGCGCAGCCGGCTTCGACGATTGCCGTGAAGTCGACATGTGCCGTGATGTCCTGCAAGCCAGGCAGATGGAAGGGTTCGCCGTGTGCATGGTGGCGGTAGTGGCACATCAGCGTGCCGGCGTCACGCTGCGGATGGTAATACTCGTGCCGCGGGAAGCCGTAGTCGATCAGCAGCAGGGCCCCGCGTTCGATGATGGCGGCCCACTCCCCGACCCAGGCAGGTGCAATCAGCGCGATTTCGCTCAGATAGCCTGGTTCGATTGCGCATTCGGTGGCCAGCATTCGAGCGCGTTCGAGCAGTGCGCCAGTGGCGGGTCGATCGTCCCAGGCGAACCGGCCGTCGGCGACGACGATGCCACGTTCCAGGATGGCCCCGTCCTGCCACGACACGAGATGTGCCGGCATGGCGTCGAGCACCTCGTTGGCCAGCAGCAGTCCGGCGAACCGTTCGGGCAGCCGGTCCAGCCAGTTCACCCGGGGTAGCAGGTGTGGCGCATGGTTTTCGATGGTCTGCCTTTGGCGGGCACGTAGCTCGCCTGACAGCTCGAGAATCGCGTAGCCGGCGGGGAGCATGCCGCGCGCTTCGAGTTCGAGCAGCAGGTCGCTGGCCAGCAGACCGCTTCCGGCACCGACCTCGATGATCTGCGGAGCGCTCAGCGACAGCAGTTGTGCGACCTGCGCGCCCAGGGTTTGCGCGAAGGCCGGGCCAAGCTCCGGCGCGGTGACGAAGTCGCCGGCCGCACCAAACTTGCGAGCACCGCCTGAATAGTAGCCCGTGCCCGGTGCGTAGAGGGCGAGGTCCATGAAGCGGTCGAAGCCGATCCAGCCTCCAGCGGCAGCCACCTGCCCGGCAATATACCGGCTCGCCATCGCGCTGAACGCCAGGGCGTCGTCGGCCGGCGCGGGCAGCGACGCGGTGGCGGGGGGACGGATCAGCACGCGTCGGCGCGTTCGAAGCGGATTTGTCCGTAAAGCTCCGGATGGTTGGTGGCCAGCCAGCCTTGGGCTTCTGATTCAGCCCTTTCCCAGGTCGCCGCACGGAGCGCGACCAGTTGCATGCGACCATCCTGGAGCGGCCATTCGAGGGTGTAACTGTGAAAACCGCCGCGTTCCTGCTGTCGGATGGTACAGGTCGAACTCGGCGCTTGCGGGCGGAGTTCGCCCGCCATGCCTTCGTCCAGGCGCAGGCGGTAGGTTGGTCCCTTGCCCTGATGCTGGACGATGAACTCCTGACCTGCCAGGGTTTCTTCGAGGATGTCCCATTCGGCGCAGCACTCGATGATCGCCGCAAATGGCCGGCCACTTTCGTCACGGATGATCTCGGCGTCGACCTGCTGCGTCTGTTCCGGGTCCTCGAGCAGACCATGCCATGGTAGTCCGTGGCGCGTCGGCGGCGGGAAGGGCAGGGCATGTTTACCCTGGCGGATACGGGCAAAGAGCGAGGACTTCCTGACGTCCTCGATGTCGATCGAGGGGAAAGACGAGCGGGGCTCCGATCGGAAGTTGCCGGCTCCCATGTAGCCCACGTCCCATAGTGTGCGCAGCCATGCGGCGGTGTCCAGGGCGACCTGCGCCAGCTGATCGTTCAGCGTGTCCTCCTGTCTCGGCATCTCGTGTCCATTGGCCGCCTGGCCAGCCAGCAATTCCGCTTCACGGCGGCGCGCGCGCAGCAACTCGCGCAACAGATGGCCAACCCATCCGGCATCGTCGGGCGGCAGTTGGGCGATTCGCTCGGCGAAAATCATCACCTCGTCGGCATCCAGGGGAATATCCTGCTGGCTCATGGCTCACCTTCCTGTGACAGATGGTCCCAGTTTACCGTGAGCGCGCGGCGGACGAGCGTTTTTCCTCAAGTGTCGGGCAGGAATCCGTTAAAATCATGTCCTTGTTGTGTCCAGCCGGGAACCGGATATGGGTGGGAAAACGATATTGGTGACCGGTGCGGCGCGGCGGCTGGGCAGCGCGATCGCGCGCGAGATGCATGCGACGGGCGCCAACATCGTGGTCCATTACCATCAGGCGGCGGTTGAGGCGGCAGCGCTGGTCGATGAGCTGAATGCCATCCGGCCGGCTTCGGCGGCCTGTCTGCGGGTCGACCTGCGCCAGGTCGACAAACTGCCGGGACTGGTGGCCGATACGATCGATCGCTTTGGCCGTCTCGATGCCCTGGTGAACAACGCCTCCAGTTTCTTTCCGACGCACTTCGGGGAAATCGATCTGCTGGCGTGGGATGATCTGATCGGCAGCAACTTGCAGGCGCCCCTGTTTCTGACCCAGGCGGCGGCGCCGCATCTGCTCGCCGCGCGTGGCGCCGTGGTGAACATCACCGACATCCATGCCGAACGACCGCTCGCCGGTTATCCTCTGTACTGTGCGGCGAAGGCGGGATTGTTGGGGCTGACGCGCGCCCTGGCAATCGAACTGGCGCCCTTGGTGCGGGTGAACGCGGTGGCGCCCGGGCCAATCCTGTGGCCCGAGACCGAGGTTTTCGACCGTGCAACACGTGCCGAGATCGTGGCGCACACCTTGCTTGAACGGGCCGGCTGCCCGCAGGACGTGGCGCGGGCGGTACACTATCTGCTTGAAGATGCGGCCTACGTTACCGGTCAGGTGATCAACGTGGACGGCGGTCGCACCGCACACCTGTAATCGGTCACGTTCCTGGAGAGCTCGCCGTTGGAACTATCGAACACCCTGCTGCGCCTGCGAAAGCGCCTGGAGAGCAAAGCCGGCAAGGCGATTGCCGATTACAACATGATCGAGGAGGGTGATACCGTACTGGTCTGCGTTTCGGGTGGCAAGGACTCGCATACCCTGCTGTCGCTACTGCTGGCCCTGCGCGAGCGGGCACCGATCGGGTTTCGTCTGATCGCGATGAATCTCGATCAGAAACAGCCCGGTTTCCCGGCCGAAGTGCTGCCGACCTATCTGGCGCAGCTCGGAGTGGAGTACCGGATCGTCGAACAGGACACCTACTCGGTGGTCAAACAAAAGATACCGGCAGGCAAGACCACCTGTTCGCTGTGCTCGCGTCTGCGACGGGGAATCATTTATCGTACGGCCAAGACGGTGGGTGCCAACAAGATCGCGCTCGGTCACCATCGCGACGATATCGTTCATACGCTCTTTCTCAACCTGTTCTTTGGCGGCCAACTCAAGGCGATGCCGCCCAAGCTGGTGAGCGATGACGGGGCGCATGTCGTTATCCGGCCGCTGGCCTATTGCGCCGAGGCGGACATCGCCCGCTTTGCCCGCGGC
>NZ_JAEUOL010000228.1 GCF_016789985.1 Accumulibacter sp.
GGCGGCGAGCGTGCTGTAGACGGTGTCGTTGCCGCCGCTGGCCAGGTCGGGGTTGGTTTCGAGAACGAGGTCGCCGACCTGGTCGACGTAGTAGAGGTCGGCGCCGTCACCACCGAGCAGCGTGTCGGCGCCGGCACCACCGTCGAGGGTGTCGGCGCCGGAGCCGCCGGTGAGGGTGTCGTTGCCGCTGGTTCCAACTAGGTTGTCGTTTCCAGACGTTCCAGCAATAAGGCTGCCGCCACCGCTCAACAAGGCACCCGTGGTCGTCGTGTTGCTTCGATAATCATCGCTCACCGAGGCAAGACTCAAGGTATAGCCACCCGTGTCATCCAGCAGGTCACCGATGCTCAAGTAATAAGTCCCCGTCGCCACCGGCATGAAGGCCATCTGCCCGGCTCCAGAGGCATCCCTTGATCCAACGAAGCTGCCACTGGCGTCAAAGATCTCGAGAAATTTTGTCGGATCGACATCGCTTCCCGTTTTCGCGGTCAGTGAATACAGCGTGTTCGCCGTCAGCGTCATCCTGAACCAGTCGTCCTCACCCACAGCGTTGATCGTCCCGCTCGCCGTGCCAAGAACAGTTACAGTCATCTCGCATCTCCTAGAAAGTTACTCGGCCGCCTTAACGGCCCCTGGAAGACCCGCCAAAGGACCCGGCTCACTGTTGTTTGGGTGCCGCCGCTTCTCCGGGGCCAGTGCAGTATGGCTTTGCCTCTGTTCAAGGGGCAATCCGCAGCCCCGTCTTCTTGAGGATCGCAGTCGAAAAGAGAACGTCGTGAGAGCGACTCCCGTGACCCAGCAGAGCGGCAATCTCGGCCACCTTGCTCAGCACCTCGCTGCGTGAACTGCCATGCACCATGACGAACAGGTTGTAGGGCCACGCGGGAAGTCGGCGCGGCCGATGGTAGCAATGGGTGACGAAATCGAGCGCGCCGACCCTTGCGCCGAGTTCGTCGATCGATTCGTCCGGCACATCCCAGACACTCATTCCGTTGGCCGTGTAGCCGATCGCATAATGATTGGGCACCGCGCCCACCCGGCGGATGACGCCCTTCTGCAGCATGCGTGACAGCCGGGCCATCACCTCTTCCGGCGGAATGCCGATCTGCCCGGCCAGCCGATGATAGGGGCGGGAAACCAGCGGCAGACCGCTTTGGGTGGCCAGCACCAGAGCACGATCGACCGCGTCAAGGACAGCAGTGTTCACGCCCGAACCGCCAGTTTCATCTCGACGAAATACTCCTTGAGCTTGGGGAAGGGAAAAACCGGCAGGCCGCTGCCATCCTCGATACAGCGGATGGCAGCGTCGATTCCCGCCTCACTCTCGGTGGCAAGCACGAACCACATGTTGAAGGGGCAGTTGCGCTCGCTCTCGCGCCGATAGTTGTGCGCCACCTCGGGCAGAGCATCGACAATCGCACGCACCCGCTGCCAGTCCGCATCAGGGACACACATGGCCGCCAGGACGAAGGCGCCGCCCATTCGCTCGACCTGAAACATCGGACCGAAGCGGGTCAGCACGCGCGCGGCCAGCAGGCGCTGCAGTCGGGCGAGCAGATCCTCCTCGGAAATTCCCAGCCGCCCGGCGACCTCGGCATAGGGTCGTTCGCAGATCGGGAAGTCTCCCTGCAGACCGTCGATGATCGCCCGGTCGATCGCATCGACGAGAAGGGCAGGCTCACGCATAGCGTGCCCCTCCCTGTTTGAAGCGGGTGAGCGAGAAAAGAACCGCATGTGCGTAGTTGCCGAGATTCAGGCGTGCGCGCAGCTCGGCAATCCTCGCCGCAACCTCGCTACGTGCCTGGCCATGGATCATGCAGAAAAGGTTGTAGCGCCATTGCGGCAGCACCCGCGGCCGCTGGTAGCACAGGGTCACTCCTGCAACACCCGCCAGGCGCTCACCGATTTCATCGATCTCTTCGTCGGGAACGTCCTGGACGAGCATTGCATTGGCAGTGTAGCCCAGTTCGTGGTGCCGGACGATCACCCCGAAACGCTTGATGATTCCCTCGGCGCACCAGCGCCGGATACGTTCGAGCACCTCGCCCTCGTCGCAGCCGATGCGGCTGGCCAGCACCGAGAACGGCCGGATGAACAGCGGCAGGCCCTCCTGCAAGGCGATGACCAGGCGACGTTCCTGTTCGTCCAGCGCGTGCGGTGGAACGAAAGCCTGGCGCCGCACGTTGCCGTCGGCAGTCGGCTTCTCCGCCCTGCCGTCCAGCGGAAAGCCGAGGTCGATATGGTATTCCTGCAGCAGCGGCAGTCTGAGCAATGGCCAGCCGGCCGCCTGTTCGATCGCACCGAGCGCCGCTTGCAGGCGCCCTTCCGATCCGGCGGTGACGACGAACCAGAGATTGTATTGATGCTCCCGCTCGTAGTTGTGGTTGACCTCCGGGAAGCGACTGACCACCTCGGCCACCGCCGACAGCTTGTCGAGCGGCACCGCCATCGCCGCCAGGGTGCTGGCACCGATGCGTTTGGGCGCAAAGACTGCTCCGACACGCGCCACCTTGCCTTCGCGGCGCAGTGTCTCGAGCGTCCGCAGCACGGTTCCTTCGCCGACCCCCAGTCGCGACGCCAGTGCGGCGAAGGGCGCCGGACAGAGCGGAAAGTCCCGCTGGAAATCGTTGAGCAGGTGGAAATCCAGCCCCTGGTCGACTGCCTGCATCAGAATCCCGTGCGGCTGGCGCGGCTGGTGAAGAAAATGCCGCTCGGCGCCTGTGCAGCGAACTCGCCGATCTTCTCGAAGCTCGCGGTATCGTAGATCACCACGCGGTTGTCGTCGCGGGCGGACAGCCAGACGTGCTCGCCGCGCGGCGTGAACTCCATGTGCAGGATGGCCTTGCCCGGTGCGAGCGTCTTCACCACCTTGCCGCTCAGGCTGTCGATCACCTCGACCCAGCCATTGTCGGGGAAAGCATAGTTGACCCACACCTGCCGGCCATCCGGCCGTGCCATGACGAACACCGGCTGACCCTTCACCTGGATGCGGCCGACTTCCTGCCAGTTGCTGCCGGACACGACCAGCACCTCGTGCCGTCCGATCGCCGGCAGGTAGGCGTTGCCCTGTGCCATCGACCAGCCACGCAGATGCGGCATCTTGAAGACCGGTAGTTTCTCCTGGCCCCGCCCGTAGTTCTGCAGGATGCGCCGGGTGCCCTGCTCCGCCTGCCAGGTATCGAGCAGCGCGACGCCGTCCTCGCCGAACAGGCCGGCCAGGTAGTAGCGCCCATCCGGTGTCACCAGTCCATCGTAGGGTTGCGAGCCGGCCGGATAGCGCCGGGTCTGCGGGCGCCCGGGGTCGGAGAAATCGCTTACCCAGATCTCGCCGCCTTCGAACAGAGCGTAGGCGAAGCGGTTTCCGGGCAGATCGGCCAGACCGACCACCTTCGAAAAACTGCCGGGCGCGTATTCGGCCGGCACCTCCGAGAGCAGTTCCAGCGTGTCGGCAGCGAAGGCCTTGATCCCGCCCGGTGTGTAATTCTGGGCGACCACGATGCGTCCATCCTGGGAGATGGAGCCGCCAATGGCGTTACCCGATTGCAGCACGCGCTTGACGATGCGCGCCTCGAGCAGATCGATCTTGGTCAGGGCGCCATCGCGACCAAAGACGTATGCGTAGCGCCCATCGCGCGAGAAGACCACCGAGGCGTGCGAGAGATCGCCCAGTCCGCCGATCCGGGCGTAGGGCTGCCGCCGGCTGGTATCCACCAGCGTCACCTCGCCACTGGCCCGCTCGATCACCAGACCGAGGTCGCCAGTTCCGCGCAGGGTCGGCGTGGTGCAGCCAACCAGCAGAAGAGTTGCCAAAAGGGCCAGTCGTTTGATCATCGTCATCACCCAGGAGAGGCTTGCCGGTGGCGCACGCCGGCGCTGCCGGATCGGTCCGCCAGCGGCCATTATCGTCAGACTTGCCAGCGCCTGACAACGGGAACTCACAGCAGCGGCCTGATGGCGTCGTCCATCTCGGAGCGGTTCATGGCGCCCAGCTTACTGCGGCGCACCCGGCCCTCCCGATCAATCACGACGGTGAATGGCAGACCGGACTTGGCGTTGCCGAGCGCCCGCATCAGCTCGATACCCGACTGCGTGCCGCCGATCAGCGACAGGTAGTTCATTTCGTAGGCCCTGGCAAAGTCGCGCACGGCCTGACGCTGCTCGACGTCCTCGATGGCGATGCCGATGACCACCAGGTCGCGGCTGATGTATCGGCTATGCACCTCGGCCAGGTCCGGAATCTCCTTGCGACACGGCATACACCAGCGCGCCCAGAAGTTGACCAGCAAAGGTTTGCCTCTGAACGACCCCAGGGCCACTGTCCGCTGCTCCGCATCGCTCAGCGTCAGGGCGAACAGGGGAGCTGCAGAAGGCAGCTCGGCGGCATTCACCCCCATGACGGACAGCGCCAGGCACGGCACGGCGAGCAGATGGCGCAGCGCCCGCATGTGGTCAGGGCAGATCACTGCGGCGAAAGCTCAGGTAACCGGTCAGTGCGCTCAACGAACCGATGGCCAGCGGATAGAGTAGCGCATAGATCCGGTAGCCGCTGCTGCCGAAAAGGTCGAGAATCACGTAGGCCGAGGGGCCGAGGACGATCAGTTGCGGATCGAACATCGCCAGTGCCGCCGTCCGGAAGACCTGCAACGGATTGAGCAGCGCGATGCCGACCGCCACCTCGGGTGCAACCCGCCCCTGGATCATCACGCCAAGCAGGATGAGGTCGAGGAAGAGCAGCATGGTCAGCCAGGCCATGAAGGCGGCGCCCTGCGCGACATCGGTGCTGCGCGCCAGGGTAGAGATGAGCATGCCGATGCCGAGAAAACACCAGGCCATGGCGGCGAGCAGGCCGGTGTAATAGAAGAACATCCCCCACGGCACCTCGATCGCCTTGAACAGCGACCACAGGACGGCGGCGAACATGGCGACGAAGACCGGCAGGAAGATGGTCACGTAACGCCCGAGAATCTTTCCCCAGAACCAGGCCGACAGCGATACCGGCAGCGACAGCAGGTATTCGAAGACACCGGCCTCGCGGTCACCCGCCACCGAGCGCACGGTGGTGATCAGCACGAAAACCGGCAGGATGGCCATGGTCAGCTGGATATAGGTGACCAGCAGGCGCGACAGGCCGATGAAGCCGAGAACCCGCGACTCGGTCAGGCCAAAGGCGAAGAGCAGCGCGACGATACCGCCGAAGACCAGGCTGTAGATCAGGAACCAGCGCGCGCGCAAGGATTCGACGATATCCAGGCGGGCGGTGAGCAGGAGTGCATTCATTCAGGGATTCACTTGCCGCGCGCCAGAATGCGCGCCTTCATTTCCGGATACGGAACCGTATCCGCTGCGGCCTCGGCGAGCGCCGCGAACTGGTAGCCCATCGGGCTTTTCGGGCCGGCCAGGTAGTGCGCGCGACGGGCATCGATCCAGTCACCGCTGTGATAGTCGGCCACCCAGTATTCGCTCTTCGGGGTTTCCTCGTTGAACGGTCGCTGCGCCAGCCAGAACATGGCGCAACCGATGTCGTCGAACTTCCACACCTTGCCTTGCGGATCGCGAATCTGCACGGCAAAGCGCTTGTCGCTGATCACCATGCCACAGCGCGGGTCGGCGTCGCGGTCCCACTTGATCTCCACCGGACC
>NZ_JAEUOL010000295.1 GCF_016789985.1 Accumulibacter sp.
CGCGCTGCATCCGCAGACCGGCGAACTGTGGACGCACGAGCATGGCCCGCAGGGCGGCGACGAGATCAACCTGATCCGCGCCGGGGTGAACTACGGCTGGCCGGTGATCACCTACGGCAGAAACTACGGCACGGGAACGCCGATCGGCGAGGGAACGGCCAGGGCGGGCATGGCGCAGCCAGTACACCAATGGACCCCCTCGATCGCCCCCTCCGGAATGGCCTTCTACACCGGTGAGCGCTTTCCCGCCTGGCGCGGCGACCTTTTCGTCGGTGCCCTGCGCGACCGGATGCTGCTGCGCCTGAAGCTCGATGGCGAACGCGTCGTGCATCAGGAGCCGCTCCTCAAGGCCGTCATCGGACGTATTCGCGACGTGCGCAACGGCCCGGACGGCCTGCTCTATCTGCTGACCGACAGTCCGCGCGGCGTGCTGGCGCGCCTCGAACCCGTGCCATGACCCCCCGCCGCCCGGCTCCCGGCGCCGACACCGGCGACTTCGACTGCCGCGCCTGCGGCGCCTGCTGCGCGACGTACCGGGTCTCGTTCTACTGGGCCGAGGCCGCCGTTCATGGCTTGCCCGACGCACTGCTCGAACGGCTCTCTCCCTGGCACGCCTGCCTGCTCGGGACCGCTTCCGCGACCCCGCGCTGCGCGGCGCTGCAGGGCGCGATCGGCGGGCCGGTGCGGTGCACCGTCTACGCGCAGCGCCCGTCGCCCTGTCGGGAGCTGTCGCCGGGCGACGACAAGTGTCTTCGGGCGCAGCAGCGACACGGTCTGATCGACCATGGCGCCAGCCGGACGGCGGACCTATACTGAGGGACGGATGGCGCGTGGCCGGCCACTCGCCCGTCCCTGCCCGCCGCCGGCAATTCCGGGAGAAGCCGATGCCCACCAACCCTCAAGCGCCCTCGCCGCAGCCAGCCGCGGAGTCCGGCCCGGCCGGCTCCCGCCGTCTGCGGCAGGTGCTGCGCGGTGTCCTGCCGGCCTTGCTCGGCGCCGCCATCGGCGTCCCCTCCGCTGCCGCCGACGCCGACTACGGCGCGGCCCGCCAGCGCATGGTCGAACAGCAACTGGCGGCCGACCGGCGCGGCATCGGCGATCCGGCCGTGCTCAAGGCGATGGCCAGCGTACCGCGACACGAATTCGTGCCGTCCGAACTGCGGCGCCATGCCTATGAGGACAACCCGCTGCCGATCGGCTACGGGCAGACCATCTCGCAACCCTACGTGGTCGCCTTCATGACCGAGCAACTGGCGCCCAAGGCGACCGACCGGGTCCTCGAGATCGGCACCGGCTCCGGCTATCAGGCGGCCATCCTCGCCGTTCTGGTCAGCCAGGTGTACAGCATCGAGATCGTCGAGGCGCTGGCCAGACGCGCCGGGCACGATCTGACGAGACTCGGCTACCGCAACGTGCAGGTGCGGCACGGCGACGGCTACCAGGGGTGGCCCGAGGCCGCCCCCTTCGACGCGATCATCGTCACCTGCGCCCCCGACCATGTGCCGCAACCACTGGTCGATCAGCTCAAGGACGGCGGCCGGATGGTCATCCCGGTCGGCGAGTTCGGTGATCAGAACCTCTTCCTGCTCAGGAAGCGCGGCAACCGCCTCGAACGTGAGGCGATCCTGCCGGTGCGCTTCGTACCGATGACCGGTACCGCTCAGGGCGGCCAGCGGTGAGTCCCGCCGGCCCGCGCCGGCTCGGCCTGCTCTCGGCGACGACGCTGGTAGTGGCGAGCATGCTGGGTTCCGGCGTGTTCACCACCAGCGGTTTCCTGCTCGCCGACCTCAAGTCGCCATGGCTGGTCCTGCTCGCCTGGCTGATCGGCGGTCTGCTCGCCGCCTGCGGCGCCCTCTGCTACGGCGCGCTGGCGCGCCGCCTGCCCGGATCGGGCGGCGAATACTTCTTCCTGTCGCGCACCCTGCACCCGGCGGCCGGCACGATGGCCGGCTGGATCTCGATCATCGTCGGCTTCGCCGCGCCCCTTGCCGCGGCCGCGCTGGCCTTCGGCCAGTATGTCCTCGACCGGTTCCCCGGCAGCTCGCCGCAATGGCTGGGCAGCGCGCTGCTCGCTGGCTGTGCCCTGCTCCATGCGTGGCGTGTGGAAAGCGGCAGCCGTCTGCACAATCTGACGGTGCTGCTCGAGATCCTGCTGATCATCGTCTTCGCCGGCCTCGCCCTGGCCCGCCTGCCGGCCGACCCGCCGCCACCGCTGCCGGAGAGCGGTGGCGTGGCGGCCTTCGCCGTCGGCCTGATCTGGGTCTCGTTCAGCTACTCCGGCTGGAACGCCGCCGTCTACGTGGCCGGCGAAGTGCGCGATGCGCAGCGCACCCTGCCCCGCGCCCTGCTCATCGGCACCGCCCTGGTCAGCGTCCTCTACCTGGCGCTCAACGCCGCCTTCGTTTTCGCCGCGCCGGTTGCCACGCTGGCCGGCGAACTGGAGATCGGCCGCGTCGCCGCCCGGGCGCTCGGCGGCGACGCCTGGGCCGAAGCGCTGAGCGGGCTGATCGCATTGGTCCTTGCCGCCTCGGTCTCGGCAATGACCATCGCCGGCCCACGTGTCTACGCGCGCATGGCGACCGATGGCGAACTGCCGCGCCGCTTCGCGGCACGACACGGCGCGCCGCGCCTGGCCATCGCCGTGCAGTGCGCCCTGGCGCTGCTCCTGTTGTGGAGCGCCAGTTTTCGCAGCCTGCTGACCTACATCGGCTTCACCCTCAACCTGTGCGCTGCGGCAACCGTCGTCGGACTGCTGCGCCTCAAGCGGCGCGAGGGCGAGCGGCTGGCCGTCGTCGGCTGGCCGCTGGTGCCGCTGACCTTCCTTGTCGGCACACTTGCCATGGCGCTGGCCGCCATCCTGCGGCAGCCGGTCGAGAGCCTCTGGGGGCTCGTCACACTGGCCCTCGCCTGGCTCTTATGGTTGGGCGGCGGCGCGCGGCGTGGCGGCTAGATCTCGCCGGGCAGCCGGCCCATGCGCCACCGGGCGCGCTCGAGCGAGCGCCAGGTAATCCTCGCGTGCGCGAATGCCGCCGACCCCGGCGGCCAACACACCGCGCATCTCCTCGAACACCTGCTGCCCGTCGAACTCGCGGAAGCTCTGTCACAGCCGGCCGAACCAGCCGGCAAAATCGCGTCAGGTGGCTTCCCGGCCTGTCGGCACGCGAATCGATTCGACGAACCCGCAGCAGGCAAGGAAGGCGGCCTCCTGCCCGGCATGCTCGAAACAGTTGGCGTAAGGCAGATCACGCGCACTTTGCGCCAGGTAGCTCGAGTGCGTGCCGGTGCCTACTCGGTGCCGGCAGCTTGAGCCACTTCCACCAGCGTCGAACCAAGTTGCCGACCGGCCTTTGAAGCCGTGCCTCCTGAGCGTATGATGTACAAAATAATGCACATCCAGTGCGGCACAGGAGGCCATCATGGGAATCGCAGCCAGCGACGTTGTTCCACTCTCGCACGCCCGCGCCAACTTCTCCGAGCTGGCCGAAGAGGTCAGGGCCGGCGCCGAGAAGATCATCACCAAGAACGGTGAAAGCTACATCGCCCTGATCGACGCGCAGCGGCTGGACTATTACCACCAACTGGAGCGCGAGCGCATTCATCTGTTGCTGATCGACGAGGCTGCCAAGGGCCTCGACGATGTTGCCGCAGGCCGCGCCAAGGACGCCCGCAGCGCGCTTGCGACCCTCAAACGCCGCCGCAGCACGTGACCAGTGCGCCAGAGACATTCGTGGCGAGAAAGCCTGCCATCAGGTTCACCGCCAACTTCGAGAAAAACCTCGAAGAGATCGAGCGCTTCCTGATCGAGGCCGAAGCGCCGCAGACCTATGATGCGCTGCTCGATGAACTGCTGGAAGCCGTCACTCCCAATCTCGAACGCTTCCCCGGCATGGGCCGACCGTTCATGCTGTGTCTGCCGCGCTCCGTCGAGACCACCAATGCCCTGGCGGCGCTATGCGCAAAGTTGTTGGCGCTGACCACCGACCCGGAGGCGCTGCGCGAATACGTGCTCAAGGATTACCTGCTGCTCTACGCGCAGATCGGCGGGGCCATCCACCTGCTGGCCATCCGGCATCAACAGCAACTGTCGTTCGACTTCGCGGGGCACTGGCGCTAACGCCACTGCACAGTACCATCCGTCATGATCGAAAAAGCCAAGATTCAATGACCTACAGCCCGCACCAGCTTGCCTGCTTTGCGCACCAACTGACCCGCCGTGCCGCGTCCAATTCGATGGACCGCATGGCCGGTGCGCTGCTGGACACGCAGGTCGACTTGAATCCGCACCAGATCGACGCGGCACTGTTCGCGACGAGCAATCCGCTGTCCAGGGGCGCCATCCTTGCCGACGAGGTCGGCCTCGGCAAAACCATCGAAGCCGGTTTGCTGATCGCGCAGAAATGGGCCGAGCGCAAACGTCGCATTCTCGTCATCACACCGGCCAACCTGCGCAAGTTGCTGGCGTCGTCGACATTCGCCATCGCCGGTGCGCTCGAAACCCTCAGCAAGCGATTGGGACAAGCCCTCGACGAGCTGGCCGACGAACTCGATGCCGTCGCCGATGGCAGCACCAAGGCGTCGACCGCCTCCGAGATCGCCGCGATCAAGGCCGAGGTCGGCGAGCTGCAATCCTTCCGCGATCTGGCCGTGCCCATCACCGAGAACGCCAAGGGCACCGCACTGCTGCAAGCCCTCAAGGTCGCCTTCAAGAAACTCGATGCTTCCCGACCCCATTCCGTTACAACAACTTGCAAGGAGGCCACGATGAACCGTTCACGCGCCATTGAACTGCTCCGTGCGTGCAAACCCATATTGGCGGACCGTTACGGAGTCGTTGATCTCGCCCTGTTTGGGTCGACGGCGCGCGATACGGCGCGCAGCGACAGCGATATCGACATTCTGGTCGCCTTCGCTGGTCCGGCAACGTCCGAACGCTATTTCGGCGTTCAGTTCTACCTGGAGGACCTGTTTGGCGTATCGGTCGATCTGGTTACCGACAAGGCCCTGCGGCGCGAACTGCGGCCTTTTGTCGAGAAGGAGGCAGTCCATGTCTGACAGCGCGGCGCGGGAGTGGAGGTTCCACCTCGATGACATGATCGGTTTCGCCGAGAAAGTGATCGCCTATAGCGACGGCCTCGATCAGGCCGGCTTTGTCGCCAGTAGCCTGAACTACGATGCCACCATGCGCAACCTGGAGCTGATTGGTGAGGCTGCGACCCACATTCCCGATGTCGTTCGCAATTCAAATCCACGGTTGCCCTGGCGGCTGATCATCGCAACCCGGAACCGGCTGATACACGGATACCTCGGGATCGACAACGATACCTTGTGGAGCATCATCCAGAGCGACGTTCCGATGCTGCTGCCCGAGCTCAAGGCACTCAGGGAGCAATCGCGATGACCGAACCGACCATCATTTGCCCGAATTGCAAGACCGAAATCCGGCTGACCGAATCGCTGGCCGCACCCTTGATCGCGGCGACGAAGAAGCAGTTCGAGCAGCAGTTGTCGCAAAAGGATGAGGAGATCGCCAGGCGCGAGCAAGGCATTCGCGACAAGGAAAAGCTGGTCGCTGAGGCCAAGCGCAATCTCGATGCGCAAGTCGCCGATCAGGTGGCGGCGCAACTCAAGTCCGAACGGGCGCGCGTGATCGAGGAAGAGTCCAGGAAAGCCAAGCAGGCGACAGCCAACGAACTGGAATCCAGGGCACGCGAACTCCTCGACCTGCAAGAAGTGCTCAAGGCCCGCGATGCCAAGCTGGCCGAGGCACAGCAGGCGCAAGCGGAACTCATCAAGAAACAGCGCGAACTGGACGACGCCAGGCGCGAACTGGAACTGACGGTTGAAAAACGCGTACAGGAAGGTCTCGGCGATGTTCGCGAAAAGGCCAGGCGTGAAGCCGAGGAAGGCCTGAAGCTGAAGGTGATGGAAAAAGACCAGACCATCGCCTCGATGCAGCAAAAAATCGAAGAACTCAAACAGAAGGCCGAACAGGGCTCACAGCAAATGCAAGGAGAAGTGCAGGAGCTTGAACTCGAAAACCTGCTGCGCGTGAAATTCCCGTTCGATACCATCGAGCCGGTGCCCAAGGGCGAATTCGGCGGCGATGTCCTGCAACGGGTTATCAGCCAAAGCGGCCAAGCGAGTGGAACGATCCTTTGGGAATCCAAGCGCACCAAGAACTGGAGCGACGGCTGGCTGACCAAGCTGCGCGAAGACCAGCGCACCGCCAAAGCGGAAATCTCCGTCATCGTCAGCCAGGTGCTGCCGAAAGGGGTTGAGTCCTTCGACGTGGTCGACGGCGTCTGGGTGGCCAGTCCGCGCGCCGCTATCCCGGTGGCGACGGTGTTGCGCCACACCCTGTTACAGGTCAGCATGGCGCGGCAGGTCTCGGAAGGGCAGCAAACCAAGACCGAAATGATTTACCAGTACCTGACCGGGCCGCGTTTCCGGCATCGCGTCGAGGCCATCGTCGAAGCGTTCTCGACCATGCAGGAAGACCTCGACAAGGAGCGCAAGGCAATCATGAAGCAATGGGCCAAGCGCGAGGAACAGATCGAGCGTGTGATGGGGGCGACCGTGGGTATGTATGGCGATCTTCAGGGCATTGCGGGAAAATCGTTACAGGAAATTGAAGGGTTGAGTTTGCCCAATTTAAGCGTAGAGGTGTAGGCTATGCTAACAAAATTATCCATCAGGAATTTCAAGCGTTTCGATTCGGTTGAAGTTGAATTAGGCAAATCGGTCGTCTTGGTTGGGCCAAACAATTCGGGCAAGACAACGGCCCTTCAGGCGCTTGCTTTGTGGGAATTGGGTTTGCGCCGCTGGTCTGAAAAAAGGAACGGAAAATCAACCGCCATTCAGCGGCAAGGCGTTGCGGTTAACCGCCGAGATTTGGCCGCGCTGCCCGTTCCGGCTGCCAATCTTCTCTGGCGAGACCTTCATGTGCGCAATGTCGAGCGACAAGCAGGAAAGCAGAAAACACAAAACGTCCGCGTCGATATCGTGGTAGATGGCGTTAGCGACGATCAAAGCTGGTCGTGCGGGCTTGAGTTTGATTATGCCAATGAGGAGTCGTTCTACTGCCGCCCGCTTCGACTCGACGATGGCAATCAGCCAGAACGGATGCCGATTCCTGAACTGGCCACCAAGACAAGAATTGCATTGTTGCCCCCGATGTCTGGCCTGGCCGACCGTGAGTTCATCAAACAACCCGGGGAAATAGGCGTCCTGATCGGTCAGGGTCAAACAGCACAGGTTCTACGCAACCTTTGCTATCGCGTATGTTGGCCAACCGAAGCCGAGATCAAGCCATCAAGCGACTGGATGGCATTAACCGGGCAATTGCAGCGTTTATTTGGAGTGAAACTTCTCGATCCAAAATTCATTGCCGAACGTAGCGAAATTGTCATGGAGTACGAGGAAAAATCAGGGACGCGCCTCGACCTGTCGTCTTCGGGCAGGGGCCTGCAGCAAACCTTGCTCATTCTTGCGCACCTCTATACCAATCCGCGCACGGTCTTGTTGCTAGATGAGCCGGATGCCCACCTTGAGGTTTTGCGTCAGCGCCAGACCTATCAACTGATCAACGATCTTGCTGAAGAGAAAGGTTCGCAGATCATTGCCGCCAGCCACTCGGAAGTTGTTCTTGCGGAAGCGGCGAACCGTGGCACCGTTGTGGCGTTTGTTGGCAAACCCCATTTGCTGAATGATCGTGGCAGCCAGGTCATGAAAGCGCTGACCGACATTGGATGGGATCAATACTATCAAGCAGAACAGACGGGGTGGGTGCTCTATGTCGAGGATTCAACCGACCTGGCAATTCTCAAGGTGTTTGCAAGAACCTTGCAGCATCCCGCGCAAATCCTGCTGGACATGCCCTTTGTGCATTACGTCGCGACCAATCTGCCGCAAAAATCACGTGATCACTTCAACGGCTTGCGTGAAGCCAAACCCGACTTGGTGGGGATTGCCCTGTTTGACCGACTTGATCGTTCGTTGCAGCCCAGCGAAAGCCTGAATGAACTCATGTGGGCAAAACGGGAAATCGAGAATTATTTCTGTACTGAGGAAGTCTTGCTGTCCTGGGCCACCCATGATCTGGCTGACGATATTTTTGGTCTGGCCGAACGTGAAACGCGACAGGCTGCAATGAGGAAGAGCATTGCCGAAGTCACGCATCTCCTGGAGGTTGACGAAAAGCGGCCTTGGGCTGACGATGTCAAAGCCACTGACGAAGTGCTGGACCGGGTATTCCGTCTCTTTTTCAAGGAAATTGGTCTACCGCTGTCGTTCCGGAAACGTGATTACCACCAGTTGGCAGGTTTTCTATCGAAAGAACAAATCGCCCCGGAGATTGCGGAGAAGCTTGACGCCATTGTCAAAACGGCTGAACGCGCCAAACCGATGGGCAAGTGACTATGCATGCCTGCGAAAACGGCGGCGGGAGAGGCCAGAAGTGACGAGACAAAAACTCGAACTGACCTGGATCGGCAAGGATGCGCGGCCGAAACTGGAGCCGCGCACCCTGTTGGCCGACCCCGAGAAGAGCCATCACGCCAAGCAGCGTGTCACCAGCGCCGACATTTTCGACAATCAACTGATCTTTGGCGACATGACCTGGCCGGGCAGTCCGTCGCGCATTTCAGGACTTACCTGCAAACCGACGACGAGCTGCACAACCTCCTCGGCAACTACGGCAAGACGATCGCCGAGAACATCCATCTGCAAATGGCGCAGCACTACCATGCAGACCTTGCGGAATCCGAAGTCGTCGTCAGTCAGGGCTTCACGCCGCTAAAAGCCTGCGCCTTTACCGCCGAGGGCGACATCCTGCCGCTGCATCAGGCCCCCGACGAGAAAGGCAAGATTGCCCAGCACGTGTATGGCGGCTTCAACAAGTGCGCCTACCCGTTGCAGAAGTTCCACTCCGACACCGAGCGTGTCCTGGCCTGTGTGCTGGAGCGCGATGCGTTGCGCTGGTTCCGGCCGGTGGCGGGCCAGTTCAACATCTACTACTGCTCCGGCGCCGCATCTGCCAGATTCGATCCCGAGTACGTGCCGGACTTCGTTGCGGCAACCGCCGACCACAACCTGATCATCGAAACCAAGGCGGCAAACAACATGGCGGCCGGCGACGTCAGGGCCAAGGCGGACGCCGCCGCAACGTGGTGCCGGAACGCCAGCGAGTATTCCAGGGCACAGGGTGGCAAGCCGTGGAAATACCTGCTGGTGCCACATGATGCGGTGGCCCATAACGCGACGCTGTCCGCGTTGGCAGGCCACTTCGCGGTGGCGGCGGCGTAATCTCTTCGTTCCCGGACCATGTCGAACCGGGCCATCTCCTGCAACGTCCTCACCCCGCGGGGGTCGGCTCTGCCCGCCCTGGGCGGTTCCCGATGACGGCGACTGGCGCGGCGTGGGCTGCGAAATCGAAGACGGCGGGGTCGAAATCGTCGCCAAGCCATTCCCTGAGCTCCTCGTGTCCCTCGTCGTCGGCGAGGGTATGCCACCAGTCGTCACCGGCGTGATCTTGAGGCGCAGACACTCGGGAGCTTTCGTCGATGGTGTGCTCATGGTTGGAGTACCTTGGTCGATTCCTCGCCAAACTGGCTGACCACGCGCACCGCCACGCGCCTGCCGGCCCGGAAGGGAATGGGATGGGAAACGAAGCCGTAGAGGCGGTCGAAGGCTGCGGCGTCGATTTCGATCTTGAGCGTGTTCTCCAGCTTCTTGCGGGTGCGCGTCTTCGCCACGTCGGACAGGCCGCGTTTCCACTTGTCGAATTCATCCTTGTCGCCGCCGCAGAAGAATACCTGCCGAACCATGAAGCTGGAGCCGTCGTAGTCGTCGTCGACCATCCAGTAAGCAATGTCGGCCACCGAGCGCGCCTTGACTTCGTCGCGGATCGGGTCGTAGAGATCGAGGCCGCGGATTTCGACGCGTACCGTGTCACCCTCCCGGGCGAGGGCGATGTCCGGCTCGCCGATGGTGACGAAGGTGGCGGCCTTCCTGTCCTTCCTGGTCAGGCCGGCCTGCAGCAAGTCGTCGTGCATGCGCACCTTGTCGACGCGGAAACTGCCGGCGCGCTGCCTCTGCACTGAATTCTCGACATCGGATTCGAAGGCGAAGCCGAGAATCAGCAGCCACTGCGCATCGCCGCGCGCGCGACAGGCCTTCACCGCGTCGTTCACCGCCTGCCGGCTGACCGGCGCGAACTGCGGGCCAAGGTGGATGTAGGCCTTCTGTTCGCCCTCGGCGGTGTCGTAATAACCTTCGGCGTGCAGCGCGCTGTCGGGCAGCGCGTCGACGCGGGCGAAGACCGCCATCTCGTTGCGCGCGCCGTTCTTCACCCCGGCGGTCTTCAGGTGCTCGAAAACGCGTTCCTGGAAAGCTTCCATCCGCTCGTGGTCGAGGCTCGCTTCCGCGACGTCCTCGGGAGCCAGCGGCTCGTAGCTCTGCAGCGTCTCGACGGTGAACGGGCCGGCGACGCGCAGCTTGCCGCGATCGACCGCCGGCTGATCGTAGAGCGTCACCTCCTCGGGCGGCTCGTCGTTGGCCAGCGAACCCAGCGTGATACGCTGCACGCTCTTGTAGAGGAAACCGTGCCGCAGATCCCAATGCTCGCGCGGCAGGCCCTTCTTCTCGTCGTGCAGCGTGTACCACGGGTAGCTGGCGGTCATCAGCCGCGTCTTGGCGATGTTCAGCGCGACGCGCGAGGTGTCGGTGGTGATCCAGCGGCGTCCCCACTGCTCGGCGACGTGCGCCGTGGTGCCGGAACCGCAGGTCGGGTCGAGAACGAGGTCGCCGGGGTCGGTGGTCATGAGCGTGCAGCGCTCTATGACTTTTGAGGACGTTTGGACTACGTAAGCCTTATCTTCGGATCGGCTGGAGAATCTGGTGTCAGGCCAATAATTCGACATGGGCTTGTAGGGAAAATCATTGAAGAAGCGGACATAACTCAGCGTCCGCCCGCGTTGTTCCACTCGCCGGCCAGCAATCAACTTTTGCATGCCGGCCACACCTGTCTTCCAGTAGCCGGTTAGCGGTCTGAAGGTATTCCCTTCAAAATCTACAGGGAAGTTTCCAGGAGGCCGTTGTGAGACGAGGTTGTCTTGCCTGTAAGCCTTTGACCCTTCCGGGAGCGATGACCAGTTGTCTGCCTCTGCGGGAGTCATCCTCCGCCTGGACCCGTCAGCAAGTTCGACGCGGTTGTATTCCAGCGTTCCCGGGTCTGAATCGGCCTTGGTTCCCCACAGCTTCCTGTATTTCAGTGACTCCTTGCGCTTGCTGTACCAAAGCAAGTAGTCGTTCGTGCTAGGCAAGAAATCTGATTCTTGAGCGCTAGTCTTTACTACAGTGATCAGCGAAACAAAATTCTCGCTCCCAAACACCTCATCCATCACGCAGCGCACCAGATGCACATTCTCGTCGCTGATCTGCACGAAGCACGAACCGCTCTCGGTCAGCAACTCCTTCGCCACCAAGAGCCGGTCGCGCAGATAGCTCAGGTAGGAGTGAATGCCGAGTTCCCAGGTGTCGCGGAAGGCCTTGATGACTTCCGGTTCGCCGGAGAGGCTGGCGTCGTCGCCGTCCTTGACGTTGCGGTCGTTGAGGCGGATCTGCCAGTTCGAGTTGTATTTGATGCCGTAGGGCGGGTCGAGGTAGATCATCTGCACCTGCCCCTTCATCCCCTCGCGCTCGAGCAGACTGGCCATGACCAGCAGGCTGTCGCCCTGGATCAGACGGTTGGCCCAGCGATCGGCGTGTCGGTAATAGCTCTGCGGCTTGTCGAGTTCGTCGATGTCCTTGTAGTTGGCGAACAGCTCATCGACGAAGAAATCGGCCTGGTGGTCGGCTTCGCGCCGCAGCGTATAGAGGCGCTGGATCAGCTTTTCCGGGGCGATGTGTTCGGTACGGTAGAGCGAGCGGATGTCGACTGCCAGATGCTCGTCGCGGTCGGCGGCGCCGTACTTCTCCAGCCAGTACAGCTCGGGGTCCTGGCCGCGCTGCGTCACCGGGTTGAGCGGCCAGGTGGCCTCGGTCTGGCGCGCCTCGGGGCTTTCCTGCTCACAGCCGGCTTCTTCCTGGCTCGGAATGCGCGTGCGTTTGGCGTTGGCGTGCTTGAGGCTGTCGATTTTCTTGTCGGTCATGGCGTGGTCCAGTCTTCGAGCGTCAGGCCGCCGACGCGGGCAAACTCGCCGGTATTGTTGGTGACCAGGGCGATGCCCAGCGTTTGCGCGTGCGCCGCGATCCACAAGTCGTTGGGACCGATGGTGCGGCCGGCACTTTCCAGCTCGCCACGGATGGCGCCGTAGCGGTCGCCGACGGCTGCACTGAGGTCCAGCACCGGTACCAGCGTCCGCAATTTCGTGATTTTCGCCAAAGTCTGGCTGCGCTCGCGGGATTTTTCGGCTCCCAGTACCAGTTCTCCCCAGGTCACTACGGACATGGCGACGTCGCCCGGCTTGAGTTCGGCCAGCTTCCTGGCCACGCCGGGGTGCCGGTTGTTCTTCAGGAAGATGCAGATATTGGTGTCGAGCAAGTAGCGCGGCTTCACTCGAATGGCTCCCTTTGTTCAAAAGCGGCGGTATCGTGCCGCCCGTCCGGGTAGAAGTCGTCTGGCAGGCTGGCAAGAAGGTCGAGAATCTCGACCAGACTGTCGGGCGCAGCGTCCACCTCTTCGACGATGCGTCGGATGGCCTGCGTCAGCGCCGGCTTGATGTTCTCGATGTCCGCAATCTCCTCGAAGTACCACGGCGGCAGCCCGAGCTTGCCGCGCGCGTTGTTGACCGCCGGCAGCCAGCGTTCGCGCACCGCCCAGCGCTTGAGTTCCTTGTCCTGATTGAAGCCGGTGATTTCGAGGATGAGCTGGGCGGTGCGCAGCTTCGGCGTGCGTAGACGGATGAGATAGTCGGGCAGGTAGGTGCGCTCCTTGCCGCCGCTGAGATAGGGAATGTGGAAGCCGAGGAAGGCGTTCTTGACGTAGCTTTCGACCGCCGGGATCTTTTCCAGCGTCCTGGCGGCGATCTGTTCCCAGGTGTCGGTGTCGGCGACGACCAGATTGACGTGGCTCTTCTTGGTTGGCCAGGTCTTGCGGCTGGTGTGGCCGAAGACGTGCCGCGTGCTGCCCTGCGGGTTGTAGTGGTTGAGGATGGGCAGCACGCGCTCGCTTTCGGCGGCCTGCGCGACGATGCCGCGATTGATGCTCTCGACGACCGGCTGCGGGTCTTCGTAGATCACCAGGCGCTTGTAGATCGGGTCGTCTTCGCCGACGACTTTGAGCTTTTCCTCGTACCAGCGCTCGACGATTTGCCTGACCTGCTGGAAGAGACGCAGATCGGCACGCTGCGCTGCGTCGCCGTGGATGCGCCACAGGTAGTCGCGCGTCAGTTGGTAAATCACCGTCTGGTCGCGCACTTCGTCGAGCTTGAGGCGGATCGTCTGGCGGTCTTCCGAGACGGCAGTGCCCAGCGTGGTCTCGACCGGCAGGCGGGTGGTGTCGAGGCGATAGTCCGGCGTGCCGGCGAAGTCGGCGGCGAGGCGGTCGCTATCGGTCTGCAGACGGTAGCCGACCAGGTTGGGGAAGCGGATTTCGAGGCTGTCGCGCTCGCGCAGCGCGCGCAAGGTGGCGTATTCGGGCGGGTCGACGGGGCTGCTCTGGCCGGCCTTGAACAGCTTGAAGGGGATGCCGATGATGTGCGCGTATTCGGGCGGGAACTTGCCGGTTTTCGGGTCGATGAAATAGTAGCGGCGGCGCAGCGCCCGGCCGGCGACCTGTTCGCAGAGGAGTTGCGAGCCAAAGGCGCGCAGGCCCATGACATGGGTGACGGTGTTGGCATCCCAGCCTTCGCTGAGCATGGCGACGGAAACGACGCAGCGAACGTGCGCACCGAGCGTGTCGGCCTTGCCGACCGTATTGACCACTTCGCGCAGCAATTCGGCGTCGGTCAGGCTGTCGACGCCGCGCTCGGGGTGGCGGAGGCGGTATTCGCGCTTGAAGCGCTCGATCTCGGGAGCGAAAACCTTCTTGAACCCTTCGTCGATCTGGCCGGAGTGTTCGAGGGCATCGCTGTCGATGAGCAGCGTCGGCGGGCGGGCCAGCGCGCGGCCGGTGTCGCGGCCGAAATTGGAGAAGAGCGGGAAACGGCCGGTGACGACGGTCGTCTGGCCGCTTTCGTCTACGCGTTCGTAGCCGGCGATTTCCTTGAACACTTCGCGCGAAACGGCGGTGTTGCCGCAGACGACGATGAACACCGGCGGTGCCGTAAACAGGTCGGCCTTCAGCTCGCCGCGGCGGCGCAGACCGCGTTCGTATTCTTCGTAATGGGTGTAGAACTGGTCGAGCGCCTGCCTGACGAGCGCCGGCAAGTTGGGAGCGGCGTCGCCGACGGAAGTTTCCTGCGCCTCGCGACGCTGCGTGCGCTGCCCCTTGCGCGGGAGTTCCGCCTTGCAGTTTTCGTAGAGGTTTTTCAGTACCGGCTCGTCGATCGCCTGGCTGCTATCGTCGATCGGCAGGAAGGGAATCTTGACCAGCCCGGCTTCGATCGCTTCGATCAGGCCGAAATCGCTGACCACCCAGGGAAACAGCGAGTAGGCCGGAAACCCCGAGCCGGAAAGGTAGTAGGGAGTCGCCGACAGGTCATACACGACACGCACTTGAAAGCGCCGGGCGCAGGCGCGCAGACCGGAGAACCAGACGGCGGCGCGTTCGTTTTCGGTTTCGGAGTTGTCGAGTTCGCTATCCCTGCCCTTGGCGCGCGGCAGATAGCAATGGTGCGCTTCGTCATTGATCACCAGCAGCCGGCGCCCAGCTTTGAAGCTGCCGAGAACGCGGCGCAGCACCTGGTTTTCGTCCTCTCGGCTTTCCACTTTCCTGCCGTCGTCGCCGAGTTTGCCGTCGAAGGGCGTGCGCTTGTTGCCGCCGAGGAGGCGCGGCAGAAACTCGTGATAGTTGGTGATGATCAGCCGATGCGCCAGTTCGCCGAGAGCGTGCCGGTAGGCTGGCGGCACCAGATAGCGCTGCCGGTAGTAATCGCCGGCGGTGGAGGGGCTGTCGCTGCGTTGATCGGGCAGCAGGACATTGAGGCGATCCCGGATGGTGATGCCGGGCGCGAGAAGCAGGAAATAATCGACGTAACGCGTGTCGTTGCGGTACTCGCGACGGTTGAGGTAGTGGTAGAGGATCAGGCAGGCCATGACCACCGTCTTGCCGCTGCCGGTCGCCATCTTGAAGGCGATGCGCGGCAGGTGGCTGGCCGGATCGTCGCTGACCGTCGCCTGGCGTTGCCGCAACTGGTTCTGGATATGGGTGCCGGTGTTCGATTTTTCGGCCACCTCGTTGAGCCAGATCGCCGCCTCGACGGCTTCCTGCTGGGCGAAGAAGAGCTTCTGGTGTGCCGCCCGTTCGGCATCGACGAACCAGTAGTGCAGCAGATCGCGGCTGACCCGGCTGGTGACGCCGGGGTAGGCGGCCTGCCGCCAGCCGCGCAGCTCGTCGCGCAGGCGGTTGATCAGGTGTTCGCCGTACTCCGCCGGGAAATCGTTGAGGTCGAACATGCTGCCCTGCCCGGGCTGGCCGATCGGCACTTGCGGCACGTCTGGCGTGAATAGCCGCCGGCCGGGACGGATGTCGCGGTAGTTCAGATTGCCCTGCGCGTCGGTGGCGTAATGCCTGGCCGGCTCGTCATAGGGTGAATTGAGGATCGGATTGTCGGCGGTGGCCATGCACGGTGAACCGGGCGGCGAAAGAGGCGAGCATTCTAACAGTCCCTCCCCGGCATCCGCACAGCCGGCAGTGGCCTGCGGGCGGCGGCAGCGAAAGCCGGACTCGCCGGCAATCAGACCTGCGGCGGGAGGACTGGCGTGCGAGGCTGTGGGGCTGGCGTGCAAGGCTCGGAAGCTTGCCGGCAAGGTTCGGAGGCCGATGCGCCAGGCTCGAAAGCCGACGTGCAAGGCCCGCAAGCCTGCACGCAAGCTTCGCCAGCCGATCTGCCAGGCTCCGAACGCCGGAGTGCAAGGCCCGGAAGCTTGCCGGCAAGGTTCGGAGGCCGATGCGCCAGGCTCGAAGGCCGACGTGCAAGGTCCGCAAGCCTGCACGCAAGCTTCGCCAGCCGATCTGCCAGGCTCTGAACGCCGGAGTGCAAGGCCCGGAAGCTTGCCGGCAAGGTTCGGAGGCCGATGCGCCAGGCTCGCAGGCCAACGTGCAAGGCCCGCAAGCCTGCACGCAAGCTTCGCCAGCCGATCTGCCAGGATCAAGGGCCGACGTGCAGGGCCCGAACGCCCTCCTGTCCGCTTCCTTGCCTGCGCGCTGCATCCGGCGGCCGTTTTGCTGCGTAAGTAGCGATACCGCCGCGTGCCCGGCACGGGGTTCCGGAAGCCCGGCTTTTTTCGAGGAGGAGGGACAGGCATGATCGATTCACCCAGACCAGACAGCATGGCGGCGCCCGGGCGTCGCCGATTCCGCGTACCGCGCGCCGCCGCCATCGCCGCGCTGAGCGGCGCGCTCCTGCTTTCCGGCCTGCCGCATGCGGCCAGCGCGGTACAGGTCAGCCTCGACACCTCGGCGCTGGCCGGAATGGCGGCGCGGCTCGAATTCGTCCTCTTCGACGGTGATTTCGCCGCCAACAATACGGTGACCATCGGGCCGATCGGCGGCGACGGCAGCACCGCTGCGCTCGAGTGCAGCTTCGGCTGCAGCGGGGGGCCGCCGTTCATCCTCGACGACGGTCCCGGCTTCGGCCAGTTCTATCAGGACCTGACGCTGGGCCAGCACCTTGGCTTCACCCTCGGCTTCAGCGGCAATTTCTCGGGCAGCGGCACGCCGGACCGTCTGGTGCTCTCGCTGCTCGACGCGGCGACCAACTTCACGCTGGTCGACACCGATCTCGATTTCGCGACCGACGCGCTGCCCTTCCAGGACGGGCTGCTGTTCGTCGATCTCGACGGCAGCGGCCGCATCCGGCCAGCGACCAGCTCGACACCGGAGCTGCCGGTCAGCATTCCCGAACCGGGTACGCTGACGCTCCTTGCACTCGGGCTGGCGCTGTCCGGCGGCCGATGCCGCCGCCGACCCGCCCCCGCCGTATCCGATGGCGGGCCAGCGGCGACCGCCAGCCGCTGCTGAACCTCGCCCGCCATCGATCCAGACCACCACGGGAGAATGAACATGACATCCTTTGCTGCCTCAAGCCGTCGCCAATGCGCCGCCCTGCTCCTGGCCACGGCCTGCACCGCGCTGCCCGGAACCGGCGCGCTCGCCGCCAACCACCGCGAGGCGCCGCTCACCGCACTCGATCAGAAGGCCGACATCACCGACTGGTTCGCCTTCGTCAGCTATGACGACCCGAGCAAGGTCACCATGATCCTCAACGTCGACCCGCTGCTCGAAGCGGCCAACGGCCCGAACTACCATCCCTTCGATCCCGAGCTGCTCTACGAGATGAAGGTGGACAACAACTTCGACGGTGACGAGGATCTCAAGGTGATCTTCCGCTTCCAGACCGAGACCCGGCTGCCCGGCGTGTTCACCGGTTTCGTCGGGGCCGGCGGCGGCATCGACACGCCGGCCAATTCGCCGGCCCCGCTGCCGCCCGGCACGCCGCTCGTGCCGGCGGCGATCAGCGCGCTCGACGGGCCCGGTTCGCAAGGGCTGAGCCTGCGCCAGAGCTACACGGTGACCATCCAGAAGAAATCCGGCAGCCTCTGGCAGACGGTCTTCTCGAGCGGCAGCCAGAAACTCCATGCCGTGCCGGGCAATGTCGGGCCGCGCACCATGCCGGACTATCCGGCGCTCGCCCGGCAGGGCATCTACCAGCTCGGCGGCGGCATCAAGGTGTTCGCCGGCACCGTCGATGACCCCTTCTACATCGACCTCGGCGCCGCCTTCGATACGCTGAATTTCCGGGCCAGCGCCTTCGCCAGCGGCGTCCCGGCGGTATTGAGCAACGACCAGGACGCGGCAGACGACCGCAACTTCGCACCCGACGCGGTGGCCGGCTACAACGTCAACGCGATCGCCATCGAACTTCCGATCACCCTGCTGACCAGCGACGGGCAGTTGCATGCGGCCAACGAGGCAAAAGCGGTGATCGGCACCTACGGCACGACCTCCCGTCCGCGCATCAAGGCCCAGCCGACCACGCCGGGCGGCAAGCCGTCGCTGTCCACCAACTTCGTGCAGATTCAGCGCATGGGCAACCCGCTGATCAACGAGCTGCTGATCGGCACCGGCGACAAGGACAAGTTCAGCATGTCCGAGCCGAAGAACGACAGCCTGTTCGCCGGCTACCTGCTCGACCCGCTGCTCGCCCGCGTCATCAACGCCGCCTACGCCGGCGGCGTGGCCATCCCGCCGCCACCGCGTCTGGACCTGCTGCCGCTGGTCACCTACCGGGCGCCGATCTGCTCCGGCTGCACGGCTGCGCAGGCCGGTCCGGTGGCCGATCTGCTGCGCCTGAATACCGGCATCCCGCCGACCAGCGCGGCGAACCGCAAGCGGCTGGGCGTGCTGGCCGGTGACTTCGGCGGTTTTCCGAACGGCCGCCGGGTCTCCGACGACGTCACCGACATCGCCGCCCGGGTGGTGGTCGGCGTGCTCAACCCGGCCTTCAACGTCTTCCCGAACAACCGCATCGGCGACGGCGTGAATGGCAACGACCAGCCGTACCAGGAGACCTTCCCCTACGTCGCCTTCGCCAACAGCGGGCGCAACAGCCGGCACCAGAACCCGGCGACCAGCGGTTGCGCGGCGCCGACCTCGCCCTTCGCGCCGCGGGACTGCCCGACCGACTGAGTGACGATCCCGCGCGCCAGCCGGAGACTGCTGCGCGCGGGCGCGCTCCGCCCCCTGCCCGCGTTTCCTGCCCGAGGAGGCCAGCATGCTGCTGCCATCACCATTTTCCAGGCTGCGCCAGCGGCTCCTGCCGGCGGCCCTGCTGCTCGCCGCGGGCCTCGCTGCGTGCCCCGTCGCGGCGGCTCCCTACCTGCCGCAGTCCGCTGCCCAGGTGCTGGAGCGACTGCCGCTGGCACCGACCGACCCGACCGCACGCGAGCTGCGCGCCCTGCGTCAGGCGCTGGCGCAGCAGCCCGGACGACTCGATCTCGCCGTACACCTGGCGCGCCGCTACAGCGAACTCGGCCGGATCAGCGGTGATCCGCGTTTTGCCGGTTACGCCCAGGCCGCACTGGCCGGCTGGTGGGAGCAGAGCGACCCGCCAGCCGAGGTGCTGCTGCTGCGCGCCACCCTGCGCCAGCGCACGCACGACTTCGACGCCGCGCTGGCCGATCTGGCGGCGCTGCTCGGGCGCAACCCGCGCGACGGCCAGGCGCGATTGACGCGGGCGACCATCCTGCAGGTGCAGGGCGCTTACGCCGCCGCGGCCAGCGAGTGCGCCGCCCTGCGCCGGCTGGCGCCGGAGCTCGTCTGGGCCGCCTGCGCCTACGGCCTGGCCAGCGTGAACGGCCAGTTGCGCGAGAGCTACGCGGCGCTCGATCGGCTGCTCGCCCGGCAGAGCGAGGCGCGCCCTGCGGTGGAAGTCTGGGTGCGCTCGCTGCTCGCCGAGATGGCGGCCCGCGCCGGGCTGAACGATGCTGCCGAGGCGCACTTCCGTGCCGGTCTGGCCATCGACCCGACCGATCACTACCTGTTGAATGCGTACGCCGACTGGCTGCTCGAGCAGCGGCGACCGTCCGAGGTGCTCGCGCTGCTGGCCGGCCAGCAGCGCACCGACGCCCTGCTGCTGCGCCACGCGCTGGCCCTGCAGCAGCTCGCCTCACCACAACTGGCCGCCAACCTCGAACAGTTGCGCGCCCGCTTTGCCGCCAGTCGCCTGCGCGGCGACCGGGTGCACCTGCGCGAGGAAGCGCGTTTCACGCTGCAACTGCTCGGTGATCGGCCGGCGGCGCTCGCCCTGGCGCGCGACAACTGGGCGGTGCAGAAGGAACTGCCCGACCTCCGGCTGCTGGTCGACAGCGCGCTCGCCGCGCGCGATGCCGCAACGCTCGCCGAAGCGCGCCAGTGGCTGCACAAGACGCGCACCGAAGACGTCGTGCTCGACCGCCTGCTGTCCTGAGAGCCGCCATGAACCTGTCCGCCATGAACCTGTCCGCCATGAACCTGTCCGCCATGAATCCATCCGCCATCGCCGACACGCCGCCCGGCCGCGGGCTGCGCCTCCTGCTCGCCCTGCTCGCCCTCCTGCTGGTCGCGCCGGCCGCGCTGGCACACAAGCCGAGCGACAGCTATCTGAGTCTGCAGACCAGCGGCCAGCAGATCACCGGCCAGTGGGACATCGCGCTGCGCGACCTCGATTACGCCATCGGGATCGACGACGACCAGGACGGCGCCATCACCTGGGGCGAGCTGCGCGCCCACCATGCCGACCTCGCCGCCTACGCGCTGGCCCGCCTGCAACTGTCGAGTGACGGACAGCCCTGCCCGACGCGCGTCGTCGAACATCTGGTCGACGATCATAGCGATGGCGCTTACGCCGTGCTGCGCCTGGCGGCGACTTGCCCGGCCGGCGCCGCCGTGCTGCCCGGCCTGAACGTCGACTACCGCCTGTTCTTCGACCTCGACGCACAGCACCGCGGTCTGCTGCGTATCGAGCACGACGGCACGACACGCAGCGTCATCTTCAGCGCCGATGCGCCGCGGCAGCACCTCGAACTGGTCGCAACGGGCGCCCTGCGCCAGTTCCTCGACTACACGGCGCACGGCGTCTGGCACATCTGGATCGGCTTCGATCATCTGCTCTTCCTCATCTCGCTGCTGCTGCCTGCCGTGCTGCTGCGCGTCGACCGGGCGTGGACCGGCGCGGCACGCTTCCGCGACGCCCTCTGGGATGTCTGCAAGGTGGTCACCGCGTTCACCGTCGCCCATTCGATCACCCTCTCGCTGGCCGCGCTCGAGGTGATCGACCTGCCCTCGCGCTGGGTCGAATCGGCGATTGCCGCCTCGGTCATCCTGGCCGCCCTGAACAACCTGCTGGTCGTCGCCGGCCCTGGCCGCTGGCTGTTCGCCTTCGCCTTCGGGCTGATTCACGGCTTCGGCTTCGCCAGCGTGCTGAGCGACCTCGGGCTGCCGCACGACTCGCTGCTGCTCGCCCTGGTCGCCTTCAACCTCGGCGTCGAACTCGGCCAACTGGCGGTGGTTGCCGTTTTCCTGCCGCTCGCCTGGAGCCTGCGCGACCAGTGGATCTACCGCCGCGGCCTGCTCGCCGGCGGTTCCCTGCTGGTCATCGCGATCGCCAGCGTCTGGCTGGTCGAGCGCGTCTTCGATCTCAAGCTGCTGGCCTGAGAAGTCGTGCAGAAATCGTCGCGAGCAGGTCGAAATGCCAGGCGCGAGCGAGTGAGTTCATTCACGACCTCCGAGCGCGAGACCATCACCCCGGAGCTGGTACGCGACCTTCATCGGCGCATCGAAGGTCCTGCCGCGCGACCGGTATCCCGACGAGGGTCCACACGGGCCACCGCATTTCTTCGAACTCGCCGGAAGCGCCCTCGTTTGCATTGCCATCGCCCATGACATCGTCTCGATGGCCAGGCCACGGGAAGCGATTGACGACTTTCAAAAAAGCAGCAGGGTTCGTGATTGCGAATATATACTGATGGATATATTCGCAATCACGAAAGGGGCAGGCCATGATCGAGACACGCGTTGCCAAGCTGTTCAGGAACGGTGCCAGTCAGGCCGTTCGACTTCCTGCCGAATTTCGCTTCGAAGGTGACGAGATCTATGTCACACGTGACGATGCGACCGGTGACGTGGTTCTGTCGACCCGGCCCGGGAGCAAAGTCTGGAGGTCGTTCTTCGAATTGTTACACGACATCGAAGTACCAGCCGGTTTCATGGCCGAACGCCCGCTGAATGTCTTGCCGCAAGAGGGTGGCGTCTTTGATGAAGCCCTCGCCACCAACGACGACGGCAGCCGCTGAGGGTGCTGGACGTGCTGTACATGCTGGATACCGACACGGCAAGTTACCTCATCAAGGGCAAGTCACCCACGATTGAAAGCCGCTTGGCGGCTCTGATGCCTTCAGCGGTCTGCATTTCCGTGATGACGCGCGCCGAACTGCAATACGGCTTGCAGCGCTTGCCGGCCGATCACCGTCTTCATCTCGCCGTCCGGCAGTTCCTGAAGATCGTCCGTGTCTTGCCATGGGACGCCGAGGCGGCGGACTGGTACGCCGGCATCCGCCATCAGCTCGTCGGCACGGGGCAGCCGATCGGCGAACTGGACATGATGATTGCCGCCCACTCACTCTCCGCCGGTGCGCTACTGGTGACCAACAACAGCCGCCATTACGAGCGGATCAACGCGCCGCTGATGCTGGAAAACTGGGCGTAGCCGCCCGCTGACCGCTCTGCTGGAGACGCACCAGCAGGCGGCGCGCAGCGAGCGATAGTGTGCGCAGGAATCCAGTCCGGCTCGTTCCTCGCGGTGCAGCAGGTCAGCGTCGCGACGGCGCAGACGCGCCAGCCTCCCCGCGCGGTGGGCCGGCCAGTGGTCGCCCGGGTCAGCCACCGCCGGCGGCCCAGAACGCCTGGACATCGGCAAGGATGGCGCTCGACACGGCCTCCTGCGGCCCGCTGGCAAACCAGTCGGCGGGGAAGCAGGCGGCGTAGTCCGGCGCGAGAAAGCGGCCGTCGAGGAAGACCAGCAGACCCCGCTCGTCGGCGCCGCGGATGACGCGGCCGGCCGCCTGCACGGCGCGCGCCATCGCCGGAAAGGTGTAGGCATAAGCCTCGCCGGAAACGCCCAGCGCATCGAAGTGGGCCCGCGCCAGTTGACGTTCGAGGTCGCAGGGCGGCAGCGGCGGACCGACGACGACGCAGCCGATCAGCGCCTCGCCGGGCAGGTCGATGCCTTCGGCCAGCGAGCCGCCCAACACTGCCAGGACGACGACGCCACGCTCGCCACGCAGGCGCTGCAGGATCGCCTCGATCTCCCCGGCCGCTGCCCGCCGCGGCTGACAGAGCAGGATGAAGCCGGGCAGATGCAGTTGTCCTGCCACCGCCTCGAGAAACTCGAAGCTGGGAAAGAAGATCAGGTAGTTGCCCTGCCGCAAGGGCAGGACGCGCTGCAGGAAATCGGCAATGCGCGGCACCTGCGCCGCGCGCCGACGGTAGCGGGTGGAAATCTGCGGCACCACCAGAACGCGCCGGTGGGCGGCCGGAAACGGTGACGCCAGCTCGAACGTCGCCGCTTCCGGCTCGCCCAGTCCGGCGAGCCGGGCATAGAAGACGAAGGGCTTGAGGGTCGCCGAGAAGAGCAGCGCGCCACCCAGTTCCGCCAGCCGCGCGCGCAGATGGGTGGACGCGTCGAGGCAGGTGATCTGCAGGCGGTCCGGCGGAACCCAGGTCAGACGGTGCGTCGGCCCCAGCGTGCGCAGGACCGTGCAGAACGCGCTCCACTGCCGATGGAGCTGCAGCAGCGGATGGTTGGCGCCGAGCGCAGCGCCCTCCGCCACCATCTGTGGCAGCAGACGGGCCAGACGCAGCTCCTCGTCGAGGAAGGCGGCGACGTCCACCGTCACCTCGCGATGCGGACCGTCCAGCGCATCGAGCAACCCCAGACAGCGCCTGAGACGAGCCTGCAGGCGACGACCCGGCGGCACGCCGCCGGCGCGCCGCCGACTCTGGCCGAGTTCCTTCAGCCAGCGCCGGTCGAGCGCCGGGCTGAACCAGTCCGCCGAGCGCGCCGGCAGATTGTGCGCCTCGTCGACCAGCAGCAGCACCCGGCCGGCTGCTTCGTCGCCGGCGAAGAAACGGTGCAGGCTGGCCTTCGGCGAGAGGGCGTAATTGTAGTCACCGATCAGCACATCCGCCGCGCGCGCCGCGTCGAGCGCCAGCTCGAAGGGACAGAGCTGATGGCGGTCGGCCACCTCGGCCACCGCCGCGCGGTCGGCGCAACCGAGCGCGACCAGTTCGGCGACGGCGCCGGAGGCGTACAGGCGGTCATAATAGCCGCGCGCCCGCGAACAGGCGTCCGGCGTGCATGTGATCTCCTCCTGCGGGCAGACCTTTTCCCTGGCGCACAGCGTCAGCGAGACCACCGGCTGCCCGGCCGCCCGCAGGCGGCGGACATAAGCCTCGGCGACGGCATGCTGGCTGTTGCGCGGCGTCGCATAAAACACCCGACCGTTGTCGCGCAGCGCCTGTGTCAGGGCCGGATGCAGCAGCGCCGCGGTCTTCCCCAGCCCGGTCGGCGCCTGCACCAGCAGCCGCTGGCCGCTGGCCAGCGCCGCGGCGGCCCGCTCGATCAGGGCTTCCTGACCGGGCCGCCGCGCGGCAAAGGGGAAAGCCAGGCGTTTGCCGATCTCCCGCCGCTCGACCGCCCGCGCCCTGTCCCGGAGGTGCTGCTGCCAATGAGCCTCGATCCGGGCCTCGACGAAGACGTCGAATTGCTCCGGAACGAAGGGCACGTCGAGCAGCGTCTCGCCGCCGTCGAGCAAGGACACCACGCGCAGTCGACAGACCAGAACCCCGCCGCCGAGCCGGTGCTGCATCCAGGCATACATGCGCAATTGCTGCGCGAAGACGTGCGCCGGGTCGAGCGCCAGTCGGCGCAGCAGGGCGGCGGGTTGCAGCGAGCACTTGATCTCCTCGACGACGCCCGGCAGCAGCACATCCAGTCGCCCGCGCACGAGCAGGGTGAAGCCCGGACGTTCGAGCGTCAGCGACAGCGGCACCTCGGCCAGCAAGGCCGGATGCTCCCGGGCCAGGCGCTTCTGGATGCGGGCGTGCCAGCGCGCCCCCTCGCGCAGCGCATGGTCATCGAGTCCGCTGGCCAAGGAGGCATCGAGACTGCCGGTCGGCTGCAGGGGCGCCACGAAATCGGTCACCGCCAGGGCCACGACGGTCGTCGCTGCCGGCTCGCGCCCGCCCGGCCCGATCGGATCGGCACGACCGCCCGCCGCCGCAGTGGTCACCCCCGCAGTTCCTTCGCTCGACCCGGCACGGGCGGCAACAACGGCACCTTGAACGGTGCCCGCGCCACCTCGCGCACGAAGCGCGGCACCAGATAGCCCGGCAGCCGCGCCAGCAGCGCCTCGCGCAGAACATGGACACGCTCGTCCGGCAAAGCGAAATGCGCCGCTCCGGCGACCTGGTCGAGCAGATGCAGGTAGTAGGGCAGTACGCCGATCTCGAACAGGCGCTCGGACAGGTCGCTCAACGCCTCGACCTGGTCGTTGACCCCGGCCAGCAGGACCGACTGGTTGAGCAGGGCGACGCCGGCGCGACGCAGGGGCTGCAGCGCCGTGGCCACCGACGCGTCGAGTTCCTGCGCGTGGTTGGCATGAATCACCAGGCTGGCACGCAGCCGGCTGCCGGCGAGCAGCGCCGGCAGGCCGCAAGTGATGCGCGCCGGGATCACCACCGGCAGGCGGCTGTGAATGCGCAGGCGGCGCACCTGCGGGATCGCCTCGATCTCGCCGATCAGCCACTGCAGGTGGCGGTCCGGAACGGCCAGCGGATCGCCCCCCGAGAGGATCACTTCGCTGATCGAGGGATCGCGGCGAATGTACTCGAAGGCCTGCGCCCACTCGCTGCGCGAGGGCTGGGTCGCAGCATAGGGAAAGTGGCGGCGGAAACAGTAGCGGCAATGGATGGCGCAATGCCCGGTGACGATCAGCAGCACGCGGCCGTGGAACTTGTGCAGCATGCCCGGCCGCTTGCCCGCTTCCGCCTCGGCCAGCGGGTCTTGCGTGAATCCCGCCGGCACCGTTCGTTCGGCCATCAGCGGCAGCACCTGCCGCAACAGCGGATCATCCGCCCGGCCCGGCCGCATGCGCGCGACGAAGGCACGCGGCACACGCAAGGCGAAGGTCTGCGCGCGGTCGATGCCGAGATCCTGGCGCGTCAGGCGGAGCAGCGCCAGCAGTTCGTCACAATCGGTGACCACCGTCTGCAGCGCCAGTTGCCAGGGCTCGCCCGGCGCGTCTTCCCCCTGCCCATTGGCCGGGCTTCGCGCTATCATGGCGCCCTTCATGGTTCTTGAACGTCTCACTAGGGAATGCAATGGCGACCTATTCTACCAACGAATTCAAATCGGGCCTGAAAGTCATGCTGGAGGGCGACCCATGCACCATCCTCGAGAATGAATTCGTCAAACCCGGCAAGGGTCAGGCTTTCAACCGGGTCAAACTGCGCAACCTCAAAACCAACCGGGTCTGGGAAAAAACCTTCAAATCCGGCGACTCGCTCGACGCAGCGGATGTCATGGATCGCGACATGCAGTATCTCTACAACGATGGCGAGTTCTTCCACTTCATGGAACCGGAGAACTTCGAGCAGCATCAGGCCAGCGCCACCACGGTCGGCGACGCCGCGCTCTGGCTCAAGGAGCAGGATACCTGCACCGTGACGCTGTACAACGGCGAACCGCTGGCGGTCAGCCCGCCGAACTTCGTCGAACTCGAAGTCAGCGAAACCGAACCCGGCATCCGCGGCGACACCGCCACCGGCGGCACCAAGCCGGCAAGGCTGTCCACCGGCGCCACGGTCAAGGTGCCGCTGTTCGTCAACGAGGGCGAGATCATCAAGTGCGACACGCGCTCGGGCGAGTATGTCTCGCGCGTGAAGTCCTGACCTCGCCGGGCGGCGCCAGCGCGCCGGACCGGCCCGGGCAGTCGCGGGAGGGCGGCCCTCCTCCCGGCGCGCCACATTGCGCCGCGCCCGCCCGGCCCGACCCTGCCTCGCCGATGTCACCGCCCACCTGGCAGCCCAGCGCCTCCCTCGCCAACCTGCGCCGGCGCGCGCAGATCCTGGCGCAGATCCGTGCCTACTTCGCGGCGCAGGGTATGCTCGAAGTCGAGACGCCGCAGCTCTGCCCGACGACGGTCAGCGACCCCCATCTGAACAGCATCGCGGTCGCCGGTTACGGCTACCTGCAGACCTCGCCCGAATACGCCATGAAGCGCCTGCTGGCGGCGGGCAGCGGTTCGATCTGGCAGATCGCGCACGTCTTCCGCGCCGATGAGGTCGGCCGCCGGCACAACCCCGAATTCACCCTGCTCGAGTGGTACCGCGTCGGCTTCACCCCCGACCAGTTGATCGACGACGTCGCCGCGCTTGCCCGCCTGGCGCTCGGCCAGCTCGGCTGCGTCCGCCATCGCTATCGCGACCTGTTCCGCACCCATCTCGATCTCGACCCGCTGACCTGCAGCGGTGACGCCCTGCGCCGCGCCGCACGGCAGCACCTCGACCCCGCCTTCGACGATGCCGACCGCGACACCTGGCTCGAACTGCTGATGTGCCAGGTCATCGAACCGCAACTCGGCCGCGACGAGCTCAGTTTCGTCGTGGACTACCCGCCCTCGCAGGCCGCGCTTGCCCGCTTGCGGGCGGACGACGACGGCCAGCCGGTGGCGGCGCGCTTCGAGCTCTACCATCGCGGCGTCGAACTGGCCAACGGCTATCATGAACTGCTCGACGCGGGCGAACAGCGGGCGCGCTTTGCCGCCGACCTGCGCGCACGCGAGATGCTCGGACTACCGGCCGGGGCGCTCGATGAAGCCTTCCTTGCCGCGCTGGAAAGCGGCCTGCCGGATTGCAGCGGGGTTGCCCTCGGCCTCGATCGCCTGATCATGCTCGCCGTCGGTGCCGACACGCTGCACGAGGTGATGGCCTTCCCGCTCTGCCGCCCCTAGCGACGCACCGTGCCCGGCCGGTCGGGGACAGACGGCCTCACGGTGTGCCTTGCGCTTCGATCCACAGCATTTTCTCGAGCACCGCCTGGTACGGCTCGGAAGACACGCTGATCCCCCCCTGGAAGGGGTGGTCGCTGACCGCGATGAAGTAGAGGACGAGGGCAATCGGCGCCGCCACCAGCATGGTCACCGTCGCGTGCAGGGGAAAACTGTCGACGCGCAGTAGAAAGCACGATGAAATGGCGATGGCGCCGAGCAGGATCACCACCACCCAGAGTTCCGCCGGCAAGGCGGTGTCCTTGACCGCCTGCACCCGCAGCCAGTGCGCCTCGAGCAGACGGTTGTAGGCGTGCAGAACCTGCGCCTGGATGAGCTTCTGACCCTCGCTTGCCGGCTCGAAAGAGACGATCGAGTGTTGTGCCTGTTCGATGATGCGTATCGTGTTCGGGGGCATCTCGCCTTTCTGGTGCAACGGCCACTCCTGATTGATCACATAGCGTGTGTAACCGATCAACGCCTGTCTCGCCCGACTCTGCAGCGGCTGGGGATAACCACCCAAGTCGTGGTAGAGCACGGCAATGGCGGCCGCCTCGCGGCTGACGTCGGCGGCGGCGTCATCCATGTTCTGCCAAACCGCCACCGCGGTCAGACCGGCAGCCACCGCATAGACGCCGATCAGCGCCGACAGCAGGCCGGCGATCGTGCCGTTGTCGAAATGCTGGTGCAGGCGCGAAGTGCGCACCCGCGGCGCCACCAGCGCCATGCCGGCGACCGAGCCGGACAGGATCACGCCGACCACGACAGCGGCAAGCTCCAGCGACGTGAGCTGATGGAACCAGTTCATGGGCAGTCATCCGGAAGAAAAGAGCGCTCCGCATTCTAGCCGCTCCGCCGTGATCTGTGAGCTTCCGTGTCACTTCCGCGGCAACCGGCCTCAGCCGATGCGTTCAAACAGGTGGGCGGCCGATTTCTCGCGCAGGATCAGGACCAGCTTCATCATGCTGCGCGTGACGCCGACAAAGAGTTTGCGCACCGCCTTGTCATCGAGTTGGTCGAAATCGACCTCGGCGAAGATGATCGCCGGGGCCGCCTGGCCCTTGAAGCGATACACCGACTCGAGCAGCACGTCCCCCGCGCTATAGATCGGTTGTCCGAACAGATCGTAGTGACCGGTGAAACGGCGCAGGGTGATCTGACCCAGGCGATCGAGCGGCATCAGGTTCGACTGTTGGCGGCCGTGATAGCTGACGATGGCGAGGTCGTGCTTCTTGAAACCGGCCGAATAGCAATTGCGGACGGCCTCCTTGACCTTGGCGAAGAGGCCCGGCGTGTCGGTATAGGTCAGGATGTCGATCTCGTCGGCGGCGATCGGCGACACGGCCTCGACATCGAGAAGCTCCGGCAACACTCGGCGCAGCATCTCGACCACCGGTCGTGGACTCCGGTAATTGCCTCGCGCGTGCAGGGTCACCCAGCCGGGCAAGGGTATTGGCGCGCGCGCGTAGAGGTTCTGCAGCGGGTCTTCCAGCCACAGCAGGCGTGCCGGTGGTCGGGCATGCGCGAAGACGAAGTCGCGCCAGTGCTCCGAGAAATCCTGCCCTTCATCGATGATGATCGTGTCGAACAGGAAGGGCTCGGCGACAGGCAATTCGCTGGCCCGCTGCTGCAGGCGCTCGAAGGCATCGGGTCGCGTGAAGTCGGGTGTCTCGCCGGCATGACGGACGCGCTGGTCGCAGAGCTGGTGGTAGCTGCAGGCCAGTCCGCCGGTCGGCGCAATGCGCTGGAAATGGTCGGCCAGCGGCCGGTTGTAGCAGACGTAGAGCGGGCGCCGGCCGGCATTGATGGTGGCCCGGAATTCGGCAAGCGCCAGTTGGGTCTTGCCCGAACCGGCGGTGCCGGTGACGCGCAGGTGGAAGGGTTCGAAGTCGAGACGGCGAGCCCAGTGCGCCAGCCCGCCGGAGATGCGGGTGACCATCGTTCGGGCATGGCCCATCAGCGCGCTGACATCGCTGTCGAGCTGGATCAGGTTGCGCAGGAAAGCGTGGATCTTCGGGGTCGCGGCGCTTTCCGCACGCGCCGGCAGGAGGCGCTCGATCACCTGGCACAGCCGGTCGCGCTGCCTGGCGTCGACGATGCGCTCGGGCACCAGCCCCGCCGTCGCCGGGCTGTGCACGATGTAGTCGGGGCAATAGAGGAGTGCGTCAGTATGAACGCTGGGGATATCCCCGCGCGCCGCCAGCTTGCCGCGCAGATTGCTGACCATGCGCGAGAGCTGCACCGGCACGCTCTTCGACCTGCCCGGATACTGCTTGACCAGCCCGTCCGGGGTCTCCTGCAGAAAGCCGCTCTTCTGCTCGACGAGGAGCAAGTCGCCGGCGCGGTTGACCACGGCAAAATCGATTTCACCGTAGATGGCGTAACTCCCGTCCATGCCGGTCCAATGTACCGCGTGATAGACCGAGTAGTCGTCGGAAAGACCCGCCGCGAAAAGCGAGAGGGTCTCGATCTCGCGTTGCGCTGCGCCGGTCACTTCCAGTTCGCGCCAGCCGTCGGGGATGATGCGGGCCATCAGGAGTCCTCAACCGCGGATTGCCACTGTCCCGGGCGGGCATGCGTGGTGATGTGCAGATCATAGCGGGCGGGGCATCCGCTGGCCAGTAGATTGCGGTTCCTCCGGGATTTCGTCTTCCACGGGTGACATAAGATGACGTTACTTTGGGAGGCAGAAGGATGATGAAGCGAGCGAAACAGGCATAGACGCTGGAATTCAAGGAATGGGCAGGTCCATCGGCCGTAGCCAAGAAACCGGGACTGGTCGAGCAGACGCTGCGCAACTGGGTCAAGGCAGCAGAGGCAGGCCAGCTTGCCGGGGCTGGCAAGGCGGTGACGCCGGATGAGAGGGAACTCGCCCGGCGGCAGACCGGGAACCTGCGGATCGAGTGCTGGGACTGCGGTCCGCAGAGGGCTACGGCCACCAAGAAGCGTTCGTTCAGCTTGTGGAGATCGAAGCGACGGCTGAAGCAACAGGCGAAAGCGGCGAGGTGCTGATCCGCATGCTTGCAAAAGGCGAACACATGGGATGAGCCGGCCAGACTGGACTTGAGTCGGCCGAGCACGGTGTGCCCCCTTGAACTCCGGTATCGACAAACCGTGCTAAAACTGGATTCGATTGATCGCCGGGGCACCGCCCTCGACGTTGCGATGACGCACAGGATGCGTCTTGGCGAGGCGGACTGGGCTGACGATCGTTGTCAATCAGGAAAATCATTACAGAAATGCCGCTCCAGACCGGGCTTTTTCGTTTCTGGCGCGCCTCGTTGTGCGCCCGTGTTCACCCGGCTGTGCTCCTCTGCGCAGGGCGCGTCGGCCAGCCCGCCGTGACGCAATTTTTTCCGGGATTGGCCACAACCCTGACCGTATCTTTGTTCTATAATCATCGGCCTGTCGTTTCACCATTCGACCAGGCGATCCCACGCAGCGGGGATGAACTGGCGCCCACCCGAGATCGAGAACAGGAAGTACGGATGACGCCACGAATCGCGTTTGCACTAGCATTGGCTTTTGCCTCCGGCGCAAGCCCGGCCGACGAACCGGCAAGCCAGAACCTCCCACCAGCCACCCGGTCACTTGACAGCGGCGCTTCGCTCCAGGTCCGCAGTGACGCCGAGGCGGCCAATCTGGCCAGCGGAAACCTGCCGGTGATCGAACTGGTCGCGCCGCTCCAGCTCCCGGAAACAATCGATCTGACCGCCGAGCCCGAAGAACTCTTCCAGCGCATGCGGCGTGGCTTTTCGATGCCGAACATCAACAGCTCGCTGGTCCTGCATCACCAGCAATGGTTTCTCAACCGGCCGGAATCGCTGCGCCGCATGGTCGAACGCAGCAGCCGCTATCTGCACCACATCGTCGAGGAGATCGAGAAGCGCGGCATGCCGATGGAACTGGCCCTGCTGCCGATGGTGGAGAGTGCCTACAACCCGGTGGCCTATTCGCGCAGCCACGCTTCCGGCCTCTGGCAGTTCGTTCCGGCCACCGGCAAGCAGTACAAACTGGAGCAGAACTGGTGGGTGGACGAACGACGCGACATCGTCGCCTCGACCGCGGCCGCCCTCGATTACCTGCAGTACATCTACGAGCTGCATGGCGACTGGCACCTGGCGCTGGCCTCCTACAACTGGGGCGAAGGCGCCGTCGGCCGTGCGATCAACAAGAACCGCGCCAATGGTCTGCCGACCGACTATCTCAGCCTGACGATGCCCGAGGAAACCCGCAATTACGTACCCAAGTTGCAGGCCCTGAAAAACGTCTTCAGCAACCCCAACGTCCTGGCCAACCTCAACATTCGCGGCGTTCCCAACCGGCCCTATTTCACCACGGTCACCAAGTCGGCCGACATCGACGTCAAACTGGCGGCCAAGCTGGCCGAAATGCCGGTCCAGGAATTCGTCGCGCTCAACCCGGCGCACAATCGGCCGATCATCAAGTCGGACAAGCCGATGGTCATCCCGGCGCACAAGGTGGAGACCTTCGTCAGCAACCTCGAGGCACACGAGGAAAGCGACAAGCCGCTGTCCTCATGGCAGTCCTACACCCTGCGTCCGGGCGAGAAGCTCGAAGAAGTGGCGCCGCGTTTCGGCCTGACGGTGGCCAACCTCAAGGCAGTCAACGGCATCAACGGCAAGATCAGGGTGGCGCCCGAGCTGACCCTCCTGGTGCCGAGGAATGAGGCGGCAGGCCCCGGCGACCTGGCTGGACTGCCCGAACCGCCACCGGTGATCGAACCACCCCGCCTGCCACAGCCCGAAGCAGCTCCGGCCGTGGCGAACCGCACACACACCGTACAAAAGGGCGAAACTCTGCCCCGGATCGCCCAGCGCTATGGCCTGACGCTGGCCGAGCTGAAACAGATCAACAAACTGCCGGATGACCGCGTGCCACCGGGCGCCCGACTGACCGTCACGGCACCCGAAACGAGCGGCAAACCGGCCGCCGCCGGCCAACGCATCGCACTGGCCGAAACGGAATCCCGGAAGTCGGCCGGGCCGCGTGCCGAAGCGGCGACGGCCGGCGCCACCCGCAGCCACACCGTGCGCAAGGGCGAAACACTGAGCGAGGTGGCCAGCCGCTACGACATGAGCGTCGCCGAGCTGAAGCAGCTCAACAAGCTGCGCGTCAACCAGGTCAACGCCGGCAGCAAACTGCTGGTCGCAGCGCCCGAGCCGAGCAGCAAGCCGGCCGCCACCGCCACGCCGCGCAACGTGCTGGCCGAGACGGAGGTCAAACCGGGCGCCGTGCGTGGCCAGGCAGCGGCGAGTGCCAACCACACGGTGCGCAAGGGCGAAACGCTGGGCCAGGTGGCCAGCCGTTACGACATGAGTGTCGCCGAACTGAAACAGCTCAACAAGCTGCGTGTCGATCAGGTGAACGCCGGTACCAAACTGCTGGTGGCAGCGGCCCCCGAGGCGACGAGCAAGGCGCCGGCCGGCAAGGCGCGTGCCGATCTGGCGGACAGCCGGCCGGAGAAGACCGGCGAGAGCACCCAGCGCTTAACCAACAAGGGCGAGGCCAAGACAGCCACCAGGCAGGGCGAGAGCACCACGGCCAATGCAACCAAGGCGCGCCCGACCGACAGGAAACAGCTCAAGCTGGCGCAATACACCATCCGGCGCGGCGACACCCTGGGCTCGATCGCCAAGCAGTTCCGCGTCGACAAGGATGACCTGCTGCGCTGGAACCGCATCCCGAACAACGACCTCAAGCCCGGACAGGTGCTGACCATCCAGCTCGTCCAGAACACCTACTGAGACCGGCAGCCGTTCAGCCAGTGACGCCGCCGCAAGGCGGCGTTTTCATTCCCGACACGGTCAGCGCGCTCTCCTCCTGACCCGGCAGATGGCAGCGCACGACATGCGTCGGCGTCAGCCGGCTGCTTGCCGGATACGCCTCGCGACAGGCGGCGATCGCCTGCGGACAACGCGGATGGAAATGGCAGCCGCCCGGCGGCCGCGCCGGTGACGGCATCTCGCCGGGCAGGCGAATGAACTCGGGTTGCGCTTCGAGGCGCGGGCCCGGCACGGCGGAGAGCAGGGCCCGCGTGTAGGGATGCTGCGGCGCACGCAGCACCTCATCGACCCTCCCCTGCTCGACGATGCGGCCGAGGTACATCACCGCGACCTCGTGCGCCAGATGATCGACCACCGCGAAGTTGTGGGTGATGAACAGATAGGCCAGCCCGAGCTCGGCCTGCAGTGAGGCCAGCAGATTGAGGATCTGCGCCTGCACCGACACGTCGAGGGCCGAGGTCGGCTCGTCGCAGATCACCAGATCGGGCTGCACCGCCAGTGCCCGGGCAATCGCGATGCGCTGTCGCTGGCCGCCCGAGAACTCATGCGGGTAACGCCCGGCGGCCTGCGCCGGCAGCCCGACCTGCTGCAGCACGGCGGCGATCGCCGCACCGCCGCCCTGTCCCGGCGCCGCGACGCCGAGCGCCCGCATGCCCTCGGCGATGATCTCGCCGACCGACAGGCGCGGGTTGAGCGAGGCGAAGGGGTCCTGGAAGATCATCTGCATGCGCCGGCGCAGCGGCCGTAGCGCGCGGCGTGAGCGCTCGCCGAGCTGTTGCCCGAGCAACTGCACGCTACCGCCGGTCGGCTGGATCAATTGCAGGATCGCCTTGCCGACCGTCGTCTTGCCGCAGCCCGATTCGCCGACCAGCGCCAGCGTGCGGCCGCGCACCAGCTCGAGCGAGACGCCATCGACCGCCCGAACGTGGCCGACCGTACGCTGCAGGATGCCGCGCCGGATCGGAAAATGCACACGCAGATCATCCACGGCGAGCAGCGGCGGCGTCACCGCTGGCGCTTCGGCAGCCGGGCCGGCAACCGGTACCGCGACGCCACCGCCCAGCCACGCGGCGCCCTGCCCGCCGTCGAGATGGCAGCGCAGCCGATGCCCCGGCGCCACCTGCCGCCACTCCGGCGCCTGTGCACGGCAGAGCGCCCAGGCATGCGCGCAGCGCGCCGCGAAACGGCAACCGGCCGGCATCGCCGAGAGGGCCGGCACCTGTCCCGGAATCGTCTCCAGGCGGCTGCCGCGGCGCGCCAGATCGGGCAGTGCGGCGAACAGCTTCTGTGTATAGGGATGGCGCGGTGCGGCAAAAAACGCCGCGCGCGGCGCTTCCTCGACGATCTCGCCAGCGTACATCACGCCGACCCGGGTCGCCATCTGCGCCACCACCCCGAGATCATGGGTGATCAGCAGCATGCCCATGGCGCGCTCGGCCTGCAGCCGGCGCAGCAGATCCAGGATCTGCGCCTGGATGGTCACGTCGAGTGCCGTCGTCGGTTCGTCGGCGATCAGCAGGCGCGGTTCGCCGGCCAGCGCGATGGCGATCATCACGCGCTGCTTCATGCCGCCGGAGAGCTGGAAGGGATACTCGCCGAGGCGCCGTTCCGGGTCGGCAATGCCGACCGCGGTCAGCAGTTCGAGTGCGCGCTGGCGCACCGCCTGGCCGGCCAGGCTCAGGTGGCGTTCGAGCACCTCGGCGAGCTGGTGCCCGACGGTGAGTACCGGATTGAGGCTGGTCGCCGGTTCCTGAAAGATCATCGCCATGCCGCCACCGCGCACGGCGCGCATTTCGGCCTCGGGCAGGCGCAGCAGATCGCGCCCGGCGAACCACACCTCGCCGCCGGGAATCCGGCCGGCCGCCGGCAGCAGACGCAACAGGGCGAGCGCGGTCGCCGACTTGCCACAGCCGGACTCGCCGAGCAGCGCCAGCGTCTCGCCGGCCGCGACGCACAAGTCGATTCCATCCACCGCCGGCAGCAGCGCGTGTCCGCTGGCAAAGGCGATGCGCAGCTCGCGCACCGTGAGCAGACCCTCTTCGCGCACCGCCACCTCCCGGCTCATGCCGACCCCGCCAGTCGCGGATCGAAAGCGTCGCGCACGGCGTCGGCCAGCAGGTTGGCGGCGAGCACCAGCGTGAACATGAAAACGAATGCGGCGGCCAGCGACCACCAGACCATCGGTTCGCGCGCCAGCTCGAGGCGGGCATTGTTGATCATCGTGCCGAAACTGATCATCGTCGGATCGACCCCGATGCCGACATAGGACAGCACCGCCTCGGCCAGCACCAGACTGGAAAAGTCCATCACCAGCGCGATGATCACGATATGCATCAGATTGGGCAGGAGGTGACGGGCGATGATGCGCAGGTCGGTGACGCCGAAGGCCTGAGCCGCCTGGATGTACTCCAGCTCGCGCAGCTTCAGCGTCTCGCCGCGCAGCAGACGGCACAGTCCGGTCCAACTGGTCAGCCCGAGAATGAAGCAGAGCGCCAGCAGGCGCAGATCGGCGCGTTCGGCGGCGGTGGCGAACCATTGCGGATGGGTGTCGATCAGCACCTGCATCATGAGCACCGCGGCGGCGATCAGCAGCACGCCGGGGATCGAGCTCAGCGTGGTGTACAGGTACTGGATCAGATCGTCCACCCAGCCCCGGAAATAGCCGGCGACGACGCCCAGGAAGATCGATAGCGGCAGCATCACCAGCGTCGTCACCAACCCGATCACCAGCGCCGTGCGCACGCTTTTCAAGACCTGATAGAGCACGTCCTGGCCGACCTTGTCGGTCCCGAAGACATGGTAATCGACCGCCAGCAGTGCCATTGGCACGGCCGGCAGCAGCAGGCCGGCGAGCGCCGCGAGCAGCGCGTTCCAGGCAAAACCGCTGTCGCCGTGCCAGATGCGCCGCCATGCCGCGCGCGGTGTGCCGCCCTCGGCGCGCGCCAATCCGGCTGCCGTCGCCGCCGCCACCGCCCACCAGGCGAGCAGCGCCAGGGCCAGCCCGTGCAGCACGCGTTCGCCGATGTCGGCCGCGTGACGCGCCTCGTCGGCCCCGAGATGGGCGCCGCCATGCCGCAGGCGCGGGTAGTCGCGCACCTGACGCAGCTCCCCGTCGGGCGTGCGTACTTCGATCGCCTCCTTGGCATGCGCGCGCGTCGCCAGCGGCTCCGAATAGGTCTTCTCGTGACGCGTGCGCAGCGGAGCGAGCAGTTCGTCGAGCAGCGACAGCACTTCGACCGCGTAGGCCGGCGCCGACCCGACACTACCCCCGGCCGCCGGCCCGCTGCCGTTCTCCAGACGTGGCCGGTAATGCAGCGAGTCGAGCAGACCGACGACGACGAAGGCGAGCAGCAGCGTCGCCGAGGCGATGCCCGCCCGGTTTCGCCCCACCCGTTGCCAGGCGGCGCAGAGCAGCGGATTGCGCGCCGACAGCCAGCCCAGCAGGAGCGCGCCGAACAGCAGCAGCCAGATCAGCAGGTCGGACCACAGGAGCACCGGCAGGAAGGGCAGGTCCGGCATCAGTTGAAGCGAATCCGCGGATCGACGAAGGTGTAGGAGAGATCGGTGAGGATCAGGCCGATGATGTAGAGCAGCGAGCCGATGAACACCATGGCGCGCACGACCGCGAAATCCTGCGCGTTGATCGCGTCGATCGTGTAGCTGCCGAGTCCGGGAATGCCGAAGAAGGATTCGCTGAGCAGCGAACCCATGAAGAGCAGCGGAATGACCACCACGACGCCGGTCAGGATCGGAATCAGCGCATTGCGCAACACATGGCGGAAGAGTACGCCGACCTCGGACAAGCCCTTGGCGCGCGCCGTGCGCACATAGTCCCTGGCCATCTCCTCGAGGAAGATGGTGCGATACCAGCGGGTCGACGAACCGATGCCCGAGGCGACGCCGATCAGCACCGGCAGGATCACGAACTTCCAGGCATCCAGCCCGCCCCCGTAGCCCGAGATCGGCACCAGCTTCCACAGCTTGCTGACCAGGTACTGGCCGCCGATGATGTAGAACAGGCCGGAGATCGACATCAGCGCGACGCACAGCACGACGCCCCAGACATCGAGATAGCTCGCCCGGAAGAAGGTCAGCAGCAGGGCAAAGGAGACCGTCACCAGCAGCCCGAGGAGGAAGGTCGGCAGCGCGATGGCCAGCGACGGCCCCATGCGCGTGCGGATTTCGCGCGCGATGTCGCGCCCGTCCTCGGCCCGCCCGAAATCGCCGGCAAACATGCGCGCCGACTTGCTGAAGAAGATGGTGTCGGTGAACCGCTCGCTGCCGCTCGCCGCCAGGTTGATGAACAGCGGCCTGTCGTAACCGCGCTCGGCCTTCCAGCGCTCGATCGCTGCCGGCGTCACGCGCTTCACGCCAAGCTGCATGCGCGCCATGTCGTCCGGCGTGTTGACCACGAAGAACAGCGCGAAGGTGATCAGGTTCACCCCGAGCAGGATCGGCACGGCGTAGAGCAGGCGGCGGACGAGATAGACGAGCATGGTCGGCGACTATACCTCAAGCACTGGCCGGACGCCGGGTGCGACGGACGCGCCGAGCATCAGCGCGCGCTGCCGCGTTCGCGCCGGCGATAGCCGATCGCCGCCGGCAGCACGCCGGCGAGCAGCAGCCCGGCCAGCGCGGCCAGCGGCCAGAGCACCGGCCGGTTCCACTCCTGGCGCAGGCGCTGCCGCTCGGCCACATCGATGCGCTGATACTTGAGGATGTTGTTGCCGACATCGGTCGGTTTGCGATTGTGCAGCCAGACGTGCCCCAGCGTGTAGCTCTTCGGGTGGAAACCGTAGATCCACGGCGCATCGTGCTGCAGCAGCGCCACCGCCCGGCGGATGAGGGCCAGCCGCTCGGCGCCGCGCGGCCCGTCGCTCTCCAGGTCCTTCATCTGCTCGAAGAGGCGGTCGAATTCCGGATTGACGTAGTTCGACGCGTTCTCGCCGGCCCTGGCGACCTTGCCCTCGGCACCGGCGAGCAGGAAGAGGAAGTTCTCCGGGTCCGGATAATCGGCGTTCCAGCCCAGATAATAGAGCTGCACCGCACCCTTGCGCAGCTTCTCCTGAAAGCGGTTGAAATCGGTCGAGCGCACCACGAGCTGGATGTCGAGCTTGGCGAACTGCCGCGTCAGCCAGTCCAGCCGCGACTTGTCGCCCATGCCGCCGCTCGTCGTGTCGAGATTGAGGACCAGCGGTTCGCCGCTCGTCTCATGCCGGCCGTTCGGCCAGCCGGCCTCGGCGAGCAACTGCCTGGCGACGGCCAGCGGCTTGCGCCGCGGTCGCCCATCGGCCCAGTCATAGACCACCGGATTGTTCCCCGCCTCGCCTTCGAGATGGCCGAAGATGCCCGGCGGCAGCGGGCTGGTGGCGGCGATGCCGCGCCCGTTCATGAAGATCGAGATGAACTCCTCCTGATCGATCGCCATCGACAGTGCCTGGCGCAGCTTGGTCGGCTGCTCGGCCAGCCCGCCGACCACCGGATCGAGCATGTTGAAGCCCATGTAGAAGATCGACGCGCGCACGCTGGTGAGCAGCCGGATGCCCTTGTCGCGCATCTCGTCGGTGAGTTGCACGTCGCCGCCGACACCCAGCCGCACCGCCTGATCGAAGCTGTCCGAGGCGATCCCCGAGGCATCGTAGTAACCCTGCAGGAACTTGTTCCAGTAGGGAATGCTCTCCTTCTCGCGCGAGAACACCGCCGCATCGATGAACGGCAGCGGCTTGCCGCAGTCGGCCAGCAGCCCGGCCGCGGCGTCTTCCGGCTCGCCGCTGCAGGGATAGCTTTCGCCGTGGAAGTTCGGGTTGCGCGCCAGCACCATGCGCCGGTTGGGATCGTTATGGGTCAGCATGAAGGGACCGGTGCCGACCGGATACCAGTCCAGCGTCAGGTTCTTGCCGGCCATCCCGGGCTGCTGGTAGAAGCGGTCGACCTCGCGCGGCACCGGCGCGAAGAAGGGCATCGCCAGCCAATAGACGAACTGCGGATACTTGCCGCGCAGCGTGATGCGATAGGTGTAGCGATCGACCCGGCTCACCCCGGCCAGCGCAAAGCGGTCGAGATCGAGCCAGGCATCGGCGGGCAGCGCCTTCGCCTCTTCCTGCAGGGCGGCGCCGAGTTCACGCAGCCCGACGATACGCTCGGCCATCATGCCGAAGATCGGCGAATGCAGGCGCGGATGCGCCAGCCGCTTGATCTGATAGATGTAGTCGTCGGCCACCAGCTCGCGTGTGCCGCTCTGCGCAAAATCGGCCAGCGTGTCGATGGCGCGCAGTTGCGCGCCGTCCAGATCCTGATAGAGCGGCCGGCCGGCGGCATCGACGGCAAAGGCCGGATGCGGCTGATAGCGGATGCCCGGCCGGATGCGGATCTCGTAGACACTCTGCGCGATCGCCGCCAGCGGCGCATCGGCCGGCAGTTGGCGACCCCGTGCATCGTAATGGCGGGGCACCGGCACCGCCTCGCCGGTCAGCGGAATCAGCGTGTAGGGCCGCTGCAGATAGTGGTACTGCAGCGGCGGCTCGTAGATCTGTGCGGTGAAGGTGATCTCGTCCTCGCTGTACGACTGCACCGGGTCGAGATGCCTGGGGCGCTCGGTAAACGCCGCGTAGAGGATGTTCCGGCCGCGTTCGGCGCGCGGGTAGGGATCGTTCCGTTCGCTGCCACAGGCGGAGAGCAGGAGCAGCAGGGCGGGCAGGAAACAGCGCAGGACGGACATGGCGCGCAGTGTAGCGCGAAGTCCGCCCGCCCGGGTCGGCCAGCCGCACGCCCGACGACGATCACCGGCCGGCCGGTGGATTCCTTTATAATCGCGCGGTCAAGCCGCCCCGAACAAGAAGCACCCAAAGCACCCCACCCCGCCAATTTCAGTTACCGGAGAACCCATGGGATTCCTCGCCGACAAGCGTATTCTGATCACCGGC
>NZ_JAEUOL010000247.1 GCF_016789985.1 Accumulibacter sp.
CAGGCTCGCCATTATGCGGTCAATGTCCTGGCGGTCGATCAGGTGGCCGTTTCCGATCGCTTTGCCAGCCGCGAGGATGATCGCTTCGGCGGAGTTCGAACTGTCCCGGGTATGGCTGGTGTGCCGTTAATCGAAGGTTGCACGGCCTGGTTCGAATGCAGTAACGAGGCCCATTATCCGGGCGGTGACCATCTCATTTTCCTCGGTCGCGTGCAACGCTTTGCCCGTGGCAAGGGGGTCGAGCCGCTGATCTTTCATGGTGGGCGCTATCGGATTTTGGGTGACGAATCGGGACCCTGATGAATGGTGGCGATTCGGTCTGTTGCAATTATCTTCTTTTGGTGTATAAGGACGATTTTCTTCAAGGAGGAGTCTATGGCAACCTACAAGGAGCTACTTGCCCAGCGCGCGTTACTGGAGAAGCAGATCGAAGAGGCCAGGCAGGCAGAGCTTGCGGATGCCATCGCGCGTGCCAGGCAGTTGATTGTCGAGCATGGTTTGACGGCGTCCGACCTCGGTTTCAAGATGGGCGGTGCACTAACGGAGACAATCGTCAAGATGCGCACGCCGGTTGCCATCAAATACCGGGGGCCCAACGGAGAAAGCTGGTCCGGTCGCGGCAAGGCGCCCAACTGGTTGACCAGTCTGGAGGCGCAAGGCCGGGATCGCAACGAGTTCCTCGTTTAGTCGTACTCCCCGGACGCGCCAGCCGCGGCGCGCCCCGAGGGACAACGCTGTGCGGGTGCCACCTGCACGCGTTGCGCAAGAAACCGTTCGGGCTCCCCCGGCCCCGGGCCAAGGCGCCTGCCGAGCAGGACACGGCTAGTGCCCGGGACGGTCGACGATCATGCCGGTCGAACACCTGATCGAGCGTGGGCAGGGTGTTCGCTTGTGTCGCCGGTCGGCGCTATCGACAAGAGATAATACCCGGCAGTTAAGCCATAATTTCAAGGGCTAGACGATGAACATCCTGGTCACCGGAGGTTGCGGCTATATCGGTTCGCATGCCTGCGTCGCGCTGCTTCTGGCGGGGCACGATGTGAGCGTGGTCGACGATTTATCCAACAGCAGCGTCGAGGTGCTCGAACGGGTCGCCCGGATTGCCGGCCGAAAACCCGTTTTCTTCCTGGGCGATGTACGCGACCGTGGCTTGCTGCGGCGGGTCTTTACGGCATCACCGGTCAATGCCGTGATTCATTTCGCCGGTCTGAAGTCGGTTGGTGAATCAGTCGCACAGCCTTTGCGCTATTATCATTGCAATGTCGGCGGGGCGATTGCGCTGTGCGAGGCGATGATCGACGCGGCGGTGAAGACCCTGATTTTCAGTTCGTCGGCGACGGTTTATGGTGATCCGGCCTCGGTACCGATCCGGGAGGATTTTCCGCGTTCGGCGACCAATCCCTACGGTGCCGGCAAGCTGATAATCGAAGACATCCTGGCCGATGTCTTTAGCGCCGACCCTGCCTGGCGGATTGCCCGCCTGCGTTATTTCAATCCGGTCGGTGCACACGAAAGCGGGCTGATCGGCGAAGAGCCGAATGGCATTCCGAATAACCTGCTGCCGTATATCGCGCAGGTCGCTGAAGGGCGGCGCCCATATCTCAAGGTTTTCGGGAGCGATTATCCGACCCCCGACGGTACCGGCGTCAGGGATTACATCCACGTCATGGATCTGGTCGACGGTCACCTCGCCGCACTGACTTACCTGCTCGACAAGGGTGGACTGCTGACGGTCAACCTCGGCACCGGAAATGGCTACTCGGTGCTCGAAATGATCCGTGCCTTTGCCGCGGCGAGCGGCCGCCCGGTGCCTTACCGGCTGGCGCCGCGCCGGGCGGGGGATGTCGCCGCCTGCTACGCCGATCCGCAACTTGCTGCCCGCTTGCTCGGCTGGACGGCGCGCCGTGGAATCGATCTGATGTGCAGCGATGCCTGGCGTTGGCAGCAGCAGCGGACGGCAGGCTGATCGGCGGACATGGCCACCTACGCCATCGGCGACATCCAGGGCTGCTTCGACTCGCTGCTGCACCTGCTCGACAAATGCCGTTTCGACCCGGCCAGTGATCGCCTGTGGCTGGTCGGCGACCTGGTGAATCGCGGTCCACGCTCGCTCGACACCCTGCGCTTCGTGCGCGCTCTCGGTTCGGCGGTGATCAGCGTGCTGGGCAACCACGATCTCTATCTGCTCATGGCCGCCGCCGGTTTTGGCCGGCGCGGCAAGGGCGATACGCTCGACGAGATCCTCGATGCACCGGATCGCGAGGAACTGCTGGACTGGCTGCGCAGGTTGCCCCTGTGCCATCGCGAGGGCGAGTTCTGCCTGGTGCATGCCGGCCTGCTGCCGCAATGGACGACAGCGCGCGCGCGTGCCCTGGCGGCAGAGGTCGAGGCAGCACTCAGTGGCCCGGCTTACCTCGACTTCCTGGCCAACATGTGGGGTAGCGAACCGGCCGCCTGGAGCGATGACCTGGAGGGCTGGCCACGCCTGCGCGTCATCGTCAACGCGATGACCCGGATGCGTTTCTGTTCGCTGGCCGGGGTGATGGACCTGAAGACCAAGGGCGAGGCGGCCGATGCGCCACCGGATCACCTGCCGTGGTTCGAGATTCCGGGCCGGCTCAGCGCGGTCGATGTGATGGTGATTGGCCATTGGTCGGCACTCGGCCTGCGCGTCGAACCGAGGCTGCTGGCGCTCGATTCGGGTTGCCTGTGGGGTCGTCACCTGACGGCCATCCGGCTTGAGGATCGGGCGCTCTTCCAGGTCGACTGCTCGGCCGGCGAAGCGTCGGCCTGAACTCCCGCGGTACGCTGCACGTCGAGCGCCGCAGCCGGCTCGGTCGCCTGCCTGCTAGAATGCGCACAGCATTTCTCCGGAGGAGGGTCGCATGCAGATCACAGGGTGGGCCAGAAAGCGCAGGCTGCAACAGATGGTCGCACTGGTGGTGGCCGTCGTGCTGGCGATTGCGGGCCTGTTGGCGCTCGGGAATCTGCCGGGCGGCAAGGGTGAGCCGGCTGGTGAAGGCGTGCGCTTCGAGGTAGTCGACGGTGCGCATCGCGAACTCGACGGTTCCCCGGCGCTGGCGCTCTCGTTCAGTCTGCCACTCGAGGCGAAGGGCGATCAGAACCGTTTTCTCCAGGTGCTCGAGATGCCGCCCGAAAGCCCGCCCGCGGCCGGTGGCCAGCCGGCGGATGCGGCCGAGAACGAGGACGGCGTGTCGCGCCCGGACGATGCCGGCCGGAGCAGCCGGGCGGCCGCGGACACCGAGCTCGACGGTGGCCAGCCGGTAGCCGGTTCCTGGGTGGTGGGCGACAACCCGCGCCTGCTGTTCTTCCCGCACATCAAGCCGCAGACCCGCTATGTGGTGCGCGTGCAGGCCGGGCTGATGGCGGGCAATGGCAGCAAGCTCGAAACGGAGACGCGTTTCTCGATTCGCACCGCGGCCGTCGCCCCGGCCTTCTACTTTGCCAGCCGCGGCATGGTCCTGCCAGCCGGACAGAACGGCGGTCTGCCGGTGACCACGGTCAATGTGCCCGAAGTGGACATCGAGTTCCTGCGGGTCAAACCCGAGCAGTTGACGACGTTCCTCGAACAGGTCATCGCCGGACCACCACCTGCCAGCGCGTCGGGCGTTCGGGCAGCGCTTGGCGAGAACGGCGATGGCGAGGAGGGGGAGGAGGAGCACTACCGCTCCGGCAGTCGCCTCAAAGGCGCGGTGGGCAGTTGGGAACTCGACCAGATCCACCGGATGACGACCAGCAGTTTCATCGGACGCTTTCTCACCGAGCAGAAAGCGAATCGTCGCAGCGTCACCTTCATTCCGGTGGAGAACATACCGGCATTGCGCGAACCGGGCGTTTACGTGGCGGTGATGTCGCAGCCGAACCGCTTCCGTGACGATTACCAGGTCGGCTACTTCTACGTCAGCAACCTCGGACTGCACCTGCGGCAGTATCCCAACCGTGGAGCCGACGCCTATGTCAGTTCGCTGACCGATGGTCAGGCGCAGCCGGGGGTCGAGGTGAGCTGGCTGGACAGCCAGGGCAGGACGCTGGGCCGCAGTCAGACCGACCGTGACGGCCGTGCCACCTTCGCCGAGCGACCGGCCGCGGCGCGCGTGCTGATCGCCAGGAAGGGCGAGCAGATGTCGCTGATCACGCTCAAGGAGCCGGCCCTCGATCTGGCGGAATTCGACGTCGCCGGCATGCCCTACACTCCGCTGCGTCTCTTCGCCTACAGTGGCCGCAACCTGTACCGCCCGGGCGAGCGCTTCGAAGTCTCGGTGATCGCCCGCGATGCCGATGGCCACCCGGTGCCGCCGCAGCCGATCCAGGCGATTCTCCGGCGCCCCGACGGCAAGACGCAGTGGACCGCAATCTGGCAGCCGGACGACGGATTCGGCGCTTACTACCGGCGCCGCATCGAGTTACCGGCTGATGCCGCCACCGGTTCCTGGAACCTCGAACTGCGCGCCGATCCGGCCGCCAAGCTGGCCGGTACCAGCCTGCAGTTCGCGGTCGAGGAGTTCCTGCCGGAACGGATGCAACTCGACCTGGCGACCGCCAGTCAGCGTCTGGCGGGTGACGCCGACTGGCGCATCGAGGTCGTCGGGCGTTACCTTTATGGCGCACCGGCGGCCGCTAACCGCCTGCTCGGTGTGGTCACCAGCGAGCGCAATCCTAACCCGCTGGCGCAGAAACTGCCCGGCTTCGTCTTCGGCGATGCCGACGAGAATAATGCCAAGGCACGCAGCGAACTGCCCGAACAACAGCTCGACGAACAGGGTCGGGCGACGCTCGAAATCGATCTCGATGGCGTGACCAGGCGGCGTTCACCGTTCACCGTGCGCACCACGCTGAGCCTGCTCGAGAGTGGCGGCCGGCCGGTGGTGCGCAGCATCGAACGGGTGTGGTGGCCGGCACCGGTGCTGGTCGGGCTGCGCCCGCTGTTCGTCGGCGCCTACGCGCGCGAGGGCGTGACTGCCGATTTCGAGGTGGTACGTGCCGACGCCGAGGCCACCCTGCACCCCGGGAAGGCACTCCCGGTGCGCCTGTTCCGCGAGAACCGGAACTACTACTGGCGTTTCGACGATCAGCGCGGCTGGAATTCGGGCTTTACCGAAAGTGATGAACTGGTAACCACGATGCAGGTCTCGCTGCCCGCTGGTGGCCGGGGCAAGCTGAGTCTGCCGGTCAAGTACGGCCGTTACCGGGTCGAGATTCTCGATCCCGAAACCGGCCGGACGACACGCTTCCGCTTCTACGCCGGCTGGGCCGCGAAGGACGACGAGACGCAGGGCGTCCGCCCCGATCGGGTGGCGCTCAAACTCGACAAACCGGCCTATTCACCCGGCGACAAGCTGCGCCTGACGATCACGCCACCACATGCCGGCCAGGCGCTGGTCACCGTCGAGGGCGATCGGGCGCTCTGGGTGCGCCGTTTGTCGCTCGATGCCGACGGCGGGACGGTCGACATTCCACTCGACAAGGAGTGGAAGCGGCACGACCTCTACGTTTCGGTGATGGTGTTGCGCCCCGGCAGCGGTGGCGATCGGGTGACACCGGCGCGCGCCCTCGGGCTGGCCTACATTCCGCTCGAGCGTAGCCAGCGCCGGCTTGCGGTGAGCCTCGAGGCGCCGCAGAAAATGGAGCCCGAACAGCCCCTGAAGGTAAAGATCAAGGTGCCCGAAGCGAGTGGCCAGAAAGCGCTGGTGACCCTTTCTGCGGTCGATGCCGGGATCCTCAATATCACCCGCTATGCGAGCCCCGATCCCTTCGCCTTCTTTTTTGCCAAGCTGCGCTACGGCGCCGACGCTTACGATGTCTATGGCCGGCTGATCGAAAAGATGGATGGCCAGAAGGGCAAGCTCAAGTTCGGCGGTGACGCCGCTCCCAAGCCGACACGCAGCCTGCCGAAGAAGGTCCACCTGGTGGACCTGTTCAGCGGCCCGGTACTGCTCGACGACAGGGGTGAGGCCGAGGTCACGCTGCCGGTACCGGATTTCAACGGCAGCCTGCGCCTGATGGCCGTGGTGGCGAGTGCCGAGCGCTTCGGCATGCAGGAGGCCGAGGTGACCGTCGCGGCACCGCTCGTCGTCGAACTCGCCACGCCGCGTTTCCTTTCGGTCGGCGACAGCGCCGTCCTGGCACTCGACGTGCAGAACCTCGCCGGCAGGGAGCAGGAGCTGCGAGTTGCCCTGAGCAACCGCGACGGCCTGTCGATCAAGGGTGGCGAACATCAGTTCACGCTGAGGGACCAGCAGAAGCGGAGCTTGCGCATTCCGATCGAAGCCGGCAGTGCGATCGGTCTGACCGAGATCCAGGTCAGGGTCGACAGCCCGCGGCGCAAGATCGAGCGCAGTTTTCCGTTGCTCGTGCAGGCACCGACACCAAGGCAGTCGGCGGTCAGGCGCCTGGTCATCGGAGCCGGCGAAAGTGTCGAGTTGCGCGAAGCCGATCTGGGTGGCCTGCTGCGGCAGAGCGTCAGCGCGACACTGGCGGTTTCCGACAAAACGCCGATCGACGTGCGCAGCGCGGTGCGGGGCCTGTTGGACTACCCCTACGGCTGCGCCGAGCAGACCACCAGCAGCGCTTATCCGCACATCTTCGTCGACGAGGTGATGGCCAGGCAGTTCGCGCTCAAGCCTCACAGTCTGGCGCAGCGCGCCGAAATGGTCGACAAGGCGATCGCCCGGCTGGCCGGCATGCAGGCGCCCAACGGCGGCTTCAGCCTGTGGGGCAACCTCGCGGAGTACCAGTACTGGCTCTCTGCCTACGTTGCCAACTTCCTGCTCGACGCCCGCGAGCAGGGCTTCAACGTCCCGCCCGAGGTCGAGAAACGCGCTCTCGACTTCCTGCTCAGAGGGCTGCAGGAAGGGGTCGCCGGCCTGCCGAGCGGTGCCGTCAACTACCATGCCAGTTCGATCTGGAACGACCCGCGCTACGCCGGCGCGGGCCGTTTCGGCGTGCTCGCCTACGGTGCCTACGTTCTCGCCCGCCAGGGTAAGGCGCCGCTTGCCACGTTGCGCCAGTTGCACGAGGTGCAGGCGGCCGCCCATTCCGGGCTGGCGCTGGTCCACCTCGGCCTGGCGCTCAAGCTGATGGGCGACGAGACGCGTGCCGCCAGCGCGATCGACGCCGGCATCAGAAAGCCGCGTGGTGGCCCGGAACACGCCTGGTGGGGCGATTACGGCAGCAATCTGCGCGACTGGGCGATGATCTACGTCCTGCTCGACAAGCACCGGGTCAAGGCCGAAGGGCGGGAGAACCTGGTCAGCCAGGTCGCCGGCGCCATGGAGGGTCGCCGCTACTACAGCACGCAGGAACAGCTCGCACTTTTCCTGCTCGGCCGCGACTTCGCCAGCCAGACGGGTGGCGAATGGGTTGCCGACCTGTTTGCCGCCGGTCGGACGCTGCCGATCGGCGGCAGGGGAACGCAGTTCCATTCGCTCACGGCGGCTGAAGTGGCGAGCGGCGTGACGATCCGCAACAAGCACAAGGAGCGCCTGTTCATCGAGCTCAACTTGAGTGGCCATCCGGCCAGGATGCCGCCGGTGCGGCGTGATGTTTTCGACCTGAAGCGCGACTGGTTTGGCGCCAACGGCCAGCCGCTCGGCAACCGGACCTTGCGCGTCGGCGAAACGGCGCTCGTCCGGCTGCAGGTGAAGACTAATGGACGCATCGCCAACGGCCTGATCGTTGACCACATCCCGGCCGGTGTCGAGATCGAGAACACCAACCTGGTCCAGGGCGAGCAGTCGGCAGTCACCGTCGACAACGTCGACCCGCGCCAAGCGATGCAGAACAGCAACATCCGGCATGTCGAATTCCGCGATGACCGCTTCGTCGTCGCCGCCAGACTGGCCGACAGGATGCAGTTCTACTACCGCGTCCGCGTCGTCACTCCGGGCCGCTTCGTGGTTCCTCCGACCTACGCTGAAGACATGTACCAGCCGCAGATCTATGGCCTGTCCGGTGGCGAGGACGTGCTGACGATCAGCGACGGCAGCAGGGAAGAAGGCGCCGGCACGAAGAAATGAAACCCTGGCTGCGCTTGGTACTGGCAGCACTCCTCGTGCTGCTGCTGGTCGCCGACCAGCTTTTTCCGCCACCCTTGCCGGGCCGCTCGACAGCGCAGGCGCAGGTCGTTCTGGCGCGTGACGGCACCCCGCTGCGCGCCTTCCCCGACCATGCACATGTCTGGCGTCACCCGCTGCGGCTCGAGCAAGTGTCGCCACGCTACCTCGAGGCGCTGATCACCTTCGAAGACCGCAGCTTCTGGTGGCATCCCGGAGTCAACCCCTGGGCCTTGCTGCGCGCCGGCGCTCAGTGGCTGCAACACGGACACATCGTTTCCGGCGGTTCGACGCTGACCATGCAGGTCGCCCGCCTGCTCGAACCGACACCGCGCACGCTCACCGGCAAGCTGCGTCAGATCGCGCGGGCGCTGCAGCTCGAGCTGCGCTGCTCGAAGCGCGAGATCCTGGAGATTTACCTCGCTTTTGCACCGATGGGCGGTGTCCTCGAAGGCGTCGAGGCGGCCAGCCGTGCCTACCTCGGCAAACCGGCGCGACGCCTGAGTGCATCCGAGGCGGCGTTGCTTGTCGTGTTGCCGCAGGCGCCGTCCTTGCTGCGTCCCGATCGCCACCCCGAGCGCGCCCGCCTGGCGCGTGACAAGGTGCTCGAGCGCATGGCCGGACAGTGGGGGGTGACAACCGTTGCCGAGGCACGCCAGGAGCCGGTGATCGCCCAGACCGTACGTGAGCCGCTGCTCGCGCCGCTCCTTGCCGAGCGTCTGCGCCGCCAGCAACCCGGCCAGGCACTGATCCGGAGCACGCTCGACGCCAGCCTGCAGCAGAGCGTCGAGCAACTCCTCACGCTGCGCCTGGCGGTGCTGCCGCCACGCGTCTCGATGGCGGCCCTGGTGGTCGACAATGCGACACTCGAAGTACGCGTCTATGCCGGCTCGGCTGATTTTGCCGATGACGAACGCTTTGCCCATGTCGACATGGTGCAGGCCGCCCGTTCGCCGGGCTCGGCCCTCAAACCCTTCCTCTATGGTCTGGCGCTCGATGAGGGTCTGATCCACTCGGAGTCGCTGCTCGCCGACGTCCCGCAGTCGTTTTCCGGCTATCAGCCGGGCAATTTCCAGGCCAACTTCAGCGGACCGGTGGGCGTCACGGAAGCGCTGCAACGCTCGCTCAACGTACCTGCGGTCGAAGTTCTCGCCCAGCTCGGGCCGCAGCGCTTCGTCGCACTGCTGCGCCGCGGCGGACTCAGGCTCGAACTGCCGCGGGGCGCGACGCCCAACCTCAGCGTCATCCTCGGCGGCGCGGCGGTCAATCTCGAAGGGCTGGTGAGCGCCTACACGGCGCTGGCGCGTGGCGGCGTCAGCGGCCGGCCGCGCTACTTCGCCGATGCCCCGCGCAGTGAGGCCCGCATGCTCAGCGAAGGCGCCGCCTTCATCATCCGCGATCTGCTTGAAGCGGGTGGTCCGGTTGCGCGCCAGGTCGATGGCGGAGCCGGGGCACGGCGCGGCATCGCCTGGAAAACCGGTACCAGCTTCGGCTTCCGCGATGCCTGGGCGGTCGGGGTCAGCGACCGCTTCACCGTCGGGGTGTGGGTTGGACGACCGGACGGGACGCCCAACCCGGGCTTCTTCGGCGCCAACATTGCCGCCCCCTTGCTGGTCGATATCTTCGCGACCATCGATGACTCGCCGCTCCAGGCACGCACGCCGCCGGCCAGTGTATCGACGGCACGGGTCTGCTGGCCATTGGGCACGCGCAGCGAGGAGACGCTACCCGAACTCTGTCACCAGCAGCGCACCGCCTGGATCCTCAACGGCACGGCACCACCGACCTTCCCCGATCGCTTGCGCGGCGGTGCGGCGCATTATGTCGACCAGCGCGACCCGACGAGTGGTCAGCGCGTGCGCGCCGGCTGTGCCGCGGGCGACATGCAGGCGGTCCACATGGCGCGCTGGCCGGCGGCGCTCGAACCCTGGCTCGACGGCGCAACGCGTCAGCGGGCACTGCCGCCCGCCTGGGCACCGGCCTGCAGGGCTGTCAGTGCGCCTGATTCTGGTCTCAGGATCGTCGGTCTCAGTGACGGCGAGACCATCCGCCGCGCCGGCAACGGCCCGCCGCCCGAACTGCGGCTGGAAGCGCAGGGCGGCCAGCAGGAACTGATCTGGCTGCTCAATGGCCGACAACTCGGCCGTGTGCCGGCGGGATGCGACTTGCCGCAAAGCTTCGTCGAGGCGGGGCGCTACCAGATCACGGTGATGGACGCCGCCGGGCACTACGATCGGATCGAGATCAGTGTGCGCTGAGTCCGGCGCCGGCCCGGCGGTGCCCTCAGGTTCAAGGCCGCTAGCCAGTGGATGGGGCGCACCTGAGGTTTCCTCTGTTTCGTCTTCCAAAGGGTGGGGTCATGCGACCTGTTTTTCCTGATGCGGGGTGCTGAGCCACTGCGCCATGAACGGTGCAGGAGACAGATGGCCCAGGTTCGAAGCGGGCGCTTCCGGTTGTAGAACCCCTCGATGCACTCAAAGCTGGTGGCCTTCATGTCGGCCTGACTGCCAGGTTGCCCGCCAGGTACTCGTTCGTTCCCGAAGCGGTTGAACCCACTCTCGGTCGGTGCGTTGTGCCGGGCTTCGCTCTCTCGCCTGACGGCTCGCGAAACAGCGCTTCGCTTGTTTCCCCAGCCATTGCCTTTCCGGCTCATCGAGCACGTCCTGCCGCATTCCTCGATCTGGTCCTGAAAGGCGTGGCTGGCGTGCAGGCTTCCCCGGGGTCGGAGTGATGTATCAGGCTTGCCGCCGGTCTGTGGCGGAACCAGGCCATGGTCAGGACATCCGTCACGATATCTGCCGTCATGCGCGGTTTGCGCAACCCGACCCTTTCGTGGTTGAACAAATCCGGCACAATGACCAGGTACAGACAGCCTTCATCGATTCATGGGCAGGCGATGTCCGGGGGCCAGACCTGATTCGGTGCCGTAGGCGTGAAGTTGTGGGCCAGCAGGTCATCGGCGACCGGCAGGCCATGGCGAGAATACGTCATCATTTGGTCGCGCGCCGCCCGTGGCGGGCAGTTCCGTTTGCGCGCCTCCGCCTCTCCCCCGCTCCTTGCTCGCCGAGAAACCTCGCGCTCGCAGGAATGGCTCGGAGCAGCGTCAGCACCTGCTTGTCCGTCAGCCGCTTGCGGTCCGGGACACCCCACCCTTCCCGGCGCGATGACCACCGATGCTCACCTTCAATGCAGCGCACGGTTCCACCAGCCCGAATTCCCGCCGATGTGCGTCAATCCGGGCATCCTTCACAGGGCATTCCTTGCTCAGTACGTCGCGGTTTTTCTGGCTATTTCAAGCTCCCCCTTGAGAGACGGGGGGTTCTCCGCTCGCAATGGTGACACCGCCATCTCCTCTGCCGTCAGCATCTTGCTCCCGCGCCGTTCGGTTTGCCATTCGCCATTCGCTGCCGCCTTCACCCGGTTGCACAAGGTCTGTTCGACCAACCCCAACTCCCTTGCCACCACTCCGGCCGTCTCGCCTGTCTTCACCCGCTTCTCCGCCAGTTCGCCGAGCTCCGGCGTTTATGCCGGTTCCGGTATCTCCATTTGGCGATTCCGGAGTGACTGAATTTCACGTGACCCTTGGCAGACGAAATTTCGGAGGGAAGCTCAGATTTGTGGCTCCCGCTTGGCGCGTGCCCCGCTCAGCAACGCAGGGAAATCGGTTCCCTCTCCGCACCGGCCGGCAGCACGCGACCGATGCAGGCAGCACGCGTGTAGCCCAGTGCTTGCAGTTCGGCAAGGCAGGCGGTCGCCCGTTCGGCCGGCACGCTGGCCAGCAGGCCGCCGGCGGTTTGCGGGTCGAAGAGCAGCGGGTAGTTGGCATGCCGCCGGGCGGTGGGCTGGTTGCGCAGGGCGCGGTGCAGGCGGACGTTGGCCGGCTGCAGCGAGTTGAGGATGCCCGCCGCGGCGGTTTCGGCGGCGCCGTCGAGCAGCGGCAGGGCGTCGAGGTCGATCTCGGCGTCCACGCCGGACAGACGGGTCATCTCGACCAGATGGTCGAGCAGGCCGAGGCCGGTCAGATCGGTACAGGCGGTGGCGCCATGCGCGATCAGGCAGGGTACCGCGGCGCGGTTCGATTGCTGCATCGAGGCCAGCGCGGCGTCGATCCAGCGGCCGCGCGCCTGCAGGCGGGCGTGCGCGGCGAACAGAGTGCCGGTGCCGATCGGTTTGGTGAGGAGGAGCGCGTCGCCGGACCGCATGCCGCCCTTGCACAGGACCTTGTGCAGCCCTTCGTCGATCAGCCCGTTGATGGCGAAACCGAGAGCCAGCTCGCGTCCCTCGCCGGTATGGCCGCCGACCAGCGCGCAGCCGGCCTCGTTGAGCACCGCAACGGCGCCGGCCATCATCTGGTACACGGTGTCCTCGACCTTGCTTTCCAGCCCCGGCGGTACGGTGGCGATGGCCGTCGCCGACTGCGGCGTGCCGCCCATGGCGAAGATGTCGCCGAGCGCGTGGTTGGCGGTGATCCGCCCGAAAACCCAGGGGTCGTCGATGAAGGCACGAAAGAAATCGACCGTATGCAGCAGCACGCTACCCGCCGGCACGCGCAGCACGGCCACATCATCCGGTGCGTGCAGACCGATCAGCACGTCGTCACGTTCGATCGGCCGAACCTGGGCGAGGGCGCGCGACAGCACGCTCGCCCCGACCTTGGCGCAGCCACCGCAGCGCATGGCGATCGCCGAGATCGCCGGCGTCTGTTCGGCAGCGTCAAGCGACGGCGACTCGACCAAGCCCGGTGCTGCCTGCTGCGTGATCGGCGGGAATTCGCTGAAGCGGCGCATGAAGCGGCGGTCGATCCAGTTCTTCCAGCGCCATACCCAGTCACCGCGTGCGAACAGCCAGCCGCGTGAGGCGATCGCGTGCCGATCGCCGGTGCTGATCAGTGCCAGCCAGCGGCGCTGCGGGCGATAGGAGACCAGCGGCTGGCGCAGCACGCTGCGCCGCAGGTTGGCGGCCAGCGGCCGGCCCATGCGCACGGCAAGGACGCCGGCCTTTTCGAGCGGCCGGTCGATCAGCGAGGCGCAATCGCCGGCCGCGAAGATCAGCGGGTCGCTTTCGCTCTGCAGCGTGTCGCGCACGCGGATGAAGCCGTCGGCATCGAGCGCCAGCCCGCTGTCGCGCAGCCACGGCGCACCGCCGGCCTGCGTCACCCAGACGATCTCGTCGGCCGCCAGCACTTCGCCGCCGCGCGCCTGCAGGCAGCCGGCGGCGACTTCGACGACCTCGGCGCCGCGGTGGATCACCACCCCACGCTCGCCCAGCACGCGTTCAAAGGCGCGGCGCACGGCGGCATTGTGCGTCGGCAGAATGTTGGCCTCGGCGGAGAAGAGGTGAAACACCAGTTCGTCGGGATGGCGGCCCAGCGCCAGCAGTTCGCGGCGCAGCCGGTAGTGCATGGCCAGGGTCAGCTCGACGCCGCCGGCGCCGGCGCCGACGACGGCGATCGTCGTCCGCCCGGCGTGCGCCCGGATGCGGGCCAGCAGGGCCAGCCAGCGTTCGTTGAAACGGCGGATCGGCTTGACCGGCACCGCGTGTTCGGCGGCGCCATGTACGCGCACCAGTTGCGGCGTCGAGCCGATGTTGATCGACAGCACGTCGTAAGGCACGGCCGGTCGCGTACGGCAGAGCACCTTGCGCGCGGCGCGGTCGATGCCGACCACCTCGTCGAGAAAATAGCGCGCCCCGGCGAACTCGGCCAGCCGGCGCAGATCGATATGCACCGCGTCGAAGTCGTAGTGCCCGGCGATGTAGCCGGGCAGCATGCCCGAGTAGGGAGTTTCGGTATCGGTACAGATGACGCTCAGGCGAACGCCGGGCAGCGGCTGCATGGCGAACATGCGCAGCACGCCGACGTGGCTGTGGCCGCCACCGATCAGGATGATGTCGCGGAGTATCGGGCTGCCTGCCGTCTGCACTCAGGATGTTCCTGCCAATTGTTCAGCCGGCAGTGTGACCAGCCGGAGCGGACGGGACGCTGCCCTTCTCCCCGGCATTCGCTGCAGGGAGGCTTGTGCGGCTCGTTTGCGCCATTGCAGGAAGCCGACGATGGCCAGCAGGGCAAGCTCCGGGGCATAGCCGGAGACGGCGGCAGTGGCCGCCGGCGGGGCGTGATTGACCGTGGCGATGACCAGCACCAGCCCGGGTTGCGCATCGCCGGCACGACCGCAACGGCCGGCCGCACGGCAGCATCGTGCCCGGCGAGATGGCCATCGGCATGATGCCCGCTGCGCTCGGCCCCTTCAGCCCGAGAAACTTCACCGCCAGCACGGCGACGGGTCCGATCCATTGCAGGGGGATGAGCATGTGGGCGCAGGAGAGCAGCGAAGTCGGGTTTCAGGTCGGGCGCTGCCGAGCGACACCCCTGGTCGTCGGCCGCGCTCCAGGGGAGCCGGTGTGCTGCAGTCGATACGAGCGCGACGAGTATGTTTGATCTGCGCGCGGACTGTCAATCGGTGATTGATCGACCGGCCAGCGCACGCCGCGGGACGGTCCGTGCGCAAGGCACGGAGATGGGGGGTCGGTCGCCGGCGCGACCGCCACTCTCGCCAGCGGCTTCAATGCCTGACGACAACCAGACGATCCGCACCCGACTCGGCGCCCCAGGCCTCGCCGGCGCGACCCAGCATCTGGCGGACACTCGCACTGCGCGCGTTGCTCGGAAAACTCTCGAAGGTCTCGCTCTTGGGGTCGAAGCGCACGATGGCATTGGCCGAGAAGTCGGTCAGCCAGACTTTGTCGCGCTCGTCCACCCAGACGGAATAGGTGCACGGCGCGGTGCCGGGCAGCTTCCAGGCCCGCCAGGTGTGGCTAGCGGGATCGTAGGCGCTGACCTGGCCGCTGCGCCATTCGCTGACCCAGATGCGGCCGGTCGAATCGCTCCACACGCGCCGCGCTCCCTGATCGGGTGTCGGAGGGTCGATCGGCGTAGCCTCGCCGCTCGCCAGGTCGATGCGCGCGATATGGCTGCCGGCCAGCGACGCGTAGTACACCTCGCCGGCTGGTGTCGTGGCGATGCCGTAAGGTCCGCTGCCGCGCGGCGATTTCCACAGGTCCACCTTGCCGGTCGTCGGATCGAGTCGCCCGTAGAACCCCGTCTGGCCGGTAAACCACAGGCGGCCCGATCTGTCGAAGGTCGCCGTGTTGAGGTTGGCATGGGAGCTGCCCGGCAGCGGCCAGCGTTTCACCAGCCGGGTCAGCGGGTCGACGCGCACGATGGCGTTGAGGCCGCTGTCGGTTACCCAGGGCGCGCCATCGGGGCCGATGATCACGCCGTGCGGCGACGAGCCTTCACCCAGCGCGATCTGTTCGACCTTGCCGCTGGTCGGGTCAAGCCGCCCGAGCGCGCCCTGTCCCTGCGCTGTGTACCAGACCGGGCCACCCGGTTGCGGGTCGGGTGCCACGTCGTGCGGCCGCGCCCCGCTCGGCACCTCGTAATAGGTCACCTCGGCCGCTGTGGCCAGTGTGGCAAAGGCCAGGCAGGACAGCCCCATGGTCAGTCGATCGAGCAAAGTGTTCATCGGTTTCTCCTGTGCTGTTCTGGTTTCTCGGGCTCGTGTGCGGGCGGGATTGCTTCCTGCCGCCGGAGAGTGGCAGCATGGGCGCCGTTGCCGTGACAGACGCCGGTGGCCGCCCCCGGGCAGATGCTGCGCTCGCTCCGTACGAGCGGGCCGGCGCGGTGGCAGTCCCGATCGCCACAATAGCGAAACATGGCTGTCCGGCAAAGCAGGACCTGACCAGCCACGAACGTCAGCCGCCCGGGTGGCGCACTGGGGCCGTGGCGCACAGATTGCTGCGGCGATGAGGAACCGCTCGTTGAGCGTCCCGAGATCGCATCGGCGATTGAAACGGCGGTTGAATCGGTAGGCGAAAGCCGTGAGGTCTTGAGCACCATACTTGCGGAAGGCACGCACATGGTCGCAACCCGAAAGGCGGGTCTTGAGATTGCCCAGGATCGTGTTGCCCCCCCCTTGAACTCGGGCCGCTCCTTGAGCTTTCGCCCGTCTACGACGGTCGGCTGGTGATCGCCGCCGGCTTCGGACACGGCGTTGCAGCAAGCCAGACCAGCCGGCCGCACCGTCGATCCCGGTACGAGGGGGCTCCTGGCCCACTCGGCAAGGAGCTTCCGCGTCAAACCGGGAACGAGCGAGAATTTGGCGCGCAAGGGATGGCCCTCCTCGCTCGACGAGACCGCCGCCAGGAACGGGAGCTTGTGCTCCGAACCGCGCCCCGCCTTGCCGTCCGGGCGTTCGCTGCCCAAGGACGCGTCATCGACCGGCCCCTCGCCGCCGAGCCGATGGCGCGCTTCTCTCTGTTCCATCGCCCGCATCAGCTTGTGGGGGATCAACCAGGCGGTGGGATCGCCCACCCCCAGGTGCCGCTTCAGTGCCAACGCCGACAGACCCGTCCAGGGAGATCGCCAGGAACCCCACGGTCAGCGGCAGCTTACTGCCCTGAAACACCGTGTCGGCAATCCGTAACGTTTGATGCCGACAGGCGTTGCATTGAAACCCCTTGCCCGAGCCCCCGCGCAAAACACCATGCGCTGTCTTCCCACCGCACGGGCAGCAAAAGCCGTGTGGCCAACGGGCCGCCTCCAGCGCTGCCGCGCACTGCGGCTCGTTGCCAAAGCGCTGGAAGAACTCGGGCATCGATAAGCCGTCCTGAAATGGGATGTGGTTCATGGCCATGACGGCGCACTCCGTGTCATGACAGAGTGCAGGACACGCCTGGCTGGGCTTACAGGATGAGTCCGGATGACGATGATTGCTAATCAGGATCGGCGATGGCTTTGTAGCTGCGCATCCCGCACAGGGTCGCGGCGGTCGCGATGACCAGCACGCTCGGCAGAGGATGGCGCTTGCCTTGGACGCGGCGCAGATCCGGAATGGCCGCAAAAAAGTCGGGAAGCCGACGCATCTGTTCGGCGCTGAGCATCATTCGGGGCACTCCTTGAGCATAGGCGGGGGGAGAAACGAGCGGGAAAGCTGGGCTGGCGCATCGCGCTGCAGCGGCCCGGCGAAAACCAGCTTGGGGGACTCCGAGTGGGCCGTGTACCCGGCTCGGGTGCGACGAAAGCCTTGGGTCAGCCCCAGGCACATCCCGTTCGCGGCCCGGCAGACCGTGCCCTGAAAACGCGAAGGATCGACAAAGGTCTCCAGCAGGAGGATCCGCTTGCCGAAACGGTCTGGCCAGTCTGCGACGATCCTCTCCTGGCACAGCGAAAGCACCTTCGAACCCAGATTCGGGCGGTGCCAGTCGGGCAGAATCAGAAACCGGCTATTGTTGGCGATCAACCCCGGACGATCATACTGATGCCGGAAATCCCAGCCGATCCAGCGATCACGAACCCCACATTTCCACGCCGCGGCAGAAAAACTGAGCAGAGCTACCCAGTCCTCGCCCCAAGTAGCGACCTAGCACAGCAGGTGACCGATCTTCGCCCGATCGTCCAGATAGGGGTGTCGCGCCATCAACTCCCGATAGCGACCCTCTTCGCTCTTCTCGATCGGGCGCATACGCAACACATCAAATCCCGCTTCCATCCACCCTTTATCCCGCGATCTTCGCCCGATGTCCGCGGGCGATCCCTAACCGACGGATTTCTCAAGTATTTGCCGTTAGGACAAAGGCACCCTGGGATGATCGCTTACCACCTATCATGTTTCGGCCCCCTGAAAGAACTTGGGAAGAGGCAGTGCGCTGGCAGCGCGTCTCAAGAGAAGGCGGATGCCGCGTTTGAACCAGGAAAGGGCACTGCGATAGGCTTTGCGGACACTCCAATGGT
>NZ_JAEUOL010000249.1 GCF_016789985.1 Accumulibacter sp.
TCGGACCAGCCAACAACTTTGCGGGCCTGACCGACTTCCAGACCTGGGTATGCACCTTCGCCATGCTCATTGGACGGCTCGAGATCTTCACGCTGCTGGTCGTGATGACCCCAGCTTTCTGGCGCAAATAGCAGGCAAAAGTGGATAATCGCTGCTTTGCAGCGCATTTCCTTGACTGGCGGAGCCGATACAGCCGTGACCCGACCCTGCAACGACACCTTTCTCCGTGCCCTGCTCAAGCAGCCGACCGCGCACACTCCGGTCTGGCTGATGCGACAGGCCGGCCGTTATCTGCCCGAGTATTGTGAAACCCGCCGTCGGGCCGGTAGTTTCCTGCAGCTCTGCAAGAACCCGGCGCTGGCCTGCGAAGTCACCCTGCAGCCGCTTGCCCGCTTCGAACTCGACGCGGCCATCCTCTTCTCGGACATTCTCACCGTGCCCGATGCGATGGGTCTCGGTCTCTACTTCACGGATGGCGAGGGACCGCGTTTTGAACGCCCGTTACGCGAGGAATGGGCGATTCGTGATCTGGCGGTGCCGGACCCGTGGAATCATCTGCGTTATGTGATGGACGCGGTGGCGGAGATCAGGCGAGCGCTGAACAACACGGTTCCCCTGATCGGCTTCTCGGGGAGTCCCTATACCCTTGCCTGCTACATGGTCGAGGGTGGCGCCAGCAGTGACTACCGGCACATCAAGAGCATGCTCTACCAGCGGCCGGACCTGCTGCACCATATCCTGTCGGTCACCGCCGATGCCGTCGCGGTCTACCTCAACGCGCAAATCGAATCGGGTGCGCAAGCCGTGATGATTTTCGACTCCTGGGGCGGATCGCTGTCGGCGGCGGCCTATCGCGAATTCTCGCTGGCCTACCTGCAGCGTATCATCGGTCGGCTGGTGCGGGAAAAGGATGGTCAACGTGTTCCATCGATTGTCTTTACCAAGGGCGGCGGGCTGTGGCTGGAGGCGATCGCTGACATTGGTTGCGACGCGATCGGCCTGGACTGGACCATCGACCTCGGCGAGGCGCGCCGACGCGTCGGTGACCGGGTCGCGCTGCAGGGCAATCTCGATCCGGCCGTACTTTTTGCCTCACCCGAGCAGATTGCCATTGAGGCAAGGAAGGTGCTGGACAGCTACGGTGCCGACGGTTATGGGCATGTTTTCAATCTGGGGCACGGGATATCCCAGTTCACCCCGCCCGGGAACGTCTCCGCACTGGTCGATACGGTGCATGAGCACAGCCGCCTGTTGCGCCGGAAGATGCATAAATTGTCCTCCAGTGCTTGACTTATTCACAGAAATGCCCACCGTTTTCCAGGCGCCTCCGAGGCCTTCTGCAAGTTCTGGGTGATTTTTTCAATTCATTGATTTATAACTTTTTTCAATTTGCTTGTTTTTTGGGCGGCGGCTCTGAAAGCCTTGTAGAAAGGGGCTTTGAGGTAGTTGTTGGCAGATTGATCCACAGAGTTATCCACAGCCATGCGTTGAGGGAAGCAAATCCGTGCTAAGTGAATGCCTTACCCCTCATTGCCAGAAGTAGCACGAGCTTCCGTTGGTAAATTGCCGGGCTTTTCCCCAACCCTGAACATGTCAGAGCAAGCGCCACCCGAACAGATTGTGCGTGTGGCGCTCGACTTGCCGCTGCGCCGCCTCTTCGACTACCGCCCTCCTGACGATGAGCCGTTGTCGGCTGGGGACATCGGCTACCGGGTTTGCGTTCCCTTCGGCCAGCGCCAGAAAATCGGCATCATCGTGGCGCTTGGTAGCGACAGCGACCTGCCGCCCGGCCAGCTCAAACCGCTGACGGCAGTTCTGCGCGATGTGCCGCCGTTGCCCCGGTCGTGGTTTCGTCTGGCCACCTTCTGCGCCGCCTACTACCATGCGCCTCTTGGCCAGGTGATGTTGTCGACCTTGCCCGCCGGGCTGCGTTCCGTGGCACCGGCCAGGCCCCGGCCGCACCGGGCACTGGCCGAACGAGCCCCGGCGCAGGCGCCGCCGAGCCTGACGGCCGACCAGCAGCTTGCGTTGCGTGTCATGGCAGCGAATGCGCCCGGATTTCACGCCTATTTGCTGCATGGCGTGACTGGTAGCGGCAAGACCGAAGTGTATCTGCGGCTGATCGGGCGGATTCTGGAGGCCGGCTTGCAATCGCTCCTGCTGGTGCCCGAAATAAACCTCACACCGCAACTGGAGGAACGGGTGGCTGCCCGCTTTCCGGGCGCTGGTCTGGTCAGTCTGCACAGCGGCCTTGGCGAGGCCGCGCGCAGTCGCAACTGGCGGGCCGCCCTGCGCGGTGAGGCACGCATCGTCCTGGGCACGCGTCTGGCGGTGTTCGCGCCATTACCTGAGCTGGGCCTGATCGTGGTCGATGAAGAACACGACGCCTCGTACAAACAGCAGGACGGAATCCGTTACTCGGCGCGCGACCTGGCGGTTTTTCGCGCCCGCGACAACGGTCTGCCGATCGTCCTCGGTTCGGCCACGCCTTCGCTGGAGAGCTGGGCCAATGCCGCGGCCGAGGATGGACGCGGGCGATATCAGCTCCTTTCCCTGCCGCAGCGGGCGGTCGAAGGCGCCCGCCTGCCGACCGTGCGCACGATAGACACGCGCCTGGACAAGCCGCGGGATGGACTCTCGGCGACCTTGCTGATGGCCATCGAGCAGCGGCTGGCGCACGGCGAGCAGAGCCTGGTCTTCCTTAACCGGCGTGGTTACGCGCCGGTGATGACCTGTGTCGCTTGCGGCTGGACCTCGCATTGCCACCGCTGTGCCGCCAATCTGGTGCTTCACCTGGCTGACCATTGCCTGCGCTGCCATCACTGCGGCTACCAGACGCGCGTAAGCAGGCAGTGCCCGACCTGCGGCAACCAGGATCTGAGTGCCTTCGGACGGGGTACCCAGCGGATCGAGGCAGTGCTCGGCGAGCGCTTTCCGCAGGCGCGCATTCTGCGTGTGGACCGCGATTCGGCGAGCAACCGCAGGCATTGGAACGCCCTGCTCGCGAGCATTCGGAACGGCGAGGCCGACATTCTCGTCGGCACCCAGATGCTGGCCAAGGGCCACGATTTTCCAAGACTGACGCTGGTCGGCGCCGTTGCGCCGGATGCAGCATTGTTCGCTGCCGACTGGCGGGCTCCGGAGCGCTTGTTTGCCCAGTTGATGCAGGTTGCCGGTCGGGCCGGGCGGGCAGAGTGGCCAGGTGAGGTGCTCCTGCAGACGCAGTTTCCGGATCATCCCTTGTACCAGGCGCTGCTCCGCCACGATTATCGAAGCTTCGCCGCGATGTTGCTCAGGGAGCGTGAACAAGCCCGCTTTCCGCCTTACGCCTACCAGGCCATGCTGCGGGCCGAGGCACCGCGCATGGCCGAAGCCTTGTCCTTTCTGGCGGCGGCGCGCGCCTGCCCGGCACTCGACAGAAATCCGCAGGTGAGTTCCTACGATCCGGTGCCGATGCGTCTGTCGCGCCGAGCCAGTCTGGAACGTGCCCAACTGCTCGTCGAGTCCGTCTCACGTCCGGCCCTGCAGGTTTTCCTTGACCAGTGGGTGAGCGAACTCGAAGCGCAGCCGGTGCCCAGCCGCTTGCACTGGCACCTGGAGGTCGACCCGGTCGAGCTCTGATCGCTCCGGTGGTGGGCGGCTGTTCTGCCGGGGGCCTGGCGAAACGCCGGTCGACCGGCATCACCGCGCGCCGGGCGTGCCTCTGGACGGACGTTGACTAAGGCGGCCAAGGCAGGGATACTGGCTCGCAGCGCTGTCCCGAGGGGAGCGTCACGCGGCCAGGTAGTCTCCCGTGCGGTGCCGCTGCATGCCATCAGCCAGTTTGAGGAGTTCTCCCCGTGTCTTCCGATTTCGTTGCAGCGATCGATCTGGGATCGAACAGCTTCCACATGATCGTCGCCCGTATCGAGGATGGCCATGTCCAGTTGCTCGACCGGCTGCGCGAGATGGTTCAGCTCGCTGCCGGTCTCGACGACCACAACCGCTTGTCGACTCAGGCACAGCAACGGGCGCTGAACTGTCTGGCCCGCTTCGGCCAGCGCCTGCGCCACATTCCGCCGGGCCGCCTGCGCATCGTCGGCACCAACACCTTGCGCCAGGCGCGCAACAGCGCCGATTTCGTGGCGCGGGCCGAGCAGGTGCTCGGACATCGGGTCGAGGTGGTCAGTGGTCAGGAAGAGGCGCGCCTGATCTACCTTGGCGTTGCCCACAGCGTCGGGCAGGTTCCCGGACCACGTCTGGTCATCGACATTGGTGGCGGCAGCACCGAACTGATCATCGGCCAGGATTTCGAGCCATTGCATCTGGCCAGCCTGCGCATGGGTTGCGTCAGTCTCAGCCGTGCCTGCTTCGCCGACGGCCGCGTGACCGCAGGTCGTCTGCGTGAGGCGGAGTTGCTCGTCCAACTGCATCTCGAACCGGTCCGCGAGGAATATCTGGCGCGTGGCTGGGAGGTGGTGACCGGCGCTTCCGGTTCGATCAAGGCGATTCAGGATGTCCTCGTCAGCGAAGGCTGGAGCCGCGAGGGAATAACCCTTGCGGGGATGCGCCGCCTGCGTGCCGCATTGCTCGAGACACGCGATACGGCTGCCCTGGCCGACCGCTGGCAACTCGAGCCGACACGCGCCCGTGTCTTTGTCGGTGGCTTCGTCGTCCTGCACGGCCTCTGCGAAACGCTGGGCATCGAATGGCTGGAGGTGTCCGAAGGGGCGCTGCGCGAAGGGTTGATCTACGACCTCCTGGGCCGTATTCGGCATGAGGATGTACGCGACCGCACCATTTCCGACGTCATTCGGCGTTTCTCTCTCGACGAGGCACAGGCGGCGCGGGTCAGCGGCACGGCGCTCGAGCTGCTGCGCCAGGTGCGTGCGAAATGGGCACTGCCCGGCAAGGAAGTCAGAAATGTTCTCGAACGCGCCGCCCGGCTGCACGAGGCCGGTCTGTTGCTGAGCCACGATCAGTATCACAAGCACGGGGCCTACGTCCTCGAACATTCCGACTTGCCGGGTTACTCGCGCGACGATCAACTGTTGCTGGCCGCTCTGGTCAGGCGTCATCGGCGATCGTTCCCGGCCGACGCTTTTGCTGCCTTGCCCGGGGACTGGGTGCGCCCGGCCTGCCGGCTGTGTGTGCTGCTGCGCCTGGCGGTGGTGTTGCACCGTGGCCGCAGCAGCGAACCCCTGCCGCCGATCGCCCTGTCGGTCAATCGCCAGCGAATACGACTTGCCTTCCCGCGCGGCTGGCTCGTCAGGCACCCTCTGACCCGTGCCGATCTGCAACTCGAGGCGGCCTTGCTCGCCAAGGCAGGGTTTCATCTGAGGCTCGCCGAGGAGCGCTCCGGCAACAGATCAGAATCGACGGCGGGCGATTCGTCCGCGTGATCCAGGCTCATGCGCCCACCTCGGCATCTTGCTCCGGGCCAAGCAGCGGACGGCGCCTGATCGACATGAAATCCCGCTCCATGAGTTTTCGCGGGTGCCTCGTGGCATGGTTGCTCGTCCTGCTGGCCAGCGTGGCCTTGTTTTTTGCCGCCGTTCTCGAACGGGAGCCGCTGGTCAGTCGCGACGAAACCATCTCGCCAACGTCGATCAGCGAGGCCCGGCGGCTGTTGGCCCAGAACGATCCGCGGCGGCTGCGCGGCGGTGAGGAGCGGACCGCGGTCATCCCGGTCGGTTTGCTTGACGCCGGCATCAATCACCTTGCCAGCCGTGGTCTGGGCGCCCGTGCTGCGCTGATGGTCGTCGGCAGGCGCGCCGAATTGCGTCTGACGGCCCGCTTGCCTGGACTGCGCGATGCGCTTTATGTCAACCTGCGAGCGGTTCTTGCCGAGGCCGAGGGTGAGCCACGCATCGTCTCGGCGGCGATCGCCACGCTGTCCATCCCGCCGTCGGTGGCCGAAATGTTCGTCGCCTGCGCGATCAGGGCTGCCGGCGCTGGTAACGAATGGAAAACGGTGCGGCAGGCCCTCCGTGGCATTGATTTCGATGCTGCGGAGGGTGTGGTCGCGGTACGTTATGTCTGGCAGCCCGACCTGTTGAAGCAGGCGCGGTCGTTGGCCTTCACGACGCAGGACATGGCGCGGATTCAGGCTGCGCAAGAGGCACTGGCGGCTCTCCTCGACCATCACTCGCCGCGCGTACGGCTGCCGCTCGGACGGGTTCTGGTACCGCTGCTCACCTGTTGCGGTACACCAACACCCGAACGGGGTCGGGCGGCACTGCTCGTCCTGGCGAACCATCTCGCCGGCAGCAATCTTGCCCAGGTCTTGCCGGCCGCCAGGACCTGGCCACGTCCCCGTCGGGTGAAGCTGACCCTGCTCGGCCGATACGACAGCGCCCAGCATTTTGGCATTTCTGCGGCCTTGGCGGCCTGGGCCGGCGAGCCGGCAGCCAATGCCATCGGTCTCGACAAGGAGCTTCGGGACGCGCGCGGTGGCAGCGGCTTCTCCTTTGCCGACCTGGCGGCGGATCGGGCGGGAACCCGTTTCGGCGAATTGGTTGCCATGGGTTCGCCGCGCCTCGAGCAGGCTTTGCGCGGGACAATGACAGATGCCGAACTGGCGCCGGCGCTTGACGGCTTACCCGAGAACCTGAGCGAAGATGAGTTCGAGCGCCGTTTCGGCGACCGTGACAGTGCGAGCTATCGGCAACTGAGCAACGAGATTGAAGCACGACTGGCTGCCCTGCCACTCTATCGTTGAGCCTCTGAGCCGTCCGGCGACGTATCCCGCCGGACGACGGCACGACCGGCAATCCAGAACCAGGCATAGGACACCACCTGTGCTGCCAGCAAAGCCAGGAAGGCGGAGCGGTGCGCCAGCGCGACGCTCTGTCCGTGTGCCTGCAACACGTCGATCAACAGTCCGAGTCCCCATTGCACGGCGAAGGCTCCGATGAACACCATCAGATTGAAGGCAGTATTGGCACGACCCGAGAGAGCGACCGGAAAGCCGGCAGCGGCCTGTGAGTAGGCCAGCGTTCCGAAACTCGACAAGCTGCCGTAGGCCAGCCACAGCAGGTAGGTATCAGCAACCGCCTGGCTGGCGATCAATGCCAGGGTGAGCAGTGAAAGTCCCGATCCCGCCCCGAGCAGCAGCACCGGCTTGATCCCTCGACGGGCCAGCCCGGTGGCGAGCAGGCCGATCAGCAGGTAGGCGAGCAGCATCGCGCCGCTCATCGCTGCCATGTGGTCGGCCGCTGTCGCCCGGTTGTAACCATTGACCTGCATCAACCAGGATATCGACCAGAGACTCTGAACCGCCATGAAACCGCCGATCAGCGTCAGGCCGAGGGGCGCGAAACGCCAGAAGTGCGCGCTGCGGAAGACCTCGGCGACTCCCGTCCACTGGGCTCGCAGTGGCTCGGGCTGGATGGCGGCGCCCCGCCGTTCGGGGACACCGTAGAACAGCCAGATGGCCACGCTCAGCGTCAGGCCGGCCAGGGCAAAGAAGATCTCGCGCCAGCCGAAAACCTGCAGGGCGGCTTCGAGGGGGGCGCTGGCCACAAGTGCACCGAGCCCCCCCGCGGTCATGATCCAGCCGGTCAACGAAGCCTGACGCTCCACCGCAAACCACAGCGAAAACGCCTTGAAAGCGGCCATCAGGCAGGCCGAGACGCCCAGCCCGACCAGACCACGGCCAATCGCCAGCCAGGTGATACTCTCTCCGAGCGCGAAGATGGCAGCGCCGGCTGCCGCGAGTAGGAGCAGCCCGGACTCGACCCGACGCGCGCCAAAGCGGTCGAGCAGCATGCCCAGTGGCAATTGTGCGGCGGCAAAAAACAGGAAGTAGGCGCTGGTGAGCAGCCCGAGGTCAGCAGCGCCAAGCTCGAGCTCCCTGGCCAGCACCGGGCCAATGACGGCGTTGGCTGTCCGGTAAAGATAGGAAAGGAAATATGCGCCGGCAAAAGGTAGGAACAGTCTTATCCAAAGCATCGCGTCGCCCTCGCCTCCCCCTCGCCTCCCCTCGTTCAACCCCCTGTGTCATCGGCGGACGTGCGTGGTGTCGGCCGCGACACGTTGGCGCGCAACCAGCGGCTACGTTCGGCCAGTTTCTGCTGCCAGTCGGCGGTCAGGCCGGGCGTGGCAGCAAGTTGCTCGAGCCGCACGGGATCGGGGCGGTGAGTGCGCCAGACCTGCCACAGTTCGCTTAATGACACCGCGCCGGGTAGGCGATCGAGCAGGACGAGCGTTTCGCCGCTGCTCACCATGCCGGCTTCAAGCACACGATAGTACCAGCCGGTGAGGCCGCTTTCGCTGATCGTGCGCGCCAGATCGGCGCAGCCATAGCGATGATCGATCTTCCAGCATGGGCTGCGCGGCTGACTGACCTGCAGCGTGGCCTTGCCGAGGCGGAAGACATCGCCGATACACACCGCGCCTTCGTCCAGGCCGCTGCCCGAGATGTTCTCGCCGATGCTGCCGGGGACAAGCAGGGCGGCAATCCCGGGGAAGCGCCCGGCGAGTCGCTGATAGTTTTCGACGGCGTAGTGATGCAGCGCCTTTTCCGGCCCGCCATGGACGCGACGGTCGGCCTGAACATCGCCCGCCAGGCCGGTAACGGAGAGCCGCTGGGGGCCGGCAAGCAGTCGCTTGTAGATGCCGGTCCACTGACCGTGCTGGTCGATTCTGGTCAGCCCGCCGGCGAATAACTGGACCGTCGACATTTCACCATTCGTTCCACAGCCAGGCGGCACCGCGCACGCCCGACGAGTCACCGTGCAGGTTGCGCAGCAGCCGCGTGTGCACCACGTCCGAGAAGACATGCCTTTTCCACAGTCTGGGCACCGCGTGGTAGAGTCGCCCGATGTTCGAGAGGCCGCCACCGAGCACGATGACCTCCGGGTCGAGAAGGTTGATCACCTGCGCCAGCGCCTTGGCCAGGCGTCGCTCATAACGCGCCAGCGTCGCCGCGCAGGCGGCTTCCCCGGCGCCGGCGCGTCTGGCGATCTCCTCTGCCGTCAGCCACTCGCCGCCATGCCGCTGATGGTCGGCACACAGGCCCGGACCCGAGAGCCAGGTTTCGATGCAGCCCAGACGCCCGCAGTAGCACGGTCCCGGTGGAAGTTCTTCTTCATCGGGCCGGGGCAGCGGGTTGTGGCCCCATTCGCCGGCTATGCGGTTGGCGCCGCACAGCACGTGTTGCTGAACGACAATGCCGCCGCCCACCCCGGTACCGATGATCACGCCGAAAACGGTGTCGGCGCCTTGTCCGGCGCCATCGATCGCCTCGGAGAGGGCAAAGCAATTGGCATCGTTGGCCAGCCGGATCTCGCGTCGCAGGAGCGTCTGGAGGTCCTGGCGCAGCAGCTTGCCGATCAGGCAGGTCGAGTTGGCGTTCTTGATCGTGCCGTCTACCGCGGACTCGGCCCCCGGGATGCCAATCCCGACGCTCCCTCGCTGTGCGAGTTCCCGCTCGGCATCGATGACCAGAGCACCGACGGCCCGTACCGTCCCCGGGTAGTCGCCCTGCGGGGTCGGTCTGCGCCGGCGCAGCAGGGTTCGGCCGGAGTCGTCGAGCGCGATCAGCTCGATCTTGCTGCCGCCGAGGTCTATCCCGATGCGCAATGACATGGCTTGCCTCCTACGGTCGCGGCGTCGGCCGACGGCGCGGGCTGCTGATGGCCATCTACCGCGGAACAGAGCGCGGACATATTCGGGCGGTTACGCAAGAACGGGGTGGCCGACCGGTTGGCCGGCTTCATCGTCAAGCGAGCGTCCGTCGGCCACTTTCATCAGGATTCGTCTTGCGCCTGCTTCATCGGCTGCGGCCAGGGCGTCTTGCAGCGTCGCGATCAGGTCGGCCAGCTCCGCGCTTTCCAGAAAGGGCTCCGTCGCCCGCATGATCTTGGGATGCGGCGTGCTTTCCGCGTTACTGCTGGCGATCAGGAGTTCCTCGTAAAGTTTTTCGCCCGGGCGCAGACCGGTGATCGCGATCTCGATGTCACCCTCCGGATTGTCCTCGTCACACACCGAGTGACCGGCCAGCCGGATCATGTTGCGGGCCAGATCGACGATCCTGACCGGTTCGCCCATGTCGAGCAGAAAGACTTCGCCTCCCGTGGCCAGACTGCCGGCCTGGATGACCAGCTCCACGGCTTCGTGGATGGACATGAAGTAACGCGTCACTTCCGGGTGGGTCACGGTCACCGGTCCCCCTTGCGCGATCTGTTCCTTGAACAGCGGAATGACCGAACCGCTGGATCCCAGGACATTGCCGAAGCGCACGGCGCAGAATCGCTGTCCGGTAGCTTGCGCCGCGGCTTGCCGTGCAAAACCCTGAACGATCAGTTCTGCACCGCGTTTGGTGGCTCCCATGATGTTTGTCGGGCGGACGGCCTTGTCGGTGGAAATCAGCACGAAGGTTTCCACGCCCGCCTTGAATGCGGCCCGGGCGACAGTCAGGGTGCCCAGGACGTTGTTGCGCGTGCCTTCCAGAAGGTTGGCCTCGACCAGCGGAACATGCTTGTGGGCAGCGGCGTGGTAGATCGTCTGCACCCCGTACCTGGCCATCAGCCGGGCTACCAGCTCGGCATCACCCACCGAGCCGAGGGTGGCAACCACATTGTTGTCACCCATGGCGCGCAGCACCCGGTCGATCTGGTAGAGGGCGTGCTCGCTTGCCTCCAGAAGAATCAGGCGGGCCGGGGCGAGTGCGGCAATCTGGCGGCACAGCTCCGAGCCGATCGATCCCCCTGCACCCGTCACCAGGACGACCTTGCCTCTGATGCACCGCCCGAGCAGGGCTGGCTCGGCCGCCACCGGGTCACGTCCCAGCAGGTCGCCGATGTCGACTTCACGCACCATGTTAACCAGGTGTCGGCCGCTTGCGATATCGGCCAGGGCCGGCAGAATGCGCACGCGTACCGGGTACTGCTCAAGCGAGGCGACCACCTCCCGGCGACGGGCGTTCGAGGCCGACGGGAGGGTGACGATTACATCGCGAATATCAAAACGTTCGATCAGGGACGGCAGTTGCTCGGGTCGGTACACGCGCAGGCCCGCCATGTCCTTGCCCTGCAGGCTGCTGTCGTCGTCCAGGAAGCCTGCCGGAAAGAGATCCCTGCCCCGTCGCAACGAGGCGGCGAGCTGTCGTCCGGCTTCGCCTGCACCATAGATCAGCACCTGGCGGCCGGCAAAGCGGTCGCGCACGGGAAACCAGAGTATCCAGCGCGCGCCAAAACGAGAGGCGGCGACCAGCACCGTTCCGATCACCCAGTACAGCAGAGGCACTGCGCGAGGTACACCCTGTACCCCGGTCATCTGGGTCATGAACGCCAGTCCGGCCCACAGTACGGCAGCGAGCCACATGGCCTTGACCACCGACCACAGTGCCTGTTCGCCAAGATAGCGAATCACCGAGCGATACAGCCCCAGCTTGAGGAAGACCGGCATGGCGAGCAGCGGCGCGATGATCATGAGCAGCAGCTGCGCGCGATTCGGAACATACCATTCACCGAGACGCAGGGCGTAGGCCGCCCAGGCGGCAAAGATCAGGAGTAGCGTATCGGCCAGCAGCATCAGCCCCTGCTTTGCCGGGCGTGGCAGAACCACGAGGTAGCTGGAAATGTGCGTCGGGACGAGCCTGTGCATCATGTATCCTTAATGGGCTGGTTGCATGCCAATCACCACGACGTTGATCGACGAGCAGCGGTCTCCGATTGTCGCGAGCGACGAACGAAAGGACCCACGCACCCAGGGGCCCTCGTGAAGGGCGTGAGAAAGCATCTTCGGTGGGTATCCACACTGCTTCTGGCCGCTTCCCGCCGAGTCCTGCGGTCCTGTTCGGGGCACCGGAGAATGCCGCGCCTAGCCCGCGCGGTCTGCCACTTGATAAGCACGCTCCCAGTGTACTCGCAAGCAGTGAGCTTCGACAATCGCTCGCTCTCGCCTGCGGCCTGGCCAGAGCTCGCGCCGGGCGCAGACCAGAGGTCGGTCAGGTCGGTACGCCTCATGTTGCTTGGCTCCTCGGTCCGAATACCGGAAAAGGGGTTCGGCGCGGCAACATTTGAATTAGAATCCCATATTTTGCCTGACGTTCATCAGGCCATCGTGTCAACCGGCGAGTTCGATTCGCCAACCGGGTTTTCCCTCTGCACTGGCAGGTGTGAAGGGCTGGTGCAGCTTCGTCCTGCTCGCCTTGCCTGCAGGATGGGATCACCCTGACCGCCCGATGCACGGTGCCGGCTGCCAATCAAAAGGAAAGTATTCAGCATGAAATTCATCGATCTGAAAGCACAGTATGTCGACTTGAGGGAATCGATCAATGACCGCATCCAGCGGGTCCTGGAACATGGCCAGTACATCATGGGCCCGGAAGTGCGTGAACTCGAGGCGGCACTCGAACTGTTCAGCGGCGCTCGGCACTGCATCACCGTGGCTTCCGGTACCGAAGCACTGCTTGTCGCCCTGATGGCGCTCGGCATCAAGGCGGGGGACGAGGTCATCACCACTCCGTTTACCTTTGTTGCAACGGCCGAAGTCATCGCCTTGCTCGGTGCGACCCCGGTTTTCGTCGACGTGGAACCGGATACGTGCAACATCGATCCGACACTGATCGAGGCGGCGATCTCGCCGCGGACCCGTGCCATCATCCCGGTCTCTTTGTACGGTCAGGTGGCGGACATGGATGAAATCAACGCCCTGGCTGCACGGCACGGTTTCGCCGTCATCGAGGATGGAGCGCAAAGCTTTGGCGCCAGCTACAAGGGCAGAAGGAGCTGCAACCTCTCCCACATCGGGTGCACCAGTTTTTTTCCCAGCAAGCCGTTGGGCTGCTATGGGGATGGCGGCGCAATTTTCACCAGTGACGACAGCCTGGCCAAGGCGATGCGCGAGATTCGGGTGCACGGTCAGGAGCGGCGCTATTACCACACCCGCCTCGGCGTCGGTGGGCGGATGGACACTCTGCAGTGCGCCATCGTACTGGCCAAGCTGGAACGTTTCGAATGGGAGGTTGCGCAGCGCATTGCGGCAGGGGAGAACTACCTGGAATTGCTGCGCACGATTCCAGGGGTCATGCCTTTGACCCTGCGTCCGGACAGGACCTGCGTCTGGGGGCAGTTTACGATTCAGGTCGCGAATCGTGAGACGGTGCTTGCTTCACTTCAGGCAGCCGGAATTCCCACCGCGGTTCATTACCCGGTACCCCTGCATTGCCAGCCGGCTTATCAACACCTCTGCCGTATCCCGGGAACGCTGTCTCAGGCTGAGGCGGTTGCTGCGCGGGTGATCAGTCTGCCGATGCATCCGTACATCGGCCAGCCGACGCAGGAGCGCATAGCTGACGCACTGAGGATGGCTGTCGCGTGAAACTGCTTACGGTGGTCGGGGCGCGTCCCCAGTTCATCAAGGCGGCAGCCGTCTCGCGCGTCATTCGCAGCGACTATCCGGGGATCATTGACGAGGTGCTGGTTCATACCGGCCAGCACTTCGATCACGCCATGTCGGAGGTATTCTTTACCGAGCTCGACATCCCGCAGCCGCGATACAATCTGGAGATTGCCGGTGGTCCGCATGGCGCCATGACCGGGCGCATGCTCGAGGCGATCGAGCAGGTTCTGCTGCAGGAGGGGCCCGATTGCCTACTGGTTTACGGAGACACCAACTCGACCCTGGCTGGTGCCCTTGCTGCTGCCAAGCTGCATGTCCCGGTGGCGCACGTCGAAGCCGGCTTGCGCTCCTTCAACATGCGCATGCCGGAGGAGATCAACAGGATCCTGGCCGACCGTGTGTCACGTCTGCTTTTCTGTCCCACCAGGACAGCCGTCGCCAACCTGTATGCGGAAGGTCTGACGCAGGGGGTCAGTAATGTCGGGGATGTGATGTTCGATGCCTCGCTTCATTATCGGGGGATGGCACGCGAACGCAGCAGTGTACTGGGACGTTTGGGTCTGCTCGAACAAAGCTACGTCCTCGCGACCTGTCACCGGGCCGAGAACACTGATGACCCGCAACGCCTGCAGGCCATCATACAGGCGCTCGCCGAGCTGGCCGGCGAGATGCCCGTGGTGTTGCCCTTGCACCCGCGTACGCGCAACACGCTGGCGGCGCTCGGCCTGAATGCGGCACTGAAGGCGGTCACGCTCGTCGAACCCCTGCCCTTCCTGGACATGATCCGGCTTGAGCAGACGGCGCGTTGCATTGTCACCGATTCCGGTGGGGTACAGAAGGAAGCCTTCTTCTACCAGGTGCCTTGCGTCACCATGCGTGACGAAACCGAGTGGCCCGAAACGGTCGAACTTGGCTGGAACCGATTGGCAGGGGCTTCACGCGAGCGTATCGTTGATGCGGTCCTCCAGGCGCAACGCCCTGCGCTGTCTGGCAGTGCGCCTTATGGCGACGGCCAGGCCAGTCAGCTGATTGCCGAGGGACTGCTGAGTTCGCTGTGACTTTTCGCGCGAACGCCTTGGCGATGCTCACCGGCACGGTGCTCGCGCAAGTGATTCCCCTGCTGGTTGCGCCGCTGCTGACCCGTCTGTATGCACCCGGCGCCTTTGGATTGCAGACACTGTTCATGAGCCTGGCTGCGGGCTTGGCGGTGCTGGCCACCTGCCGCCTCGATCTGGCCGTGGTTCTACCGGATTCGGAGGATGAGGCGCGCCAGGTGGGCGCCCTCGTCCTGTGCCTGGTTGCCGTGGTCGTTGGGACGAGTCTGATGGTGGCCGTTACGGCGGCCCCGGAACTTGCCCGGAGGCTCGGTTATCCTGACCAGACAGTGTGGATCTGGCTTCTTCCGCTAGCCGTTGCCAGCATCGCGCTGACCCAGTTGAGTGTTGCCTTTGCCACTCGCCAGCAGCGGTTTCCGACGATTGCCAAAGCCAACGTGGCGAATCAGGCCGGTTTCGCGCTGGGTGCGCTGGCCATTGGCCTGCTCGGTGCCTGGAGCGAGGGCCTGGCGGTCGCCAAATTCCTGGGGCAGGTGCTCGGGCTGTCTGTCGTGGTGTTCGGCTGCGCACTGATGCCGAGCCTCATTCCGAGCGTCTGTAGCTGGCGGGCGATGCGCGATGTCGGAGACAAGTACCGTCAGTTTCTGATCTTCAACACTCCCTACAGCCTGCTCGGAAGTCTCGCCCGCGATGTTCCGGTCTACCTCTTCTCGGCCACCTCGTCAGTTGCGGCCGCGGGCTATTTCGCGCTTGCCCGAACGGTTCTTCTGGCGCCGACCCTGGTGACGTCCAACGCCCTGAGCCAGGTGTTCTACCGCGAGGCCGTGGCATCGCAGGGAAGCGGCCGACTGGAGCAACTGACGATGCATCTGCTGCGACTGGGCCTTTTGGCAGGCGCGCCGCTATTTGCCTTCGTAGCCGTCTGGGGTGACGTGGTGTTCGTCGTGCTGTTCGGGGCACCCTGGCGACAGGCGGGTGTCTTCGCCATGATGATGGCGCCGGCGGCCTGGATGTCGATACAGACAGGCTGGCCGGAGAGGCTCTTTGAAGTTAGAATGCGTCAGGGCGTGTCGTTCAGCATTCAGGTGGCTTCTGATGTGACGACCGCTTCCCTGTTCGCCGTGACCCTGCTCGCAGGCGGTGGTGTCGAACTGGCCGTCGGGGTGTTTGCCGTGGCCAACGTGATTTACCACAGCGTTTACCTGAGCGCAATCTTTTGCGTATCGGTTTTCTCGGCCGCCCGTTTGGCCAGTCTGCTGGCCAGGGGGTGGGCTTGGTTTGTGCTGCTGTGTCTGGTGCTTGGCGGATGGCGTCTGATCATCGGGGCCGGGCTCGTCTCTGCAATGGCGGCGATGCTGGCGGCAGGGAGTCTGGCCTTGGCCATTGCCTTGCGCCACTGGCGCCGGGGAATCCCGGCCGAAGTCAAGGAAGGATGAGCCAATTGATAGTCGTCGTCGATTACGATACCGGTAACGTGGGGTCCGTTCTGAACATGCTCAAGAAAGCCGGAGCCAAGGCTGTGCTTTCGCGTGATCCCGAGGTCCTGAGCACGGCCGACAGACTCGTGCTCCCCGGAGTTGGGGCATTCGATGAAGCAATCGGCAATCTGAGACGCTTCGGGCTCTATGACCTGCTCGACGAACTTGTGCTCAGGCAGCGCAAACCCATCATGGGGGTCTGCCTCGGCGCGCAGATCATGACGAAGTCCAGCGAAGAGGGGCGGCTGCCCGGTTTCGGCTGGCTGGACGCACGCCTGGTGCGTTTTCGCGCTCCCCCCGGCGAAACCCTGCGCGTGCCCCACATGGGCTGGAACACTGTCACCCCGACAGCCGCCGGAGCCGCAATTTTCGACCAGGTTGCCAAACCAATGCGCTTCTACTTCGTCCACTCATACCACATGCTGGCAGATACCCCCGGTATTGAAGCAGGCATGACGACCTACGGCTATCCCTTCGCCAGTGCGCTGGCCGCCGGCAATATCGTTGCTTTGCAGTTTCATCCGGAAAAGAGCCACAAATACGGATTGCAGGTCTACCGCAACTTTGTCACCGGGTTTCAGTCATGTTGAAGCCGCGTGTCATTCCGTGCCTCCTGCTGCGTGGACGGGGTTTGTACAAGACCGTCAAATTCACTGATCCCAAGTACGTCGGTGATCCGGTCAACGCGGTGAAGATCTTCAACGAGAAGGAGGTCGACGAACTGATCCTGCTCGACATCACGGCGACCCCCGAACAGAGGGGACCTAACTACGCATTGATCGAGGACATTGCCAGCGAGTGCTTCATGCCCTTGAGTTATGGTGGTGGGGTGACCTCGATGGACCAGGTGCGCCGCCTGCATCGTCTGGGTGTCGAAAAGGTGTCTCTCAATACCGCTGCCTTCAATGACCGGCAGCTCGTCAGGGAAGCCTGCGACACCTTCGGCAGTTCAAGCGTCATCGCTGCAATCGATGTCAGGAAGACGCTGTTCGGCAAATACGAGGTCTGGACAGGCTGCGGGCGGGTCAACACCAAGGTGGACCCGGTGGGCTACGCTGAGGAGTTGGCGGAGCTGGGAGTTGGCGAGATTCTGGTCAATTCGATAGACCGCGACGGAGCGATGACGGGCTACGACCTTCCCTTGCTGACGAAGATCGCCGCCAGAGTGGACACGCCGGTTATTGCCTGTGGTGGCGCAGGTTCGCTGGAGCACATTCGGGAGGTGCTCACCGGTGCGCAGGTCTCGGCGGTCGCTGCGGGTAGCCTGTTCGTCTTCCACGGCAAGCACAAGGCGGTTCTGATCAACTATCCGTCGCCGGGAGAACTGGAGGGGCTCTGATGCTCTGCCTTCGCCCGGCCGGCGAACGAGCCCCTCGTGCCTCTTCGTCTGTGATCACTCAGTACACCAAGCCGTATGTAGCACAGCACGTTCCACCACATTGTCCCCAGCCGCGCGCGTCTGCGGGTTCCTTTGGGGTGATCCGGACAGCAGAGCCTCCGCACTCGGAACCCATACTTCAACACACTGTTTCTGTGAGTGTCTGATGAATTTGTCGGGGGTCTCGCTAGGCCATGACCCGGTCTGCCATGTTGTGCGTCAGCTCTCGGAGAGATGGCGTGAGGTCAAGGGAAGTGAGAGTCGGCAGGATAGATAGTCTCAACAAATCAGATGGTTGCTGCGGCCAGAGGCATATCATGTCCGAGTGTGGAGGCCCTGCTCCAGACAGGGGCTGGTGGCAGGGATGCAGAGACGTCTCCCGCGCATGAGGCAGCAACCCGGTCCTGTTCGTACGGGTTCAAGCTATAATCCAGCCCCTTGGGCACGTTACCGCCCAAGTGGCCTGTTTTCAACCCTTCCCGCCGCGCATTCCATGCCAGCCATGAATTACAAAATATGCACCCGATGTGTCATGGACACATCGGATCCTGTAATCACGTTCGACGAAGCCGGTTTGTGCAATCACTGTCAGCGGTATGATGTTATGGCTAGGGAGATTGTGGCCAGAGCCTCTCGAGGGGAGCGCCTCGGGGAGCTGGATAGCATCGTTGCGCGGATCAAGGAGGCAGGTAAAGAACGGGAATATGACTCGATAATGGGACTGAGCGGTGGCGTTGACAGCTCGTACGTAGCTTATACGGCCAAGCGCCTCGGGCTTCGACCGTTGGCGGTTCATTTCGACAGCGGCTGGAACTCGGAGCTCGCGGTCAACAACATCGAGAACATCGTCAAGAAGCTCGGGATAGATCTGCACACCCACGTTGTTGACTGGGAGGAGATGCGCGATTTACAGCTCGCGTTCTTCAAGGCTTCGGTGGCCAATTGCGACATCCCGACGGATCATGCCTTCCCCACGATCCTGTTTCGTGAAGCGGCTCGTCATGGAATCAAGACGATCCTGTCGGGCAGCAATTTCGCAACCGAGTTCATTCTTCCTGCGTCCTGGGGTTATCATTCCGGTGATTTGCGCCACATCCTCGACATTCACCGCAGGTTTGGGCGTGCCCCTCTGCGTGCATACCCGGCAATCGGATTTTTCCGCCAGTATGTCTGGTACCCTCATGTACGCGGGATCAAGACACTAAAGATCCTCAATTACCTGCCTTATAACAAATTCGATGCCAAACGGACGATTATCCAGGAACTTGATTGGCGGGACTATGGCGGCAAGCATTATGAATCGGTCTTCACGCGTTTCTTCCAGGGATACTATTTGCCGGTGAAGTTCGGTTACGACAAGCGACGCGCACACCTGGCTTCGCTGATCAATTCTGGCCAGTTGAGTCGCGAGCAAGCCATGGTGGAGTTGGAAGAACCCACTTACGATCCTGAACTTCAGGCCCAAGACAAGTCTTTCGTAGCCAAGAAGCTGGGGATCACGGAGGACGAACTGGACGAAATCTTTCGTCGTCCGAACAGGGATTACAGCGAATACGCGTCGAATGCCAAGCTGTTTGAATGGGGCTTGCGCCTCAAGCATGCCCTGGTGCGCCTTTGATCCCTCGACTAATCGCAGGTGTTACGCGTCACCGCGTCTTCAGCCTGTACGTCCTTTCGTTGCTCTGGCTGGTGGCCAGCTTTGTCATTTTCTGCGTTAGTGCCGGGCGCGAACTACGGAATGTTCTGCTGCTGGTGGCCTTGGTGTCTGGCGTAGTGCTTTGCTACATCGTTTTCTGGCGGGGTCTGTGCCGGATCGTGCCGTCACTCGAGAGCAGTGCCGCGCCAGACACGGAACGGCATTTGACAGCAGGGCAGCAGCGTTTGCTGTTGGGACTGGTAATTGCTTACCTGTCGATTGTCGCCGTTCACTTTCTGCTTCTCGGCCGTATACCTTTGTTCGAAGCGCTGTTCCAGAGCAGCGAGATGGGTGTGAGTGTTGTCAGACAAGAGGGATATTTTGGCTTGCCGATCGCTTGGCGGTATGCTTCAGATTATTGTGCGAAAGCGTTTGGCCCGACCCTTTTGTTAATCGCCTACTATTATCGGTCGCGTCTTTTCTGGGTGGCGCTGGTGATCGGCGGCTTTTACAGTCTGGCTCTTTTCGCACGCATCCTGCCCGTGTTTCTGTTGAGTCCGTTGGTCATTTATATGGGTTTTCAGCGCCGTTGGATGCACCTCGCCCTGACCCTTGCCCTGATGATCAGCCTCGTGCTTGCGTCGACAGCCGTTTCTTCCCCGACGATTCGGGAGAGCATGCAGTATCAGGAACCGGTGGTGACCTTGAGCGACAAGGAAAGGGTCTTGGTCAGCGACTACGTTGTGCCGCGTGATGACTGGAGGCGTTCGTCTGCGGTCTATGCGCTCTACGAACGTGCATTGTTGGTTCCCGGACAGGTAATCGACCAGTGGTTCTACTATTATCGTGATCCCGGGCTGCGTGAAGCGGGTTGCGGTTATCGTCTGTTGGCCGGTCTGCTGGGCTGCGAGTATGTGCCGATTCCTTCCAAACTCTACACTGCGTTCTACCACGACAACGTGAGCCAAGGCATGCGCGGCAGTCTCAACGCGGCGTCTTTCATGACCGAGTATGCAAACTTCGGGCCTGTCGGTTTTCTGCTGTCGAGCCTGCTCGGCGCTGGCCTGTTCGCCATCATCATGCTGATCTATCGTGATCACCCGCTGGCTCTGCCTCTTAATCTGGTTCTCATCGTGGCAGCGATGGAAACCAGTCTTGTCACGGCGGTCAATTCCGGGGCCGGATGGCTGCTGACTACCGCCCTTTTCATCATATTTTTCAGGTTGCAGAAAGCGGAACATGAGCGCAAGCGCTGACCATCGCCCTTACCAGCAATGCACGCGTTGCCTGATGGATACGTCCGATCCGGAAATCGCATTCAATGAACAGGGACACTGTAACCACTGCACGCGCTACTTTGCCCGCGTCGCGACGGAGGTGGCGCGTGGCCCGCGGTCGGGGCCCGCGCTGGAGTCGATCGTCGCCCGTATCCGCAGCGAGGGCCAGGGCAAGGATTACGACTGCATTGCCGGTGTGAGCGGTGGCGTCGATAGCACCTACGTGATCTACAAGCTCAAGGAACTTGGCTTGCGGCCGCTCGCGGTGCACTTTGACAACGGCTGGAATTCCGAGCTGGCGGTGGCCAACATCAAGAATGCACTGGACGAGCTGAAGATCGACCTGAACACCTACGTCGTGGACTGGGAGGAGTTCAAGGATCTGCAGATGTCGTTCCTCAAGGCTTCTGTCCCCAATTGCGAGATTCCGACCGATCACGCCATCACGGCTACCCTGGTGCGCAATGCCCGCGCCGTCGGCACGCCCTATGTGATCAACGGCAGCAACGTACTGACCGAGGGAATCCTGCCGATCTCCTGGGTTTACTACAGTCACGACCTGCACCATATCCGCGCCATCCATCGCCGGTTC
>NZ_JAEUOL010000297.1 GCF_016789985.1 Accumulibacter sp.
CGCATCGCTCGATTCGGCCAGGCCCCTCAGTTTGCGCAGCAGGTGCGGCCAGCAACGCAAGCGGTTTTCCCAGGCACGAGGCGTTGGTGCACTATTAGTCACTGCTAATCTTCCATAAGGTTAGATTTCTCATTTTCGGCACGACTTCCCCTTTTTCCCGCGCTGCTTCATGCAGCGGACGCAATTTGCCCTACCCGGACAGATTGCGGCATGCCCAAGTAGGTAAACGTGTTGAGGATGGCTGCGCGAACGTGAGCTTCGGTCACTTGCCGCTCGAAGGTTCGGGAGTACAGGCGGTCGCCCAGTTGCTTCAGCCGGTACCTCATGTTCTCGGCGATGCTGTGCCGGTGGTAGCCGCTATCGTTCTTCCAGCCGTCGAGTCCCTTGGCCTCGATTTCCTGGAGGATGGCGTCGCGGGGGTGGGCATCTCCCCACGTGACCGCCCCGTCGCGTGGCGGGATGGTGGCACGCGCGTCCCGCTCGGCGATCGCCGCATGGCAGCCGTGGCTGTCGTAGGCGCCATCGGCCGAGACTTGGGCGATCTCGCCTTCGATCTGGTCAAGCAGCCCTGGCAAGATTTTGCTGTCGCCCCAGGCGGTGGTGGTCACTTCGATGCCGATTATGTCCTTGCTGGTCTCGTCAACCGCCAGAGGGATCTTCCGCCACGTGCGACGCTTACCCACCCCGTGCTGACGCACTTTCCATTCGCCTTCGCCGAAAATCTTCAGTCCCGTCGAATCGACCACCACATGCATTGGACCCTTGCGCGGCCGACGAGGAATCTTCACCGAAAGCTGCGCCGCCCGTCGCGACATGTGGGGGTGGTCCGGCACCGTCAGGTCCAGCTGACACAGGCGCATCAGCGACTTGATCAGTCCTTCCGTGGCGCGGTACGGCAACTGGAACAAGGTCTTGATCGTCAGGCACGTCTGAATGGCGGTCTCCGAGTACCACCCGGGTTTGCCGCGTCCGATCGGAAGTGGAGGCGTCCAACTGTCCCGGATAGTCGCCTCGTCGAACCAGATCGTCAGATTGCCTCGATTGACCAGCGCCCGGTCGTACTCCGACCAGTTCGTCACCCGATACCGCTGCTTGAGGCCCACCTCGCCAGTCTCTGGCTTCACTCGCATTGCCATGCCAACCTCCTCGGACAGCCAAACTACGTTACACCCCAAATAATGCCAACATACTACACCAACGCCGTTGTCATACGGCTCATCGGACCTGTGCAAGCTCAACCGCTCTCGGGTATCGCGTGCCATGAATTCCAACGCGATCAACTCAGCCTCGACCCCTGCCGGGGTCAACCCATCGCTTTCGGTGCGCCAACGCTCCGAGTCAGCCAGGGCGGTATGGAAATAGTGGTTGAGAACCGTCAGAAGATCGGTGCGTTTGAGTTCGCGCATGTCGCAAGAATCAAGCTTTGTTTCCAAAACCCTGATTTTCGCAGCAATTTCGATAGCTCGTCGAACCGCAACGGCAAGATAGCCAGTGCCCAGTGAGCGACGCAGCTCATGGCGGCCGATCTGTTCAGCCAGGCGTGGGGAGCAGGTCCAGCGGAAACCGAACAAGCGGCCTCGCTGGTATAGATAGGGTGCTGATAACGGTTTTCTCGGCATCTTTCGGACACGTGCACGGACACCTGATACCGTAAATACAACCTAACCTATTGATCTATATAGTAGATGGAGCGGGCGAAGGGAATCGAACCCTCGGCTCTAGCTTGGGAAGCTAGGGTATTACCATTATACGACGCCCGCGCAGGGCACTATTCTACGAGCTTGGGCGCCGCTCCACAACGGCCAGCACGCCCGATTGCAAGGCACGCTGGCTACCGCATCCGACGGACAGCCAGTCCGGTTCAATCCAGATCGACCCGGCACCGCCACAGTGCATGGCCCGAGGCCTGGTACTTGCGCTCGAAAGGGGTCATCGGCGAAGCGGGGAGGCAGGCTTCGCAGGCGGCAGCCCGCCCGGTCATCCGATGCACCGCCAGACAAAACTCTGCCAGATAGAGCGGCCAGTTACTGCGACACTCGAGGAGGCCGCCGAGGGCCAGCAGGCTGGGAAAGACCGCATGGCCGTGCCAGCGGCGGCCGAGGTGGGTGCTCTTTGGCCACGGGTTGGGGTAAAGCAGATAATGGCGCGCCAGACGAACATCGGCTGCGTGCAGCAGGCGCCAGTAATCGACGACATCGGCGCGGACCAGGTCAAGATTGGGCGGCCAGTGGGCAACGCCTCGCCTGCCGCGGGCCAGCCGCGACGCGGATTGGTCCACCCCGATCACGTAGTGCTGCGGAAATTCCCTGGCGAGGACGACGCTGCTCTCTCCGACACCGCAACACGAGTCGAGGATCAACGGCGTGTCGGCCCCTGCTCGCCGATAGCGCTCCCAACTTTCGGCGAACGCAGCGCGATTGTAGCCGGCAATGGGCTTGCGAAAACCCGCCCGTGCATGGCGGTCGAGCAGCTCCGGCAGACCCGGATGGATACCGCTCTGCGTGCTGACCGGAAGGCGCGAGTTAGCGTACATCGGCGTCTACAGGGTCCGCCTCACGCGCCACGGAAACGCCGTGCAGCTCGAGCTGGCGGCTCACCTCGGTGACGCTACGCAGCGCACGAACAGCCAGAAACAGGGCGTCGGCCTCAGCGAAGTTGCGCCGCAGGGCACCCAGCCACAGCTTGAGGCGACCGGGCGCGTGCTGCGGTGCAACCTTGCCGCATACCTGCCGCCAGTAGCAGGCCAATAACGGCTGCAATAGTCGCCAATCGGGCGAGCGATCGCTGGCCGGCTGACCACCCAGAGCCAGCAAGCGGATGCGCCGGGCAAGAAAGGGATCGGCCACCGCGCCGCGCCCGAGCATCACGTCCTGGCAGGCACTCAGAGCGCGGCATCGGTCATGGTCATCCGTCGTCCACACTTCGCCGTTGGCCGCGACCGGCTGCGGTACGGCCTCGTCGATGCGCGCCACCCACTCCCAGTGTGCCGGTGGTCGATAGCCCTCGTCTCTGGTGCGCGCATGTACCACCAGTGAACCCACGCCGCCCGCGGCCAGCGCTCGTGCGCAGTCCAGAGTTCGCGCGGTGTCGCGCACACCGAGCCGCATCTTGGCCGAGAACGGCACGCCCGCCGGAACGACCCGGCGTACCGCTGCGACAATGCGGAAAAGCTGTTCCGGGTCGGCGAGCAGGGTTGCCCCGCCGCCGTGGCGATTGACCGTTGGCGCCGGACAGCCAAAATTCAGATCGATCCCCGCTGGCGCCAGTTCGATCAATTGTGCCGCGTTGTCGGCCAGACACGCCGGATCGCTGCCGAGCAACTGAACAACCACCGGGGTTCCTCCCTGCGTACAACTGCCACGGTCGAGTTCCGGACAGATCCGGCGGAAGGCACGTGCCGGCAACAGGCTGCCGGAGACCCGGATGAACTCGCTGACCGCCAGGTCATACCCGCCAACGCGCGTCAACACGTCGCGCAGAACGTCGTCAACCAGGCCTTCCATCGGGGCCAGCAGCAGTCTTCCCATATCCTCTCCGAACGTACGGGTCGATTCTACCCGAGGCGCCATCTGCCCTGCGAGCGGCAGCCGGCGTGGCTGGTTGGCGACCACCCAGAACTCGTTTGGTAGTACACTCGCCGTAATTCGGATGTCCCCCGGGAAGGCGACACCGTCCGGGAGTTGCTGCCGGCTAGTGGCTTTCGGCAGCCCTGCCTTTCGACCCTCGCAGTCTCCTGATGATCGACACCAAGAATCCACTCGAAGTCGCACGCGAAACACTCCGCCAGCTCGCACTGCGCAAGCTGCCTCCCACACCGGCGAACTACCAGGCGTGTTACAACGAAGTCGCCAAACTTCCCAATGTGGCGGGATTCCCGGAGGCGCCACTACGTTACATCGCAAGCGCACTGGGCGCTCACCGTGCGGGGCAAGAGCAGGACCTCGAACCGCTGAATGCCGCCATTGCCAAACGTAGCTGGCAGGGGGTGCTCGATGCCCTGGTCGCTCTCACCACGGTGGACAAGAGCAGCCGGTCGAGCGCCTCCCCACCTCCCGCAAGCTCGACTGGCAGCCAGTCACAGGAACTCCACCAGGCCCTGCTGGCCCGCTTGACCCGTCTGGTCGAAAGTCTGCTGCCCGCGCTCGTGGACGAGGATGAGTCCTTGTCGAACCAGGGGCAACAAATGCTGGCGACGCTCAAGACCCCGTCCGCCGACATCCAGGCGCTGCTCGCCCAGATGACCACTTTCAGCCAGCGGCTGTCGCTGACTGTCGAGGAACAAGGGGAGATCCGGCAGACCCTGCTCAAGCTGCTGCAGTTGATCATCGAAAACATTGCGGCGTTGAGCGTCGACGATGAATGTGTTCAAGGCCAGATCGATTCGCTTGCCAGAGCCGTGCTTCCTCCACTCACGCTGCGTCGCCTGGACGATGTCGAGCGCCGCCTGCAGGACGTCATTACCCGCCAGCGCGCAGCCAAGCTGCGCACCCGCGAGGCGCAGGAGGCGATGCGCCAGATGCTCGCGGCTTTCATCGACCAACTGGCGATGATGAACCAGTCGAGCACGGACTTTCAGAGCAATCTCGAGCAAAGCGCGCGGCAGATCGCGGAGGTGCGAACGGTGGAGGACCTGACCCCTCTGTTGCAACAGGTGATCGATGCCACCCGTACGATGGCCGAAGACACCGCAGCAGCGCGGGACCAACTCGGGGATCTGCAGGCCAGAGTGTTCAAAGCCGATGCCGAACTGGCCAAACTGCAACACGAGCTGCAACACGCGAGCGCTTCGGCACGCCACGACGCGTTGACCGACGTGCTCAACCGCCGCGGGTTGGACGAGGCTCTGGCACGCGAGATTGCCAGCCTGCGACGCAAGAAGCAGGAACCACTGTCGCTCTCGCTGCTCGACGTCGACAACTTCAAGCAACTCAACGACCGCCTCGGCCACGCCACGGGTGACGACGCCCTGATCCACCTGGTGCAGGTGGTACGCCACTGCATGCGCCCGGTCGATACCCTGGCCCGTTACGGTGGCGAGGAATTCGTCATCCTGATGCCGGACACCTGTCTCGACGAGGGAATTGCGGCAATGCAAAGACTGCAGCGAGAACTCACCAAGAACTTTTTCCTCGCCGGTAACGAGAAAATCCTGATCACCTTCAGCGCGGGCGTTGCACAGGTAAGCGCCGACGAGGCGGGCCAGGACGCCCTCAGGCGGGCCGACCAGGCCATGTACCTGGCCAAACGGTCGGGAAAAAACAGGGTGATGGGAGCTTAGCAGTCTGCCGTCAGGCGAGGCAGGGCCGCCGCCGCGCCCTCGACGGGCGAGATCGCAGCTTGCACGACCGGCGCTAGACACTCGCACATAACTCGCGCGCCGCCACCTGACGGCACGGCAGTGGTAGCCGATCCATCAGGTAGCACAGGCAGTCCTGTCGCACGACGCGTTCGTCGAGCGTCAGCATCGCCGGCGTTGCCGCGCGCCGCAGGCTGAGTTCGCCATCACGGCAGGTGAAGAACTCGTGTGTCACGTTGGCGCCGCTCTCATCGCACACGGTGACCGGCAGGAGCAGGCGCGTCCGTCCGAAAACGGTACCGGCTTCGAGCGTGCGAAAGTTCATGTGGTCGAGCTGTGGCTCGAAGTCGATGTCGGCCCGGGCATCGCCGAAGCCAAACGACACCGCGTCCGGCACCCGTACCGTCGCCAGGGTGTGATAGAGGTCGATGTCGTGTTCATGCACATCGTGCGAAGGGAACTGCGCAAGATGCAGACAGGCTTCGATGAAACGCGCTGCGTGCTCCTCGCTGGCCGCCTTGCCGGGTTTGCCGCATTCGACGGTGAGCGCCGGGCAGGTTGACGAAAAAGCGGTGGTCTGCGTGCCGGCCAGGCCGCGAAACCAGACAACCGTACGCGAAAACAGCAGGGCCAGTTGCAGGACCGCCTGGTCCAGCCGGTTGACCACGGCGTAATGCGGGTTGAGGCCAGTGTTGTTGTGGATGTCGATGCTGGCAAATACGCCACGCTCCCGCATCAGGCGATACACCTCGCTCATCGCCGCGGCTTCGGGAGAATCGCGATGCGCCTCGCCTCCCGGCCAGACGCGGTTGTAGTCGGGTTGGCCTTCGAGCCGCCGCATTCCGTCACGCGCCGCGGCAACGTTGCCGATCAGGATTGAAAGTGCGCGCGGCAGCGGTCGCCGGCCATTGATGCGCAGGACCTTCTGCAGGGCGACCACGCCGCTGTCCTCGTTGCCATGCAACAGCACCGAGACGAACAGCGGCTGCCGCCGACGTCCGGGCAGGTGGATCAGGGTCGGACCGGGGAGCAGACGATGCAGTTCGCGCGCCGGAGTGTCGAGAAAGACTGCAGGGAGTTGGTCGAGGACGGTCAGCATGAAGCTTGCAGTTCATATCGGCCACTCATGCACCGGCATGAGATGGCGCTGGTGGTCAAGATAATCGGCGGTCAGCCGAACGAAATCATGGTGTTTCGCGTAGTGCGCCATTTGCCAGACGGCGCCGTTGCGCTGGTTGCGCAAACGGCCGGCGATCACTTCCATATAACGCGCCACATCGGCAGCCGACAGATCGAGTCTTTGCAAGCCTTCGCGCGCCAGCGGCAGCAGTTGGTGCTCGAGCAGGTCTGCCGCCGACACGCGCTGGCCGTCGAGCCAGGATAGTTGTGCGGCGAGACCGTAACGCGCTGCGCGGTAGAAGTTGTCCCGCGCCAGGTCGAAGGAAAGCTGTGCTTCGGGTGCCACCACCTGCCGGGTGAGCATGAAGGCGGCCCCGTAGTAGAAAGCGGCGTTGGCAATCATGTCGATGATGCTGGGTCCGGCGGGCATCACTCGCTGTTCGACGCGCAAGTGCGGTTGCCCCGCTTGGTCGAAGCCGATGAGCATTCGGTTCCACCGCCAGATGGTGCCATTGTGCAGGCGCAGATGTGCGTAGGATTCGACCGGCGTCGACATTTCAAAGGGCAGCAGGACAGCATAGTTCCTGAGGTTTTCGGCAAAGCAGGCAGTCGGATCGGCAGCCAGATAGCCGGAGCCGAAAGTGACGCGCATGTGCTGCGGACAGCCGGGATCGCAACAATCGACCGCCTGCTCGAAGAGCGGCACCCGTGTCTCGTGCCACAGCGCACGCTCGAACAGGAAAGGTGAGTTGGCGGCCAGAGCGACCAGCGGCGCGGCGAGGATCAGCGATGCATTGTAGGCGCGCGCCGCTTCGCCGGCCGGTGTCTGCAGGTGCACCTGAAACGAGGTGGTCGCCGCCTCAAGCATGACGTCGGTGTGGGTCGTACGCAGGCTTTCGATCCCGTTGATGTCGAGGGTCAACGGCCGGCCGCCGCGCAGCAGGAAGATCTGATCGTTGAGCAGCGCATAACGTCGCGACGGAGACATGTTGGCCAGCGAAAGGTCGGCCTCGCGCAAGGTCGGCAATGTGCCGATGGCAATCAACGCGGCGGCGTCATGGGCGGCAACGCGCAGGCATTCCTGCCAGGTTGCGGTGAGCTCGTTCTCCAGTTGTGACAGTGCGTTGCCGCACAGAGGCTGCGGAGTACCGTTGAGTTCGACATTGAAGCGCGACAATTCGGGAACCACCAGCGGACTTGCCATGCGCGCCAGAAACGACACGTTGCGCGGTACAGGCAGAAGGTTTTCGTCGATCAGCCAGGCCTCGAGCTCGAAACCCGCCACCACTTCCTGGCTGGCGAAGCCACCGCGGAAGTAGGCTTGCTGGGCATGCTTCGTTTCCTCTGCCAATCGTCCGTTGAAGCGCACGAAGTCGTCCGTCGTGAAACCGTTGCTGTCGATCTCCTTTCCCATCGACCCCTCCCTCTTCCACCGGTCAGCCAGCCACCGGCTGGTCAGCAAGGCGCATGCACCGTGTGATCATCGCCGATCTTGCCGGGCCAGGTCGCGGCGAAAATGCCGCAAGATTGAAAGGTTTCCCGCGAGGCGTGCGGCCACCATCGGTGCTCACTCCCCGGCAGCGACACGATCATCGCGCAGTACTTCGGCAAACAGTTCACGGTCCACGTTGCCGCCCGACAGGACCACCGCGATGCGGCGCCGTGGTCGCTGCCCCCTCTCCTGCCAGGCTGCAGCGACGGCGGCTGCCCCCGCCCCCTCGGCAACATTGTGCGTACAGGTAAACAGAAGTCGCATTGCCGCGGCGACTTCGCTGTCGCTGACTTCGACGATGCGATCGACACCGCGCCAGATGATCTCGAGTGCCTCGGGCTCCGGCGTGCGACACGCCATGCCGTCGGCGAGGCGGGTGGTGACCGGCGCCTCGCGCAACTGCCGGGCGGCAAAGGAAGCGGCATAGGCCGGTGCGTGCGCCGACACCACGCCGACCACCTCGGTTTGCAGCCCGAGCGCATCGCGTGCCGCAACCATGCCGCAGACTCCGGAACCCAGACCGATCGGTACATACACTGTTGACAGATCGCGCACTGCGCGCAGCAACTCGATCGCATAGCTGGCCACACCGGCGACGAGCAGCCGATGGAAGGATGGAACCAGATGCAAAGCGAGTTCACCAGCCAGCCGGGTAGCATATTCCCGCGCCGACTGGAAGTCTTCGCCATGTTCGATCAGCTCGACACCGAGAGCGCGCATGGCGGCGTTCTTTTCGATGCTGTTGCCGTGGGGTACCACGATGCGCGCCGCCAGGCCGTAACGCCTGGCGGCCATGCCCACCGATTGACCGTGGTTGCCGCGGGTCGCGCTGATCACCCCGCCGCACGCACCAATCGTTGCCAGATCGGCAAAATAAACCAGACCACCGCGCAGCTTGAAGGCGCCAACCGGGGTATGGTTTTCATGCTTGACCCAGACCTCGCTCGCCAGGCGCTCGCAGAGCAGTGGCCAGCAATATTGTGGCGTCGGCGGCATCGCCGCATGCACGATGCGCGCCGCGGCTTCGATGTCGTCAAGTTTGGGGAGCATGCCAGCCATCCTCTGGTAAATGGGCAAAGCGAGCGACCGCGGACTGCCGCCCGCCCAAGCGGCGTATGCCTGCCCCGGTCTGATCATCAGCGACCGACAGCTTAACAAAAAAGCTCCGCCTCCGGCGGCGCCATGTGCCCCCACTCAAGCTTGCTACGCACCCAGACCGATCGCCGCGTCAAGGCGCGCCCCTCCAGCGGGCCGAGGACAGCGCGATCAGTGCCGGAGGCAGGAGCAGCCACGATCGGCAGGGCGGCACGTCCAGTTTGTTCATGGTCAGTGGTCCCGGCGTGTTGTCGCCGCGGTCGACCAATCAAAGGTCGAAACAACGGGCCCAGGCATCGGGTCGGGACAGCTTCGGCGTGCCGGTGCTCGACCGCGCTCCAGCCAGAGGCAGCACAATTCCGGGTCGGCAGCGAGGAGGACTTGATGGAGCAGACCTTCAGGCGCATGTGGCAGGTTGAGCCGGCCCACCGCCGCCTGCAGTTCGACTGCCGTCTGGCATTTAGATGAAGCCAGATTCGCGCCAGACTTCGGCAAGGCAGGTCACGCCTGCTGACCGATCAGCGACGTGTCGCACGATGAACGAAGAAATGTACCGGAGCAGAGATCAACAATGCCCTGCCTGCTCGATCCACCACCGCAACTTCGAGTTGGTGTTCGTCCTGGTCTCTCCCCGCCATCTGCCACTCGTCCGGGCTGAGTTCGAATTGTGGCGTCACGCGTTTGGTCGGCAGAACCGTGCCGTCGAGTTTGACGGCGATCGCGTCACCCCGATCGGTGCGCAATGTCGGGTCGAGCGCCACCACGATGTCGATCTGTCCGGTATTCGAGTGCATCGTACCGCCGTCCTGCGGCTGCATGATCTGTAGCGTGGCATAGGTATAAGCTGCTGCGCTTGCCGGCTGAGCAGCCACGGCGGGTGCTTTTGGCACGCCATCCATCAGATTGACTGGCGGCAGGGACAGCGGTTTCGCGCCAGGGCCCGGCATGTCCGAAAAGACCGGGCCTTCACGGTCATGCGTTTCATACACCGGTTGCGCCGAGACCATCGTCGTGCCGAGCAGCACGGGGAGGAAGAACAGGAACCTGCGCATGATCGTGATCCTCCGCTATCTTTTCTCGTTACGCACCAAACCCAGGCCCGAAACGGGCGCAAACCCGAGGAGGTTGGCGATGCTGCCTTCGCCGGCAGCGGGCCGCGTCCTTGGCAAGACAAGAACGCGGATCAATCCTTGTCTTCTTCGAAAGGAATTCTCGCGTCTCGCTCAAAGCGTGCCTTGCGCTTGCGGCCGAACACCCAGGCCACGATGCCAATGAATGCAGCGACAAGGATGAAATGGTAGATGGTCAGTTCCAAGGTGCTTTCATTCAGCTCGTCAGGTAAACCCCGCGGGGCTGCCCTGAGCAGCGCTTCTCAGGCCTCGCCGGCAGTCGACGCCCGCGTGGCATCCAGTACGGCCTGTAGCTTGGCCTCCTCTTCATGGGTGAGCGAGGTCTTGATCACCTTGCCACCGGTGCCCTGCAATTCTTCGAGCACCTTGTCGGGCGTCGCCTTGCGTACCAACACGAAGAGCACCGAGCTGCCGTTCCTGAAAGTGGCGGCCAGATCCTTCATGAAATCGTCGTTGATGCCAACGTCGGAAAGCGCGCCGCTGACTGCGCCGGCACCGGCGCCAACGGCCAGGCCAAGCAGCGGGTTCATGAAGATCAGCCCGATCAGCGTCCCCCAGAAGCCGCCACTCAACGCGCCGCTGGCGGTGAGGTTGTACAGCTGGTGCAGCTTGACCCTGCCCTTGTCGTCCTTGACCGCCACCACGGCGTCTTCGAGATCGAGCAGGTAATCCTGCTGCAGCTTGCGCAGCTTGGTGCGTACTTCCTCGGCCTTGAATTGATCGTCGTAAGCAACAACTACCAGATTGCTCATTAACAGGTTCTCCTTGAGACAGGTTGGTCGAATGATTCAGTGTCCGCGATGATTCTTATGTCCGTTGTTGGTGACGTCATCATGGCGCCGGTGGTGCCCATGCTCGCCGTGATTATTATTCTTCCGTGCATCCAGGGCCAGCATTTCCGCCACCTCGGGCTCATTCTCCTCGAGGTCGGCGAGCAGGCCTTCATCCGACAGGTCGAGCGGACGGGAGTTCTGCCAATCGTGTTCCGCCACCTGCAACAAGCGCCGGATGACTGCCTCGTCGTGCACTTCGATGGCCAGCTCGCGCCGGCTGTCGAAGCTGCCTGGTGCCAGGTTGATCGACCCGATGATCGCCCGTTTGCCGTCGGCGAGCATCATCTTGGCGTGCAGCTTGAGTCCCTTGAGTCGGTGCACCTTGGCTCCGAGGTCCTCGAGAATGCGCAGCCCCTCGACACCCTCGACCAGCTTGCCGGCTTTCAGGAAGTGCATCGGACGTGCCAGCACATGCAGTTTGACGCCGCGGCGTGTGGCGCGTACCAGACGCTCGATGATCACCTCGTCCTGATAACGTTCGTTCTGGAGCAGGAGCGATTCCTGGGCGGCGTCAATGAACCGTGCCACCCGGTTGCGGCCGTTGGTGTTGCACCAAATCAGATGCGATTCCTCGCCCGGATCGAATTTTTCGCGCGTCCAGTCGGCGTCGAAACACTGCACGATCTCCTCCACCTCATGCTGGTGCGAGGTGACCACAGCATAGTCGCGGGTGATGGTGAGATTCTTGGTTTCCCAGTTGAGCGAATGCACCAAGGCCGTCTGGCCGTCCACTACCAGCGACTTTTCGTGCGTGATGTCGAATGCCGGATTGCTGTCGGCGACTTCCACACCGGCGTCCTCGAGCGCCTTGCGGCTCGCCTTGTTCTCGACCTCGCCGCTGCGCCGTGCCGGATTGAGCATCACCCGTACCTTGACGCCGCGCTGCTGTGCAGCGATCACCGCTGCCAGCAGATCCGGATCGGAGAAAAGGAACATCTTGATGCGCAGCGATTCCTTCGCCGCGGCAATGGCATCGACGATGGGCTGGCCAGTGTCGTCGGGCAGGACAATCAGCGAACGATGCATGGAGACTCCCAAGGCTATGCGCCGGAGGACGGCACGGGTTGAACCTGAGTGCGATAGAGCTCGGCGTACACGCCGTCCAGGGCCACCAGTTCCTGGTGATTGCCTTGTTCGGCGACGACACCACCCTTCAGGACGATGATCTTGTCGGCATTGCGAATGGTCGACAGGCGGTGCGCGATGGTGATCACGGTACGTCCCTGCATCAGCTTCTGCAGCGCGTCCATCACCAGCTTTTCGGATTCGGTGTCAAGCGCCGCGGTGGGTTCGTCGAGAATCAGGATCGGGGCATTGCGGATCACCGCACGCGCGATGCCGATGCGCTGTCGCTGGCCACCGGAGAGGGTCATGCCGCGCTCGCCGACCATTGTGTCGTAACCGTGCGCCATACGCGAGATGAACTCGTCGGCATTGGCCAGGCGCGCCGCCGCGACGATCTCGTCATCGGTCGCGCCGGGACGGCCATAGGCGATGTTCTCACGTATGGTGCCATGAAACAGCGCAGTGTCCTGCAGCACGAAGCCGATCTGCCGGCGCAGTGCCTGCAGATCGTACTCGCGCACGTCGACGCCGTCGATCCGTACGACACCGCCGGTCGGATCGTAGAAACGCGGAATCATGCTCACCACCGTCGACTTGCCTCCCCCGGTGGGTCCGACGACACCGACTGTCTGGCCGGGCGCGATGCCGAACACCACGTCGGTGAGCACCTTGGCTTCCGGGTTGTAGCTGAATGCCACGTGCTCGAAACTGATCGCACCGCGCAGGGGTCCCGGGTCTCGCGCCGCGGCCGTTTCGGGCAGGATGTCGTCGGTATCGAGAATCAGCTGGATGCGCTCGATCGCCACGGCCGTCTGGGCAATGGTATTGCTCATCTTGGCCAGATCCTGCACTGGCTTGAAGAACTTGCTCAGATAGGTCAGGAAAACGGTCAGCGCACCGACGCTCATCAGGTCCTGCAGCACCAACCCCGTACCACGCCAGAGGACATAGCCGGTACATCCGGCAACAGTGATCGACACCGCCGGCGAGAGCAGCGACTTCACCTTGCGCGCCGCCAGTGCAGCGTCGACCGTGGCGTGGCTGACCTCGGCCAGTTGATCCTTCTCGAGTTGCTGCCGGCCGAAAGCCTTGACGATACGGATCGATTCCAGTCCTTGCTGGACGACGGCGACGATGTCGCTCTGATAGTGACGAACCGCGTGTGTCGCGTCCTTGACTTCCCGGTTGAAGCGCGCCACGAACATCAGCAGGAAGGGGGTCACCCCGACGGCAATCAGTGCGAAATCCCAGTCCAGCCAGAACATGATGCCGAGCATCCCGACGATGGTGAACAGGTCGACCAGGATGCCCAGCGTTCCCGACGAGGCGAAGCCCTGGATGGTCTTGACATCGGCGGTCAGGGTGGACAGGATCGGGCCCGTCTGGTGAGTATCGTAGTAGCCGAGAGACAGACGCTGCAGGTGGTCATACACCCGCATGCGCAGGTCGTGGGCAACCCACTGGCTGACACTCTCGGTGTAGTAGTTGTCGATGTAACTTGCCAGCGCCCCCACCACGGCGATGACCAGCACTGCCACTCCGGCGACGGCGGCAAGTTCCATCTTGTCGCCACCCAGGTCGATGAAGCGCAGCGCATCCAGCCAGGCAGGCGCCTTGTGGTTACCAACCACGTTGTCGAGGATGATCTTGAGTGGCCACGGGCCGGCCAGGGACATCATGGTCTCGAAGAACATCATTCCCAGAATCAGCAACACCCAGCGCTGGTAGGGTCCGAGCAACTGCTTGACCAGGCGAATCTTGCTCGACGAAGACGGCTTGCCTTCGCCACCAGTCGTCTGCACCATCGATTCGATCCTTTGTCCTGTTCGTCAGGCGAGATGGTCTTGCGGGTATGTTCTTCGACCGCTGGCAGACGGTCACCGCAAACTCGACAGTGCTCGTCCAGCAGCGATGGCGAACAGCCGTGACCCCCAACCGTACCCCACATCAGGCGGTGAGTGTAGCGCCAAGCCGCGCGGGTGCCAAGCGCTTGCCACCGACAAGAAACTTCCCGGCACAGCGCTGCTCTGCCGGGCCCGGGCAGCCGCTCCTGGCTCGCCTCTCGACCACAAACTTCCTTGCTGCCTCAAGCCGGGCGCACCGACTGTGCCACGAGTCGGCCGAGCAGGAAATAGGCCAGTAGGAAAGCGCAAACATGATACGCAGTGTTGAGCAGCAGGCCATAGCTCGTGTAAAGCACGACCGTCAGGCCGAGATAGGCGAGCAGAAGCGAGACGACCAGCGTCCCCCGGACGAGGGCCGAGGTACCGGGCGGCCAGACGCGCAGCCAGCCACCGGCGGCAGCGAGCAGCAACAGCAGCAGAAACTGTGAGACGGTTTCCAGGCGGCGAACCTGGATCCCCTGAATCAGGTTGTTCACCACATCGGCATGCAGCTCGACACCGTGACGCACCTCGCGCTGCAGCCCGCGCCGGGTCCGGAAGTCGTCCTTGCCCGGTCGCCCATCACCGATCAGGACGATCCTGCCGGCCAACTGGCCCGGCGCGAACCCGCCGTCTGGCCCGCCGACCTGCTCATAATCGTAGCGACGCAACGCAGCGCGCCAGATGCTGACCGGCGCCATTCTGATCATCAACTCGGCCACCCGATCGCCCGCCACCAGCAGCGGGCAGTCGTCGCTCAACTCGCCGGACGCCTCGAACTGCTCTTTCACCAGCGCAAGCGACCCTTGCCAGAGGATACGACCCTGTTCGCCGACAACCGTGAGCGTTCGTCGGGTTTCGTCGACCGCCAGGGTCCGGCCACCGGAGGCCAGCAGCGAGAGGGCCATCAAGCTGTTGTCGCCGACCACGGGCGAGTCATTTCCCCCAGCAGTGGCGCCCGTGGACTTGATGACCGCGAGCGGCGCGACCGAAGCGTAGCCCACCCGACCACCAATGCACAGCAGGCCGAGGCCGCTAGCTGCCTTTTCCAGACCGGGAAATACCGCGGCCCGGCCATCAAGCATCTGCCTGACCCCGACGACAACCTGGCTGCCCTGTTGCCGAGCGCGTTCGATCGCCGCGACAAACTCGGCATCGGCAGGACCTGGTCGCTCGAAGAAAAGGTCAAAGACGATAACCTTGGCGCCGGCAGAAACCAGCCTGTCGATCAGCCGCGCGTGCTCGCTGCGCCAGGCAACTCCTGGCGGTCCCAGCCGGGCTTCGCTGCGCTCGTCAAAACTGATGACGACGATCCGTTCGCTCACCGGAACGCTCGCCACGAGGTCGCCCAACGCCATGGTGTAACTCTCGATACGCGCATCCAGCCCGAAGACATCGAACAACTGTACCCAGCCGAGGAACAGCATGAGCAGCGCGACCCCGCCGGTACTCGCCTGCCGCCACCGGCGCCAGCGCTCGGCGTTCGCCAGTTCGAGAAACTGCCCGAGCAGCGATGGCCGGTGTTCGATCGCACGAATCAGCGCGTCAAGATCATAAGCGAAGCGTCTGTCGTCGACGACATGCGCCTGACAACGGGCGAGTCCGGCAAGGCTGGGCGGAAGTTCCTCCGTCCTGGGCATGGCTGCACCGCCGACGAGCACCGGGATCAGGCGCTTCCCCAATGCGAGCGCGCGAGCGATTTCGTAGCGTACGAAATCGTCTTGCTGATCGATCCGGCGGCCCTTGTCATCGGCCACGCTCGCCCACACCGGGCCGATCAGCGCGATGAGCACGTCACTGCTGGCGACTCTGCTGTCGAGCACGCTGACAAAGTCCTCGCCGGGGCCGATCCCGTTGATGTCCATGAAAACCTCCCCGGCCCCGAAATGCTGACTGAGGTGATCATGCAAACGTCCCGCATAAGCCAGGCTGTCGGCGCGACGATAGCTGATGAAGATTCTGGACACGCCTGTGTTGCTCAAGCGGCCAGGCATTGCCGGAGGCCGGCTGCGGTCGCTTGGGCAGCAAACCGACCGCCGCGGGTGCACACCGCTGTCGTGCGCCGCATGACCGGCTTGGGCGTGGTGTCAGGCCGGCGTTTCACCGTAGCCGGTCGCTCTGCTCGACCGGCGGCTTTTGCTTGACACCGATCGGTAACGCGTCCGGCGGTGAGGGAAGCCGCCCCGGAGGTTTCCGACCATCGCCCGAACTGCGCTCGGGCTGCTCGTCCTTGTGGTCATCCCTGAGCCAGTGTCCGAAGCCGATGCCCGCACCAATGGCGATCGCTCCACCGAGTGCAGGCCCGGCGCTCCTGGGCCATGGCACGAGGGCGTCCAGATCGTGAATGCGTCGGCGAAGATCCGTGATCTCATCCGCGCCGACCGGCTCCCGTTCGAAGTCCGGCGGGGCCGTCCCGATCATCCAGGCGCCTTCCCCGGGACCGAGAACCGTCTTGCGCCAGCGCTGCGCGCGCGAGAGCAGTGCGACCCTGCCTTCGGCGACCACCACCCTCACCTGATCAGCGCGATAAGCTCGGACGAGATACTGCGTACCCTCCGAGCCCGCCGTGGTGTATTTCGTGTCGACCTGAAAGTAGCCCTTGACCTTAACCAGTACTTCACCGAAATAGACGAAGATGGAGCCGACCCTGATACGTGTCGCGGGTTGCACGAAAACCCTCGCCCCATCCATGAAGCTAAGCACGGCGATCGTCTGCGAATCCGTCTGAAGCTCGTCGCCCGGCTGCAAACCCATGTTGTCGTGGACTGGCGACCGGACTCCTTGGCGACTCAGCTCGACCCCCGAAAGCGGTCCGCCGACGACCAGCCGGCCATCCTGGACGGCATTCAGGGTAATGGAGGCACAGCCGCCGAGGCTGAGACAAAACAGCAGCCGCCAGGCGATGTTGAACCAGCGCGCCAAGGGTGGGTACTTCCTGGTGCGGCTTCGATCTGCGTGCAGTGGCATGCGCGTGCCTCCATCTGTGCTGCACCGCCGGGACCAGGCATGCCTGCCCGGGAACGACCGAACGTGGCAGCGCGTTCGACCAGACCTGGCGAGACGGCGTTCGACCGTCCGGCGCCAGCCTGGAACGGCTGATCAGCTTGCTTTTGCAGTATATTCGGCAGGAAAGGAGAAGGCAAAGGCGAATGTTTCTCGAGCGATCCCATCTTGCTGCCGGGCAACCAACGGACGGCGGGCAGCGCGGCGGGTCCCCCCACAGGATGATGGCGGCACCCGGCCTGACGTTGCACGGAGCCGCTCGCGTGACAAGCTTCCGGGGGCGACCGTCAGGGTGCACCGCGGTTGCCTCGGGTCCCGAGGGCCGCGCGCCGCACCTTTCGTCGGGTGCGACCCGATGATCGCCTGGCGCGCACTGCTCCCCCTGATCGCGCTCCTGCTCGGCTCGCCGGTAGATGCCCAGCTCCCGCTGCCCAAGACGGGAAGCAAGCCGCCGGTGGCAGCCACGCCGGCAGAACCCGTCGATCTGCGCGCCAGGGCCGAAGAGCAATTGGCCGAAGCACGACGCCGGCAAGACGCCGGGCGCACCCAGGAAGCAGCCGCCAGCGAAGGACAGGCGCTTGCGGTGAGCGACCGCCAGCGCCTGCTCGATCGTCTGGTGATCGCCTACAGCGAACAGCTCAAGCTGCTCGATGAGGTGGAAAGCATTGCGAGATCACGCCCCGAGGACACCCGCAAGCAGGTTCTGGCCGCCGATTTCGCCGGTCCTCCCCCCTACTCTGCCATGCGTGTCGATGTCTTGCGCGACGAGCACGATGCCACCCGGCAACGCCTGCAGCGGCTCACTTCGACCGAACGGGCACTCGAAACGATGAAGCTTGGCCGCATCGACGAGCAGCGGCGGGCCAGCGAGGCCGTCCGCTTGGCGGAAGACCGACTGGCACGCGCCAGAGGCAAGGAAGAAATCGACAAGGAACGTCAGAACGGGGAAGTCGCCGCCCTCCGCCGGCAACTGGCCGAGGCAGAGCTTGCCACTCTTGGTCTCGGTCTGGACAGGGTCGCTGTCGAGAGAAAGGGTTTGCAGACCTTCAATGCCGAGATCGAAAGCGTGCTTGCCCGGGTCTTGCCCGAGCAATGGCTGAGCAAGGAGGAGCTCGAGCAGCAACAGGCTGCTCTACGTAGAGAGCTGGGCAAGCTGACTGCCGAGTCCGATACCATCACGGCGGCCAACGTCCGACGCCTGGCAGAGCGTGAGCGACTGGCCAGGCAGGTTGCTCGGATTGGCAACAGCGCAGCGGACGCCCGGCGGCTGCAAGTACTGGACGCCCGACTGGAAACCGAGCGCGTCCGGCTGATGAACCTGAGCTGGCTGCAGGTCGTGATTCAGGCAGCGAGCGACGCCTGGGCACAACGCTATGTCGGTCTGCATTCCGCAGATGCGACCACTCGCCAGGAGGTGATCGGCTGGTTGAGCAGAACCCGGGACGAGCTTGCCGGCCGCCAGCAGATCATCGACGAACTGCAGAGGGCGGCGCGCGTCGAGGCCAAGGAGCAGGAACTACGGCGCGACGGAAGCGCGCTCGATGCCGATGCGGCGGCCCGGAATGCCGAGCTGCTCGCCACTCTGAACGAACGCGTGCTGGCTTACGAGCGCGTCGATCGCCTCAGCACGCGGCTGCAGCGCCAGGTCGAGCGTTGGCTGGAGGACTTCGGGTTCCAGGGCAGGAGCGCCAGCTCCGCAGACTGGAAACTCGCCGCCCTGCAGTTGGGAGAGGCGCTGAAGGGGCTATGGAATTTCGAGATGTTCGTCGTCGAGGACTCGACGATCATCGAGGGCAAAGCGGTGACGGTCAGCCACGGGGTCACCGTCGGCAAGAGCATCGGCGGGCTGCTCCTGTTCGCGCTCGGCTACGGATTGTTTGCCGTCCTCTCCAGGCGACTGCAGCGGGTCATGGTGCAGCGCTTCCATGTCGACGAGCAAATGGCCAGCGTGATGCGTCGCTGGGCGATGATTGCACTGGGCATCCTGCTGGTCATTTTCATCCTCAATCTGGCCCGCATTCCACTGACCGTCTTCGCCTTCATGGGCGGAGCCCTGGCAATCGGCATCGGTTTCGGCACACAGACGATCATCAAGAACGTGATCAGCGGGATCATCATTCTCTTCGAGCGCAAGATCCGGGTGGGCGACATCATCGCGCTGGGTGGAACGACCGGTCATGTCGTGGCCGTCGACCTGCGTGCTTCGACCGTACGCGGCTTCGACGGTGTCGAAGCCCTGGTTCCAAACTCGAGTTTTCTCGAAAACCAGGTGGTGAACTGGACTTACTCGAATCCGCGTATCCGGCGCGAGGTGCGCGTCGGCATCGCCTACGGCGCACCGGTACACCAGGCCGCCGAAATCATCACCGGTTGTGCCACGGACCATGGACAGGTGCTGAAGAATCCGCCGCCCGAAGTCTTCTTCGAGGATTTCGGCGACAGCTCGCTGCTCATGGTGCTGGTGTACTGGGTCGAACTCGGCGCCAATCTGGTCGCACGGCGCGTGGACAGCGACCTGCGCCATGCCATCGAGAAGCGCCTGGCGGCCGCCGGAATCGCCATCCCCTTCCCGCAGCGTGATGTGCGCCTCGACACATCACAGCCGCTGGCCGTGCGGCTGACACCGGCAGCGGAGGGCTAGCCGCCGGCAACATTGATCATCCATCACGTGGCCACGTCAACCGGTTCGGGCTTGAGCAGATCGACCAGAGCGCGCGGCGCAATGCCAACCAGGTAGCCGCGCCTGCCACCGTTGATGTAAATCCTTGTCAGATCGAGAATGCTGCGCTCGACGTAAACCGGCAACGACTTGCGCGTGCCGAATGGACTGGTACCACCCACCAGATAGCCTGAGTGTCGGCTGGCGACCTCTGGCCTGCACGGGGCGATCATTTTGACGCTCAGGTGGCGGGCGAGCTTCTGCGTCGACACCTCGCGGTCGCCATGCATGAGAACGATCAGCGGCCTTCGGCGCTCGTCCTCCATGACCAGGGTCTTGATCACCAGATGCTCGTCCACGCCCAATTCACGACTGCTGGCCGCCGTTCCACCGTGTTCTTCGTAGGCGTAGGGATGATCCGTGAATTCGATCCTGGCAGCGCGCAGTACGCGGACCGCTGGGGTGACCGGGTTTCTCTCCTGTACCATGCTCTGCTCGATGCCGGATTCAGTGGCTGGTCGACTGTTCCAGCATCGGAAACTGCACCGCAAAACGCTCGATCCACTCGCCAGCAGCAGTCTCGGCATCAAGCCCACGGCCTTGGCTGTCGCAGCCCGCCCGACGGCACCACGCCACCGAACCCGATGCGCGGAACAGCAGCCTGATCAGCCTAATGGTGAGCAGTATAACGCCGGCACCGACCGGCAGCGGGTGTTCGCAACGACACGCCAGCCCGCCTGGGCTGAAATTCTCGATCGGCCACCCGGCTTGGCGCAACGGGCCGTCGTTATCGATCTCGATCGGAATGTCCGCCAGGTGCCGCAGGAAATTGCGCACAAGCCATTGTGCCGAACCCATGTCCTCACCCCCCGAAGCGTAACGGGTGAAATGCAATGGTAGCGCGCCGTAGAGGCGAATGCCATCGCCGGAACGGCAGGCGGTCAATCACTTCAGGCGGCGCGTGACCAAGGCGGCCAGCGTCTTCGGCGACAAACAAAAACCCGGCGGCCAGGCAGGCCGTCGGGTTTCCCGCGTGGTGGCCGCAGGATGTGGATCAGGCGCGCTCGAAGATTACCGCGATCCCCTGTCCGCCACCGATACACATGGTAACCAGAGCGTACTTGCCGCCCACCCGCTGCAGTTCGTAGATCGCCTTGATGGCGATAAAGGCTCCCGAGCAACCGACCGGGTGACCCAACGCGATCGCCCCGCCATTCGGGTTCGTCTTCACCGGATCAAGGCCGAGACCCCGGTTTACCGCGATGGCCTGTGCGGCAAAGGCCTCGTTGGCTTCGATCACGTCCATCTGATCGAGTGACAGTCCGGCCTTCTTGAGCGCCAGCTTGGTGGCCGGGATCGGCCCTTCGCCCATGACGTCGTTCGGCACGCCGGCAACCGCGTAGGAAACCAGGCGGGCGAGCGGCTTCTGGCCAGCATTGGCAGCCACGTCGGCGGCCGCGAGCACGAGGAAAGCCGCACCGTCATTGATGCCCGAGGCATTGCCGGCGGTGACGGTTCCGTCCTTGCTGAAAGCTGGTTTCATCTTGGCGAGGGTTTCCAGCGTGGTCGCACCCTTGACGTGCTCGTCGGTATCGAACACGACATCCCCCTTGCGGGTCTTCATGACGATCGGCACGATCTGCGACTTGAAGCGACCCTCGGCGATGGCAGCGGCAGCACGCCGTTGCGACTCGACGGCAAAAGCATCCTGCTCTTCGCGGCTGATGTTCCACTTGGTCGCCAGGTTCTCGGCCGTGACGCCCATGTGTCCGACGCCAAAGGGGTCAGTCAGCGTGGCCACCATCATGTCGATCGCCTTGCTGTCGCCCATCCGAGCGCCGGAGCGCATGGCCGGCAGCATGTAGGAGCCGCGCGACATCACTTCCACGCCCCCACCCACACCATAGTCGGCATCGCCGAGCATGATGTTCTGGGCCGTCGTCACGACGCCCTGCAGACCCGAAGCGCACAGCCGGTTGACTGCCATGGCGACCGAATCCATCGACAGACCCGCCTGGATCGAAGCGACACGGGCGACGTAGGCAAAGCGCGAATCGGTCGGAATGCAGTTGCCGACAGTGACGTAAGTGATCTGCTGCGGATCGACACCGGAACGGGCAATCGACTCCTTCATCACGGTGCCTGCCAGCTCATGCGGCTCCATGTTGGCTAGTGAACCACCGAAGGTGCCAATGGCTGAACGGACCGCGCTTAGTACAACGACTTCTCTAGTCATGAAGAAACTCCTGTAATTAATCGATCAACCGCCTACCAGACTGGCAAGGCCCACCAACAGCAACAACAACACCCACAGCACCAGCGCCCGCCAAACCAGACTGATGGCGCTCTCCATGAACCCAACATCTGCTTCTTCGCCGGTACTAATTTCCGCTCGCCCGACGGGTTCGCCGGGTTCAAGCAACGATATGCCGAGGCGCACTCCCAGTGCACCGGCGCCGCTCGCCACGACGATCCCGAGACCGTCGGCCGGCCATCGGTGGCTCTGCGTCCGCCAGCAATAGACTGCATCCTCGAAATTTCCGACGATGGCAAAGCTCGCCGCGGTGAGACGCATCGGAAGCCAGTCAATAATAGCAAAGCTTCGCCGGGCGAAGCTCGCGAAATCGTCATTTTCTGCGTCGTTGCACTTACCCCAGGCAGCAGCGAGAAACGCCGATACACGATAGAGCACTGCCCCGGTGGGACCTGGCAGGACCAGAAAACACGCGATGACGCCAAACAGGTGGCGATGCGACGTGCACAAGCCCTCCTCGATCGCCAGCCTGGCGATTTCGGACGACGAAAGTCCATCCGCGCCGTGCCCCCGCCATTCGGCAAGCAGGTGGCGCGCCTGAAGCACCTCGCCCCTACCCAGTGCACGTTGAATCTCGATATAATGCCGGCCGCACTGCCGGTAGCCCAGCGCCATGTAGAGAACGGCAACGTTCCATAGCCAGGCGAGCAGCGGGCTGACTTCGACAAGGGCGGCATGCACGCCGGCGCTGACGAGCAGCAAACCGCCGACTCCGATCAACCAGGCAATGATTCCGTTGCGCCGCTCGCCCGCATTGCAGCGACTTTCGAGGAAGGCGGCCAGGTGAGCCAGCGGCTCCTGAACAAGCGGACGATAGGCCAGAGGCCGCAACTGTTCGAGCAGCAGGGCGGCGAGCAGCGAAAAGAAACTCATGCGAAGTCGGTCTTGGGCGCCGCGATCCACGCGCAGCAACCCGCGTTGGCCCGCTATCCAAAAAGGCACCATACCATAAGTTCATCGGGGCTTGCAGAAAGCCGCCACTTCCCGCAACATCTTCCTGACGCATCCGAGAAGCTTTTTGCAATGAAAATGTCGTCCGTCTTTGTCAAAACGCCGAAAGGCCTCGACGAAATTTCCACCCGCGCGAATCACCTGCCGTCACGAGTGCGCGCAATGCTGATCATGATCGATGGCCACCGCACCGGCAATGAACTGGTCACGCTGAGCAGTTCCACCAGCGAAGGAAAACGGCAGATTGCCAGCCTGCTGTCTGGCGGCTTCATTCAGGTGCAGTCGGTGGCCGGGAGTGCCACGGCGGCCGCCGCTATTGATCCGCAGCCCTCCTCGGCCGAGGAGGATATCAGCCTGGCCAAGAGCTACGCAGCCCGCAGCCTGCGTGAGCTGCTCGGCGCGGAGTCGGCCACCCTGGTCGCCGAGATCGAACAGGTGCGAACCATCGCCGAGCTTCAGCAGTACGTCGGCCGACTGCGTGCGGCCTTGCGTGCGGCGCCCGACCAGACGAAGGCGAAGCAGTTTCTGCAACAGATCGAGCTGGTGCTCGACTAGCCGGTGGCGCGGGACTCCAGTGCCCGGTAGAGCGACATGATGATCCCGGCCGTTGCACCCCAGATGAAGCGCTCCCTGTAGGGCATCGCGTAGTAGTGCCGCAACTTGCCTCGATAGTGCAGTGAGTGTTGCT
>NZ_JAEUOL010000051.1 GCF_016789985.1 Accumulibacter sp.
CTCGAGGTTGTGGGTATTGGCGGCACGGAAACGCGCCGCCTCGCGCGCCTCCTGGGCAAAGGCCTTGACCACCCGGATGCCGGGAATGGTGTCGGCCAGCACGTTGGTGACTTCCGCCCAGACGCGGTCGACGCGCTCGAAGCCGGTACGCAGCTTCTCGCGCACGACGTGGATCAGCCAGGCAATGATCGGCAGCGGCAGCAGCGTCACCGCCGCCAGCCAGGGGTCGATCGACACCAGGATCACCGTGGTCATGACGATCATCAGCACGTCGGTGGCGAAATCGAGCAGGTGCAGCGAGATGAAGATGTTGATGCGATCGGTCTCCGAACCGATGCGCGCCATCAGGTCACCGGTCCGCTTGCCACCGAAATATTCCTGCGAGAGCTTCAGCAGGTGTTCGTAGGTCGCCGTACGCAGGTCGGCGCCGATGCGTTCGGAGACCAGCGCCAGGATATAGGTGCGTCCCCAGCCGAGCACCCAGGCGACCAGCGACGAGCCGAGCAGACCCGAGAGATAGAGTGCCACCAGTGCCGGGTCGATCGCTTGGCCATTCTGATAGGGGATCAGGACCTTGTCCATCAGTGGCATGGTCAGATACGGTGCGACCAGGGTGGCGGCGGTGGTCAGCAGCGAGAGCACGAAACCGGCCAACAGTTGCCCCTTGTAGGGCTTGGCAAAGCGCCCCAGACGCAGCAGGGTCCAGGTCGAAGGCGGCTCGTGGATTTCCTTGCTACACGACGGACACTCTTCCTGCCCGGCGAGCAGCGGCGTTTCGCACTTCGGGCAGAGCGCGACGGTGGACGGCGGAGGAAGCTCGCCGGTGACGCGAAACGTCAGTTGTCGCATGAAGTGGTCGACCAGACGCCCGGCGGCGATGTCGGCTCCCAGCGTATAACGCCAGTGCGCGAGACGCCCGTCGGCATCGCACAGTTCCAGCGTCCCGACGCCGGAATGATCGCGCCGGGAGAGGAGCAGCCCCGGCCGGTAAACCCAGCTCTGCCAGCCACCCGCATCAGCCGAGTGCACCAGCAGGCGCTCGCTACTCACCACGACGACGCCGCTGGCAAAACTCAGGCTTGCGTCGAGGTCGATTTCGAGCCAGGCCAGCACGCTCTCGCCGGCGGCGAGCCGTGAGTCGAGCTGCGTTGCCCAGGCCGCCGGCAGCGTCACCGGAGAGCTGGCGGCCAGTGGCGCGGCGGTAACGACGGACGGCGAATCGACAGCAGTCATGGGCTAGGCGGTTTCCAGGCGAGGTTGCGCGAATCAAGCCCGCGAGTATACCCGCGATATTCGCATCATGCCCGTCAGCGGACAATCGTCCCCCTGCCTGCGGCAGGGAATTCCACATCTGCGATTGCCCACCCTGCTGGCTGGCAGCCTGACGGCGGCGGTTTCGGCCGCACTTGTCGCCCGCTGGTCTGGTCCCGGCCTGCCATGGGGCCTCAATGGCGCACCGACCGCACTGCTGGTGTCCCTGATGGCAGGCTGGATCAAAATGGCTGAGGTCACCCGGGATGGCAGCAAGCAGAGCAGCAAGGGAAGCGAGCCGATAGCGACCGCCACCGCGTCAGAAACTGAGCCGATCGTGACGCAGATAGCCTTGCTCCTGCAAGCGGGCAACGGTCGGCATGAGGTTGAGGCCGGTCTGCAACTTGCACTGCTCGGCACGGCTGACCAGTTCACCGAGGCTGACGTCAAGCCGCTCGCTGCCGTTGGCGAAGGCGATCGTGTTGCCGCTGTCGGATGAGGGAAAAACCAGCGTGCGGCCCTCGAAAGCCTGCCGGATCCGCTCGGCACTGGCCTGAAATCCGCGCTCGCGACCAAGCAGGTTGACCGCCAGCAGCCCGTGCTCGCTCAGACGGGCGCGGCAGGCCTGGTAGAAAGGCAGGGTATCGAGTGCGCCGGCACGACCCTTGCCGTCGAAGCCATCGATCAGCATGCAATCATGGCGACTCTCCCCCGCAAGCATGTATTCGACGCCATCGGCGATCAGCACGCGCAAGCGTCGCGGATCGTCCGGCAGACCGAAGTGCAGGCGCGCGACGATCTCGACCTGAGGGTCGATCTCGACGACCGTGATCCGGGCGGCCGGGAGCTGATGGTAGATGAACTTGGCCAGCGATCCGGCGCCAAGCCCGATCAGCAGGGCATCGCGTGGCCACGGCGCTTCCCGCAGCAGCAGACCAGCCATCATCTCGCGCGTGTAGGGCAGTTCGAGGGCGTTGGGGCGCTGTATCCGCATCGCCCCCTGCACCCAGTTGGACGAGAAATGGAGGTAGCGCACCCCGGCTTTCTCGCTGACTTCGATCGAGTTGCGGATCATCCGGAGTTTTTGCAGGAACTGACGCAGCACTTTGTACGGCTACTCAAGGCGCGACGCGGAAAGATGGGGGCGTTACGCGGAAGGCGATGGGCTCGCCAACCCGAACAAGCCTGGCGAACGGCACGACCAGGTGCGGAAAACTGCCCGTGCCGGGTATCGCTTGAGACAGGCATGATGGCCGACTGTCGAGAAAAAGAGGAGTAGACAGGCTGTCTGGCTGCATCACATGAGCCGTGGCTGGGCGCCACGCGACCTCCGTAACATTCTATCCTGCCGGCCAGCCACCCGTCTGCTGCCTCTCGCGACAGCGCACCCTCGTCGCTGCCGTTGGATACTGCCCGACAGGTTTTGCTTGGTGCCGTCCAGAGGCTAAGATGACGGGCTTGGCGCCTGCTGCCACCCGGATAAATCATGAATCTCCTGAAGACACTCGCTACCGTCAGCGGCATGACCCTGTTGTCACGGATTCTCGGCTTCGTGCGCGACTTCGTGATCGCGCGCACCTTCGGAGCCGGGATGCTGACCGATGCCTTCTTTGTCGCCTTCAAGCTCCCCAACCTGCTGCGCCGCCTGTTTGCCGAGGGAGCCTTCTCGCAGGCTTTCGTTCCGGTGCTTGGCGAGTACCGCAACCGGCGCGGCAGCGAAGACACCAGGCAACTGGTAGACCGTGTCAGCAGTCTGCTCCTGCTCGTCGTGCTGGTGGTGACCCTGCTCGGCATGGCCGCAGCACCGCTGCTGGTCTACGTCTCGGCACCGGGCTTCAGCGACGACCCGGCCAAGTTCGCGCTGACCGTCGACCTGACACGCATCACCTTCCCCTACATTCTCTTCATGTCGCTGGTCGCGCTGGCCGGCGGCATTCTCAATACCTGGAGCCGCTTCGCCATCCCGGCGTTCACACCGGTCCTGCTCAACGTCTCGTTCATTCTGATGGCCCTGTTTGCCGCGCCGCATTTCAACCCGCCGATCATGGCGCTCGGCTGGGCGGTGTTCATCGGTGGTGCACTGCAACTGGCCCTGCAACTCCCCTACCTCAGGCGCATCGGCATGCTGCCGAGATTCTCGCCGACGTTGCGCGACGAGGGGGTCAGACGCATCTTCCGGCTGATGGCACCCGCCGTGCTCGGTGTCTCGGTGGCTCAGGTCAGCCTTCTGCTCAACACCATTTTTGCCTCCTTTCTAGGCACCGGCAGCGTCTCCTGGCTCTATTACGCCGACCGTCTGATGGAGTTTCCGGCCGGCATGCTCGGAGCAGCGCTGGGCACCGTGCTGCTGCCCTCGCTGGCCCGCTACCATGCCCGCGAGCAACTCGATGAATACTCGCGACTGCTCGACTGGGGCCTGCGCCTGACCTTTCTGCTGGCCGCGCCGGCGGCCCTCGCACTCGCCCTGCTCGCCGTGCCGCTGATCACCAGCCTTTTTCACTATGGGGCTTTCACTGCCAACGATGTCTTCAGAACGCGTGACGCCCTGGTCGCCTACAGTCTCGGCCTGCTGGCGATGATCCTGGTCAAGGTGCTGGCCCCCGGCTTCTATGCCCGCCAGAACATCCG
>NZ_JAEUOL010000086.1 GCF_016789985.1 Accumulibacter sp.
GCCACCCACCTGCCAATCGATGTCCCGGTCTCTCAGCTCTTCGCGCTTCTCGACACCGGTGTAACCGGCATCCAGATACACGGTTTTCTCTTCGCCGTGCAGCACTTCGGCGGTCTGCGTCACGTCGGCGACGTTCGCCGACGTTCCCACCACCGGTTGAACCCGCCCGCTCTCGGCATCGACCCCGAGGTGCGCCTTCATGCCGAAGTGCCACTGGTTGCCCTTCTTCGTCTGGTGCCTCTCCGGATCGCGGGCCTTCGCTTCGTTCTTCACCGACGGCGGTGCGGCAAGGATCGTCGCGTCGGTAATCGTTCCCTCGCGCATCATCAGTCCCTTGGCCGTCAGTGGCGCCTTGATCGCCGCGAAGATGCCCTTCGACAGTGCCTTCTCTTCCAGCAAGTGGCGAAACGGCAGCAGCGTCGTCGCATCCGGCACCGCCTCTCGCGACAGATCAATCCGCACGAATCCCCGCAACGCCTGGCTGTCGGTGATCGCATCCTCCACCCCCTCGTCCGACAGGCCGTACCATTGCTGGATCAGGTACACCCGCAGCATCCCTTCAGCCCGATCGGCGGCCGGCCGCGCTTCCCTTTCGGGTAGTGCGGTTCGATGATCGCCAGCACATCTTGCCAGGGGATAACCCGTTCCATGTCGGCAAGAAAGCGCTCTCGTCTGGTGACCCGCCTCTTCGCGGCAAACTCGGCTTCCGAAAAACTGATCTGCTTCACTGGCACAATCCCCTCCCCAACAACGTGCACATCATACCAAGGGCATCGTTCGCCGGGATGATTAAATCAGTGCTTCCTTAAGTTGGGCAGTTGTTCTAGAAATTTAAGCAAGCTGCGACGCCTTCAATCTTTTCCTTACATTCTGATAAGATTTCTCGTGCAACCTTCTCGCTCAGTCCATTATCGACATTGCGTTGAAGTACAAATTGCCAGTCTGGCACGTCTAAGTACTCTAATTTGGTTTGCTGATTGACGCCACCAATCTTGGCATACGTTCGACATTCCTTCTTCTTGTCGCCTACGGAGTATGCAAACTGAAATATTTTGTCTCTTGCATCGTACAATACACGTATGCGCTCCTTACCTCTAACGAACTCCCGCCAACAATCACCGTTGGTTGGTTTTGTGATTTTCAGCACAAAACCAAGTGGAGCAAACCTATCGTGAACCATGGTAGATACTGCGGTATGCAGATCGCGAATCCGGCGGGCTGTTTTGCGTCTTATCGGGATTATGTAGACTAGTGTCCGATAAATTACCCAGGCAGCAACAGCTAATACCGCGGCTACAAGTACATAAGTTTCCAGCATGTTAACTCCTCGGCAGAGCAGGGGGAGTAACCAATCACCCCCCCACTGAAATGGCGGGCAAAGGCGGCATCGGTAGTTCTTAGCGGCCGGCCTGAAGGGCGGCGGTGAGGTAATCCCAAGCGGACGCTTTCCTTGCGCGACAAGTATCGATGATGTTGGCGAGCAGCGCAAACGCTCGAGTTCCTTGCTCGCTGCGGGTACCGAAGCTCAGGCGACGGGCGATGACCCAGTGGCGCAACAGACGCTCGGCCGCATGGTTGGTGAGCGGCAGGCTGGGGTCGAGTAGCGGCCGGATGATCGCTTCCCAATCGTTGAGCATCTCGCGGCAGAATTCGCCGAGATTGACGAAGGGACTGTGTGGGTGGCGTTCGCACAAGGCCTTGAGTTGGGCGAGGGCGGGCGCCTGGCGCTCGGCCCAGTCGTCGAAAGGGCCATCGCGGGCAGCCTGGGTCGCCTGTATCAGGCCACCCATGAGGTCGAGGCGTGGCTGCCCGACCTGACGGGTGTGCCGGCAAGTGGCTTCGGTCAGCCCGCGGGCCTTGCGCAGGAGAGGCGCCAGGCAGCGAATGCGGTTGAGGTATGAACGGTAAACGGCGTAGCCGTCGCTCATCAGGCAGCCAGCAAAACCGCCCTGCAGGGCATTGATGAAGATCTCGGCGCTGCGTGCGCCGACGAAATAGACCACCGTCGTCACGGCGTTGAACCCCCACAGCCAGAGCAACCGACCACTTTCTCGCCACGGCGTCTCGTCCAGGTGCAGCAGGCCGGCGCGCTCGATCTCCTCCAGCAGCAGGTCTTCGACCGGCGCGACCTGGTCGGCGCTTTGCCGTAGGGTCTGGTCGATGAGTCCGGCGGACAGTTGCCGTCCGAGCAACTCACAGAGGAGCTCTTGAACCTTGGCGCGCGAGAGCCGATAGCGCAGGCAGAGCATGACGATCAGCCCAGCCAGGCGCGGCCCGAGCATCTGCTGGGCATCCCCCCGTGCGCCTGGCCATTCGGGCAGGAGCA
>NZ_JAEUOL010000143.1 GCF_016789985.1 Accumulibacter sp.
CGCACCACCGCACGGACGCGGCGCATCGGTGCGGCCCACTCCGGATCGCGAGCGCCATGAGCAAGGAGGATCAGCGCGGTTGGTGACATCGGAGCAGTCTAGCGCAGCATGGGGCAGTCGGCATCAATCAGGCAATACCCGCCACGCTCGCGATCTCGCGCGCATGGTCAACCAGATGGTCGGCACCCCAGGCTTCGATCGGATCGCCATCTCCCAGATAACCGTAGCGCACGGCGACAGTGACCATGCCCACGGCACGACCGGCCTGAATGTCTCGCGGGTCGTCACCGATGTACAGGCAGCGCGCCGGTTCCCTGGCTATCAAGCGGCAGGCCAGACGCATCGGTTGCGGTGCCGGCTTGGCTCGCCGTGCCGAATCGCCACTCACCACGCAGGCAGCACGCTTGGCATATCCCAGGCGACTCAGGAGCGGCAGGGTAAAGCGCTGTGCCTTGTTGGTAACGATCCCCCAGGGCGCCCCATGTTGCTCGCAACGAGCCAGAATTTCATCGATGCCCGGGAATACGGTCGTTTCGACACAGATGTCCTGACTGTAATAGTGGAGAAAGCGCTCATGGAACTCGGCATACAGCGCTTGGCCGGGCCACATGTCGAGGCCCGCCTTGAGCATGCCGCGCACGCCGTGCGAGGTGTAAGGTCGCAGATGGGCAGGAGGAACGGGCGCCAGTCCAAGATCGGAGCGCAGGCGGTTGAGGGCCGCAGCCAGATCGGGAGCCGTATCGGCAAAAGTCCCGTCGAGATCGAACAGGACCGCCTCAAACACTCCGCACCATGTGCACCAGATAATTGACGTCGGTGTCATGCCCCATGGCATAGCGTCCGCTCAAAGGATTGTAGGTCAGCCCGCGCATTTCCAGCGCATCGAGGCCTGCCTCGCGTGCCCAACGCAGCAGTTCCGACGGCCGGATGAAGCGCGCGTACTCATGGGTACCCCGGGGCAGCATCTGCAGCAGGTATTCGGCGCCGATGACCGCCAGCAGATAGGCCTTCACATTGCGGTTGATGGTCGAAAAGAAAACATGCCCCCCCGGCTTGACCAGGGCGGCACAGGCGGCGATGGTGCTGGCTGGGTCAGGAACGTGCTCGAGCATCTCCATGCAGGTGATCACATCGTAGCTGCCACCTTCCTCGCGGGCCAATGCTTCAGCCGAGATCTTGCGGTAATCGACCGACCTCCCGCTTTCCAGCAGGTGCAGGCGGGCAACACTCAGGGCCTTGTCCGAAAGATCGATCCCGGTCACGGTCGCGCCTCGCTGGGACATCGCTTCGGAGAGCAGGCCACCACCACAGCCGACATCCAGCACTTTCTTGCCAGTCAGCGCGCACCGGGCGTCGATCCAATCGAGGCGCAAGGGATTGATCTCATGCAACGGCTTGAAGTCACTGCCCGGGTCCCACCAGCGGTGGGCCAGTTGGCTGAACTTGTCGAGTTCCTTTTGATCGGCGTTAGTCATGGTGCCTGCGCAATCCCTTCTTTCCCGCAACCAAAACGAAAAAGCCCTGCCAAGGCAGGGCTCTTAGTGGCATCAGAGGCTTACTTGGTGCCGATGAGTTCGATATCGACACGGCGGTCGGGCTGCAGGCACTCGATGACCTTCTTGCTCTTCGCACCCGGGCACTGATCAGGCTTGGTGACCGGATTCTTCTTGCCCTTGCCTTCGGTGTAGACCCGGTTGGCGTCGATGCCCTTGCTGACCAGATAGGTCTTGACGGCGGCAGCGCGCTTCTCGGACAGCTTCTGGTTGTAGGCATCGGAACCGAAGCGGTCGGTATGACCCACGGCGATGATGACTTCCAGCTTGATGGCCTTGGACTTGGCGACCACTTCATCCAGCTTCGCCCTGCCTTCCGGACGCAGCGTCGCCTTGTCGAAGTCAAACAGGGCATCGGCAGCCACCGTGATCTTGTCAGCCGCCGGCTTGGCGGTCGGCGCAGCCGCCGCCTTGGCAACTGGCGGCTCGCAGACTTCCTTGGGCAGCAGGTCCTTGTCGCACTTGCAGCCGGCCGGGTCATTGGCCGCTGCAGCGGGAGTCCAGAAGCCGGTACGCCAGCACAAACCGGCACCGCTCATGACGACTTCCCCACGTTGGTCGATCACGTAAACGCGATCCAAGGGAATCGAAGTCTGTGCCTGAGCAAGCGAGACGCCGAAGCCGAAAGTGGCTGCGGCGAGCAAGGCCAGCATGGGGTGTTTTGCGGTTCTGTTCATCTAGGTTTCCCTCGTTAGTTGAAGCCTGCGGCGGTGGTCCGCACGGCTTGTTATGCCTCATTGTTGACCGAACTCATCACGGACGAATTTTATTTTGCCACAAGAGAGCTAACTTTATCAATCCGGTTTCGTTGTTTTCAACCAGTTGCCGATTCTCGACGCGCCGTCGCCCGGCAACCCAGACGTCAGAAACATGCTCACGGCCTACCGCGTAGGTGAGATGCGAGACCGGGTCGTAGCAGGGGGCCAGCGCCACGTCGGCAAGATTGACGGCGCACAGGTCGGCAAACTTGCCGGCGACGATCGATCCGATGCCGGCATCGAGGCCGAGCGCCCGGGCCCCGCCGAGAGTTGCCATGTGCAATGCGCGATGGGCATCGATGGCGTCGGCGCGTCCACTCTGCGCCTTGGCAAGCAACGCTGCCAGACGCATTTCCTGAAACAGGTCGAGGCGATTGTTGCTTGCCGCACCGTCGGTACCCAGCCCGATGTTGACTCCCCGGTCTGACAGTCGGCTGATCGGTGCGATGCCACTCGCCAGCTTGAGATTGGAGCTGGGGCAGTGAGCAACCGAACAACCGTGCTCGGCCAGAAGTTCCATCTCGTGGGCATCAAGGTGCACGGCATGCACCGCGATCAACCCCGGACCAAGCAGTCCCAGGCGACGCAGACGCTCGATTGGACGCCTCCCGAAACGCTGCAGACTATCTTCTATTTCCTGAGCAGTCTCATGCAGATGCAGATGAACCGGCAATTCGATCTGCTCGGCCAGCGTCAGCACCTGGGCAAAGCTTCGTTCACCTACGGTATAGGGCGCATGTGGAGCCAGGCAGAAGGACAGCAGCGGCTCATCCAGCAACTGGTCGCGAACCGCCAGCCCCTTGGCAAGGTAGTCGTCCGCATCGGCGGCATAGTTGCTCGGAAAATCCACGGCGATCAGACCGATCGCCGCGCGCATTCCCGCAGCGAGAACCGCCTCGGCCGCTGCCCCGGGGAAGAAATACATGTCGTTGAAACAGGTGATTCCACCGCGCAACATCTCGGCACAGGCAAGCAGGGTTCCGTCATGGACAAACGAGGCCGAGACATGCTGCGCCTCCGCCGGCCAGACGTGATCCTGCAGCCATTGCATGAGCGGCCGGTCGTCAGCCAGGCCGCGCAGCAGGGTCATCGCAGCATGCGTATGTAGATTGACGAACCCCGGCAGCAACACGTGCTGCTCCAAGCAGTTACGGCTGCGCGGCGCGAAACGGTCGGCCACCTCGCTCTGTGGCAGGAGTTCGACGATCCTGCCCTGATCGACCACCACCGCATGATTTTCGAGAACCAGCCCGGATGGCTCGACGGGCACGATCCAGCGCGCCTCGATCAGCAGATCGACAGCCTGCACGGGCCTGCTCATGGCGCCAGCCGACTGGCGCGAGAGCTAAAAAAAACCCCGCTGAGGCGGGGTTTTTTGCGCATGGCGCCCGAATTACTTGGTGCCGATGAGTTCGATATCGACACGACGGTCAGGCTGCAGGCACTCGATGACCTTCTTGCTCTTCGCGCCCGGGCACTGATCAGGCTTGGTGACCGGATTCTTCTTCCCCTTGCCTTCGGTGTAGACCCGGTTGGCGTCGATGCCCTTGCTAACCAGATAGGTCTTGACGGCGGCCGCGCGCTTTTCGGACAGCTTCTGGTTGTAGGCATCGGAACCGAAGCGGTCGGTATGACCCACGGCGATGATGACTTCCAGCTTGATGGCCTTCGACTTGGCGACCACTTCATCCAGCTTCGCCTTGCCCTCCGGACGCAGCGTCGCCTTGTCGAAGTCAAACAGCGCATCGGCAGCCACCGTGATCTTGTCCGCCGCCGGCTTGGCGGTCGGCGCGGCAGCCGCCACGGGTGCTGGCGGCTCGCAGACTTCCTTGGGTAGCAGATCCTTGTCGCACTTGCAGCCGGCCGGGTCCTTGGCGGCGGCTGCCGGGGTCCAGAAGCCGGTACGCCAGCACAGGCCGGTGCCGCTCACGACGACTTCACCGCGTTGATCGATCACGTAAACGCGATCACCAGCGGTCTGGGCTTGTACGGCACCAGATGCTGCAAAGAGGCCGATGGAAGCCAGCAAGGTAGTGATGATTTTCGATTTCAAGATGTTCCTCCTCGATTAATCTCTGTTAGGTCCGAATGCGTGTAACGCGATGCGATTTTTGCGCAGTCAGGAGATTTAAGCATACAAACTTGATTTTCTTCAAGCAGTCGCCTGACATTGTGTAGTATTTATACAACGATCCGGGTCCGGCAGCAGCACGATGGCAACCACATTCGGGGTATGGCACTCCGCCCGGACGGGCAACAAGTGAGCCTGACATCCGACGATCGGCACACCGCTGACAACGATTGTAGTGATTGTAGTAAACAGGAGAGGAGGAGAAGACCATGCGTGCAATGAATCTGGAGTCAATCGCTGCCATCGTGCGCGAGGCCAGAGACATCGTCGTCTTTTCGGGTGCCGGGCTCTCCGCCGACAGCGGTATTCCGACCTTTCGCGATGGCGCCACGGGCTTGTGGAACAATGTCAACCCGGACGAGGTTGCCAGCATTGAGGGCTTCCTGCGCAACCCTCCGCGCGTCTGGAACTGGTTGCTTCAACTGAAGGCTCTGATCGATGATCGTCGCCCGAATGCCGGACACCTGGCCATCGCGCGGCTTGAGCAGATCTGTGCGGGACAGCGGTTAACGGTCATCACGCAGAACATTGACGGCTATCATGCACGCGCCGGCAATGCGGAGGTACTGGAAGTGCATGGCACCATCCACCGCCTCCGCTGTCATCGCTATTGTGGCTTCGTCGCCAACTGGGATCAGGGCTCCAGCAATCCGTTCGCCTGTCCGGCCTGCGGTTCACCCGTACGACCCGATCTGGTGCTGTTCGGTGAAATGCTGGACGATGAGGTCTTCTCTGCCGCAGAAACGCGCAGCATGAACGCCGACATATTCTTTTGCGTTGGTACGTCCTTTACGGTGCAGCCCGCGGCCCGCCTGCCGGTCTGGGCGAAGTATGCCGGCGCAGCGCTGGTCGAGATCAATCCTCATCCCACCTCCCTGACCGAGGTTGCCGACTACTCGGTACGCAGTGGTGCTTCAGAATTCTTCTCCGCACTCTGCGCAAGACTCGAAGGGAAGTAGCACCGGACCCGGTATCAGAACAGCCAGCCTTCGGAAGCAGCCAGGACGATGGCCAGAAAGCCGACCCACTGAACCCAGTGGTCGCCATCCAGCCAGCGGGAGTTCAAGCGAGGCCGCCAGCGCGAAATCGGTCGGCAGGCATCCGGGCCGACTGCCAATAGATAAGGATTTTCATCAGGAAGGAGGGTACTGTGCGGCCGGCCCGGCCTGCGCTTGGCGACTTTTGGCAGATGGTGATGCATGGCGTGCTCCTCTAGGGTATCGACGACAAAAATGCTAGCAAACCGATAGCTCACCAGATGCGCCTTTGTTGCGAGCCGAAAAATATTTCTCCCGCTCCGACAACGTGCCGCCAGGACCGGCAAGCTGGAAGCCGGGCAGGCGAAGAACCGGACTGATCGTCTATAATGCCGGCCTTTCGCTGCCCCGCCCGGAACGGCGTCCGCAGCTCAAGCCCACTTCAGTCTTCGCGTCGCGAGCCGTCTTCCTTGTCCTTACCGTTTTTCCTATCGCCGCTACCCGCCGCCGGGGAACGGCTGCAGTGGCCGGCCTTCGCCGGATCGGCCGATGCACTGCTGATCGCCCAGGCGGCATCAGGCGGCAATGCCGGGGGGAAACAGCGCATGCTCGCGGTGCTGACCGCCAGCGCCGGCGACGCGCAGCGCCTGCTGCAAGAGATTCCCTGGTTCGACGCCCGGTTGCGCGTACGCCTGCTGCCGGACTGGGAGACCCTGCCCTACGACGGGTTTTCACCGCACCACGACTTGGTTTCCGAGCGACTGGCTACCCTTTACGAAGTCATGCGCCGCGAATGCGACGTGCTGCTGGTCCCCGCCGGGACTGCCGTGTGCCGTCTCGCACCACCAGCCTATCTCGCCGCCTACACCTTCTTTCTCAAGCAGGGCGAGCAACTGGATGCCGTGCAGTTCCGGGCCCAGATGACCCTCGCCGGATATGCTCACGTGACACAGGTGGTTGCACCGGGAGAGTACTCGATTCGTGGTGGCCTGGTTGACCTCTTTCCGATGGGCTCGCAACTTCCGTACCGTCTCGATCTGTTCGACGAGGAGGTCGAGAGCATCAAGACCTTCGACGTCGATAGCCAGCGCACCCTCTACCCGGTAGCCGAGGTCCGCCTGCTTCCGGCACGCGAGTTTCCGCTCGACAACGCCGGGCGCACCCGTTTTCGACAGCGCTTTCGCGAAGTGTTCGAGGGCGACCCCGGTCGCTCGGCAGTGTACAAGGATGTCTCGAACGGCATTGCCACTGCCGGCATCGAGTACTGGCTACCATTGTTCTTCGAGGCAACCGCGACCCTCTTCGATTACCTGCCGGACAACGCCGTGCTCTGCCTGCACGACAACGTCGCCGAGGCAATCCGCAGCTTCTGGCGCGAGGCACAAACACGTTACACCATGATGTCCGGCGAGCGTAGTCGGCCACTGCTGCCACCGGCCGAGCTCTTCCTGGCCGAAGAACCCTTCTTCGTCGCCGCCAAGCCCTATGCCCGCCTCAATCTGAGTGCGGGCGATGACGGTCCGACGCGCAGCCTGCCTGTTCTGGCGATCGATCGCCGGGCTGAAGACCCGCTGCGCCGGCTGAAAACCTTCCTTGCAGAGTTCCCGGGGCGAGCCCTGCTGCTCGCGGAGACTGCCGGCCGTCGCGAAACCCTGTCCGGCCTGTTCGCCGAATATGGCCTGAAGCCCCGGGCGAGCAGCAGTTTCAGCGAGTTTCTGGCGAGCGACAGCCAGCTCTCGCTGGCCATCGCGCCACTCCATGACGGCTTCCTGGTCGATCAATTGGCAATCATCACCGAGGCCGAACTCTACGCCGACAGCCCATCGCGTCGCATGCGCCACGCCATTCAGCGCCGCACCTCGGCCGACAACTGGCTGCGCGATCTGACCGAGCTGAAGATCGGCTCGCCGGTGGTCCATGAGCAACACGGCATCGGACGCTATCAGGGCCTGATCCATCTCGATCTGGGCGAGGGCGAGATGGAGTTCCTTGAACTGCATTACGCGGAGGGTGCCCGACTTTACGTCCCGGTAGCGCAACTGCACGTCATTGCGCGCTACTCTGGCGCCGACCCCGACAGCGCACCGTTGCATACGCTGGGCTCGCAGCAATGGGAGCGGGCCAAACGCCGGGCCGCCCTGCAGGCGCGTGACACGGCGGCCGAACTGCTGGCGCTCTATGCCCTGCGCGCAGCTCGCCAGGGACACGCCTGCGATTTCATGGCACACGATTACGACGCCTTTGCCGACGGGTTCGGTTTCGAAGAGACGCCCGACCAGGCCGGCGCCATCGCCGCCGTCCTCGAGGACATGAAGTCCGGCCGCCCGATGGACCGCCTGGTCTGCGGCGACGTCGGTTTCGGCAAGACCGAGGTCGCCCTGCGTGCCGCTTTCTGTGCAGTGGCCGGTGGCCGCCAGGTCGCCGTCCTGTGCCCGACCACGCTGCTCTGCGAGCAGCATTTCCAGACCTTTGGTGACCGCTTTGCCGACTGGCCGGTGCGAATCGCCGAACTTTCCCGCTTCAAGACCGCCCGCGAGGCTGCCCAGGCGCTCCAGGAACTGGCCGATGGCAGCCTGGACATCGTCATCGGAACGCACAAATTGCTGCAGAAGGGCGTGCACTTCAAGCGCCTCGGCCTGGTGATCATTGACGAGGAGCATCGCTTTGGCGTCCGTCAGAAGGAGGCGCTGAAGGCTTTGCGTGCCGAGGTCGACGTACTCACGCTGACCGCCACACCCATCCCGCGCACGCTCGCCATGTCACTCGAAGGCCTGCGCGACTTCTCGGTGATCGCTACCGCGCCGCAGAAACGGCTGGCCATCAAGACCTTCGTCAGTCGCTTCTCCGACGGCATCATCCGCGAGGCGCTATTGCGTGAATTCAAGCGCGGTGGTCAAGTGTACTTCCTGCACAACGAGGTCGACACGATCGAGAACATGCGTGACAGACT
>NZ_JAEUOL010000184.1 GCF_016789985.1 Accumulibacter sp.
ACGAACTGCGCGCGCTCAACGACAACTGCGGTGCCTTCCTGCTCGCACTCGAAGCACGCGAACGCGAGCGCACGGGCATCGCCAACCTGAAGGTCGAATATAACCGGGTGCATGGCTTCTACATCGAGGTCAGCCACGCCAATGCGGCCAAGGTGCCGGACGATTATCGCCGGCGGCAGACGCTGAAGAATGCCGAACGTTACCTGACACCCGAGCTCAAGGCCTTCGAGGACAAGGCCCTGTCGGCCCAGGACCGCGCGCTGGCGCGCGAGCGGCAGCTCTACGACGGCGTCCTCGCCGCGCTGCAGGACGAGCTCGCCGAACTGCAGCAGATCGCCCAGGCGGTGGCCCAGCTCGACCTGCTGACCGGTTTCGCCGACACCGCGCGACTGCGCAATTATTGCCGACCGCTGTTCTCGTCCGAGCCGGGCCTGCTGATCGAAGGCGGCCGGCATCCGGTGGTCGAGGGCCAGCTCGCCGGCGGCGAGACCTTCATCGCCAACGATTGCCGGCTGACCGACGAGCGGCGCCTGCTGCTGATCACCGGCCCGAACATGGGTGGCAAATCGACCTACATGCGGCAGACCGCCCTGATCGCTCTGCTCGCGCACATCGGCAGCTACGTGCCGGCGACCTGCGCCGTGCTGGGTCCGCTCGATCAGATCTTCACCCGGATCGGCGCGGCCGACGATCTGGCCGGCGGGCGCTCGACCTTCATGGTCGAGATGACCGAATCCGCCGCCATTCTGCATCACGCGACCGAACGCAGCCTGGTGCTGATGGACGAGGTGGGGCGCGGTACCTCGACCTTCGACGGAATGGCGCTGGCTTTTGCCATCTGTCGCCACCTGATCGAGAAGAACCGCAGCCTGACGCTGTTTGCCACACACTACTTCGAACTGACCCTGCTCGCCAACGAGTACGCCGAGCTGGCCAATGTGCACCTCGACGCCATCGAGCACGGGCAGAGCATCGTTTTCCTGCACGCAGTCGAGGAAGGGCCGGCCAACCAGAGCTACGGGATTCAGGTCGCGGCGCTGGCCGGCATCCCGGCTGCCGTGCTGAAGGCCGCCCGCCGGCAGTTGCGCGAGTTCGAACAACGCGCCTCGATCAACCCGTTGCAGCCGGATCTCTTCGCCGCCGCCTGGTCGAGCGCCGTCGAGGCAGGCGAGCCAGCGACCCATCCGGCGGTGGACCGGCTGCTCTCGATCGATCCCGATCGACTGACCCCGCGCGAAGCGCTGGACGCCCTCTACGAACTGAAATCCCTGCTCCAATGAATACCCGCCCCCTGCTGCCGAAACTCCTTGCCGCCGTCAGCGGGCTGCTGCTGGCCTGCGCCCTGCACGCCGAGACCTGGCGCTTCGCGGTGATCGGCGACACCCCGTACAACGACCACGAGGTGGCACAGCTGCCGCGCCTGCTGGACCAGATCGCCGCCCAGCACCCGGCATTCATCGTACACGCCGGCGACTTCAAGGACAGCCGGATGGTGTGCAGCGACCAGACCTTCCGTGCGCGCCGCGATCTCCTCGATGCCTCGCCGCTGCCGCTGATCTACGTGCCCGGCGACAATGAATGGACCGACTGCCGGCAACTGGTGGCCGGCAACTTCGACCCGCTCGAACGACTGCAGAAGCTGCGCGAGCTGTTCTTCGCCGAGCCACGCTCGCTCGGCCGGAGCAGGCTGTCGGTCGAGCAGCAGCCCGGCAGCCACCCCGAGCACCTGCGCTGGCAACTCGGTCCGCTGCTCTTCGTGTCGCTCAACGTGCCGGGTCCCAACAACAACTATGGCATGGAGAACACGCCGAGTGACGAGTTTCTCGTCCGCAACCGGTCGGTCGTCGACTGGCTGCGCCAGGCCTTTGCCAGGGCGCGTCACGGGCAGCTTGCCGGCGTGGTCATCGTCATGCAGGCCAATCCGTCCTTCAAGCACCATGCGGCGGGACTGACGCACGCCGGCTTCCGGGAACTGCTCGATACGCTGACCGCCGAAACCATTGCCTTCCCCGGCCAGGTTCTGCTGATCCACGGCGACACCCACTGGCAACGCATCGACCAGCCGCTGCGCCACCCGACGACCAGGCAGCCACTCACCAACTTCACCCGGCTGGAAACCTTCGGCTACCCCTTCATGGGCTGGGTGAAGGTCATCGTCGATGACCAGCAACCGCAACTCTTCCGCTTCGAAGTGCACCCCTATCCCGCCAACCGCCCCTGACGAAGCATCAACGGGTCGACAGGAACGCGGGCAAGCCCTAGACTTAAAAAGCTTTGTCGAAACGGCTTTGGCGCATCGGGAGGGACTGATCATGAAGCTGATCTGCTGGCTGCGGGTTGTGCTGGCCTTGCTGTTCTTCGTTGCGGCACCGCTGCCTGCCGCCGACATCGTCATCGGCCAGGTTGCGGCCTTCAGCGGTCCCCTGGCACCGACCGGCACGCACATGCGCGCCGGCGCGCAACTCCATTTCGACGCGGTGAACGCCGAGGGCGGCATTCACGGCGCCAGGATTCATCTGGTGTCCGCCGACGATGGCTACAGGACCGAGCAAACGGTGCGCTTGGCGCGCGAGATGCTCCGCCAGTCGCAACCGCTGGCCTTCATCGGATTCGTCGGCACCGGCAACGTCGAGGCGATGATCGAGCAGAAGGTACTTGCCGAAGCCGGCATTCCACTGATCGCCGTACGCTCCGGCGCCGAAACCCTGGTGCGCAGGAACGACCCCTTCCTGTTCATGACGCGCGCCAGCTATGCCGAGGAAATCGACAGGATCACCGATCAGTACGCCACCACTGGCTATACCCGTTTCGCCGTGCTCTATCAGGATGACCCCTTTGGGCAGGGAGCGCTGCAAAGTGCGGAACAATCGGTCAGGAAGGCCGGCGGCACGCTGGTCGCCAAGGGTTCCTATGAAAAGAACACGACCAACGTCGCCGCCTCGGTGAAGAGCATCGCTGCCGCTGAACCGCAGGCAGTGATTCTGATCGCCAATACGGCAGCCAGCGCCGAGTTCCTGAAACAGTCACGCGAAGCCGGCAATCTGGCCCAGTATGTCGCGCTGTCGGTGACCGACGCCGGCCAGGTGGTGCAGCGCATCGGGGCCGACAAGGCCGAGGGTCTGGCGCTCACCCAGGTCGTTCCCGATCCGAACAACCACACCGTTGCCCTGATCCGTGAAGTACAGAGCCATTTCGCGAAGTTCAGGCCGAAAGACGTGACGCTCAATCACACCTTCGTCGAGGGCTACCTTGGCGCCAAGGTACTGGTCGAAGCGCTGCGCCGGGCCGGCCCGAACCCGACGCGCCGCAAGCTGCGCGACACGCTGGAAGGAATCTCGAACTACGACGCCGGCGGCGTCTTCATCAGTTTCTCGCCCAGGCGACACGCCGGCTCGCGCTATGTGGACATCACCATTCTCAATCGCAGCGGCAAGCTGCTGCGCTGACCGGTTGGCGCGGTGCTGCAGGCAACGCGGCGTCCGCCGCGCCACTCAAGCGAACGCGGCACGCCAGACCTCCAGGAGCAGGCGAACGGCGCCGCCGATGAGCAGGGCGACACCCACCGAGAGGCCGATCGAAAACCCGGCCTGCCGCCCGCCGATGGTTCTCAGCATCACCGCGAAGGTCGACACACAGGGAACATAGAAGGTGATGAAGACGAGGAAGGTGGCGATCTGCACCCGGTCGAGCAAGGGAACGATTTCCATCGTGCCGAGCGCCTGATAGACCATCAGCAACGACAGCTCCTTGCGCAGGACACCAAACAGGATCGGCACGCCGAGCAGCACCGGCAATCCCAGCCACCAGTGGGTAATCGGCGCGAGCAGGAAGTTGATCCACTCGTCGGCGCCGAAGTGGCCGAGCAGCGCCAGCAGGACGCTGCCGGCCACCAGCAGCGGCGTGACGATGGTCACGATGTCGCTGGTGCGCTCCCAGGTTTTCGCCAGCAGTGCCCGCCAGCGCGGCAGCACATAAGGCGGAATCTCGAGGATCAGCCCCGCCGCGACGTTGGCATAGCGCCTGGCCAGCAGCCCGCCCAGCACGGTGAGGACGACAAAGGTCAGCGCAAAGATGGCGAAGACGCCCAGCCCGCCGAGATACTTGCCGCCCATCGCGAGAATGATCGCCGAGCGTGCCGAACACGGAACGAAGGCCAGCAACAGGGTGGCAACGATACGGTCCCTGCCGTGACTGGTCGCCGCCACCATCGAAATGGCCGGCACATTGCAGCCGAGCCCGACGAGAAAGGGTGCGGCCACCCCGCCGTGCAGGCCGATGTGGTGAAAACCGCGATCGACGACGAAAGCGACCCGGTGCATGATGCCCGACTCTTCAAGCGTCACCAGCAGCAGCACCAGCGGCAGCATGTAGGGAATGACGATCGCCACCAGGCCGATCAGCCCGTCGACCACCGCCCGGCCGACGACACCGGCGGTGGACTCCGGCTGCCACTGTTGTGCCCATTCGACCAGCGGCGCAGCGGTCCATGCATCGAGCGTCGTGCTGACCTCGAAGACCATCAGCAGGACCAGCGCGAAAACCAGCGTGCTGCCGATCAGTCCCCAGCGTGGATGCAGGAAGACGCCATCGAGCAAACGCGGCCAGCGCCCGGCGTCGGCTGCGCCACCATAGCGGGTGACGTTCTCGAACAGAAGCGCCGCCCGATGGTGCCGGTCGGCATGCAGTTCATCGGACAAGGGTCGCGGCAGGCGGCGCTCGGCGGCACGGCGCGCGGCGAGCACGGCGGGCAGCAGTTGCGGCAGGTGGCAAGCGAGCTCCTGCAGAAAGTAGTCGTTGTTCTCGGCCAACTGCATGAGCAGGAAGGCGCGGGGGACGCGGAAGGCTTCCTCGACCGCCGGCTGGTCGAGTAGTTCGCGCAGCGGCTCGAGGGCGCTGGCGATGTGCGGGCTGGGCGTCTGCGCGAGGGGGAGCGTCCGGTCGCGCGCCACGGCAAGGGCGGCGGCAAACAGCTCGGTAACGCCCAGTCCCATGTGCGCCACGGTCGGCAGAACCGGTACCCCGAGCCGTTCCGCAAGAGCCGGAGCGTTGACATAGAGCCCCTTGCGGCGCGCCTCATCGATCCGGTTGAGGGCGATCACCAGCGGTTTGCCGAGCAGGCTCAGTTCGAGCGTCAGTTCGAGGTCGCGCGGCAGTGCCGTCGCATCGACCACCTGAATCAGCACGTCGGGCGGGTTGAAGGGCACGGCCGGCTGTTCCGCTTCGTGGGCAGCCACCGGCGGCCAGCGGTCGCCCCAGAGCAGATACTTGAGCAGCAAGCCGTCGCGTTCGCTCAGCGAATGCAGCGAATCGACCGCCGGCAGGTCGACCAGCGACAGTTGCTCCAACCCGATGTCGACCAGGCACTCGTCGTAGGCATCGCCGTCGCGCAGCAGTTTCCGGTGCTGCGGCGAGGTGCTCGAGGCGGCCAGAAACAGGCTGCTCCTGCCGGTACGCCGGCGACCCACCAGCGCCACGCGTGCCCGCCGCTTGCCGCGCAGCAGCGGTTGCGGCAGGACGATGGTCGAGATTCCGGCGTTCACGGCGCGCTCCGTCGGTCGATGCCGGCAGGACAGCCGCCCCGGCAGCCGGCCGGGCGGGGCGGCTGCCAACCGGGGCAACGGCGCAGATGGCGCGCCTGGCGGCAAGATGGCGGCAAGAACCCGGCCCTACCAGCCGCCGCCGGCGACCGGCTCAGTCCTCGTCGTCATGACCATCTTCGTGCGTATGGCCATGACTGATTTCCTCGGCAGTGGCCGGGCGGACAGCGGTTACCGTGCAGGTGAAGACCAGCGCCATGCCGGCCAGCGGATGGTTGCCGTCGAGCACCACCTTGTCGCCGGCGATTTCGGTCACCCGATAGACCAGAACGTCGTCGTCGTCCTCGTCGGCACCCTCGGGGATGCCTTCGAACTGCATGCCGACCTGCAATTCCTCGGGAAACTGGCTACGCGGTTCGAGCTGGACGAGCGCCGCATCGTACTCGCCGAAGGCGTCGTCGGGCTGCATCCTGACCACCACCGACTCGCCGATTCGCCTGCCCTGCACGGCCTCCTCGATCATCGGGAAGATGTCGTCGTAGCCGCCGTGCAGATAGATCAGCGGCTCCTGGCCGGGATCGACCAGTTCGCCATCGAAATCGCTGACGCTGTAGTCGAGGGTGACGACGGTATTCTTGGCAACTTGCATGTTCATGAATTGAGTTCCTTGACCGCGCGCAGCATTTCCAGCGCGTGGCCCTTGGCGTTCACCCCGTACAGCGCGAGCCGGAGAACGCCTTGTTTGTCGATGACAAAAGTCGAGCGCACGATGCCGTACTTCGTGACACCATTCACCTCTCTCGCCTGCCAGACACCGTACTGTTCACACGCCAGGCCATCGGCATCGGACAGGAGACACACCGAGATGCCGTGCTTGTCGCGGAATTCGGCGTGCTTGATGCAGTCGTCGCGGCTGATGCCGATGATCTGGCAGTCGAATCGCGCGAACTCATCTTCGTGGTCGGAGAAGTCGGTGGCCTGCAAGGTACAGCATGGTGCGTCATCTCTTGGATAGAAAAAGAGAATGACATTGTTCCTGCCCTGAAACCGGGCGATATCGATGAGTTCCATATCCGCATCGGGGAGGACGAACGTTGGCGCTGCCTGTCCTGCTTTCAGCATGGTACCCCCTCAAAGACCCCTCCCGAGCGCACGAAAGCGAGCGGGCGGAGCAGATTCTAACCAAGCTTCCGGCATCTGACTACCGGAAAGAGGCCGCCGAATGCCGCTACAATCAACCTTTCCATGCGCCACGCGTCCACCCGATGCCGGGCAGGATACCCTCCCGCTACCGCACACCGCAAACCCGGAGAAGCCATGAACGCCCTGTCATCCAGCCGCCCAACCCTGCTCCTGCTGGCCCTGCTGCTCGCCACGCCGGTGCCGGCCGCCCCCTCGGCCCCGTCCGACAAGAAGACGACGATAGACCTCGCCGCCGAAGCCAGCCGGCCGGCAGCCAACGATCTGGCGCGCGCCACGGTGTTTGCCGAAGCCAGCGGCGCGACACCGGGCGAACTCGGCAAGCGGGTCAATGCCCTGATCGCCGACGGACTGAAGACCGCCAAGGGATACGCCGGCGTCAGGGTACAGAACGCGGCGACGCACACCTATCCCGTGTACGGCAAGACCAACCGGATCGAAGGCTGGCGCATGCGCTCGGACCTGACGCTCGAGTCGGCCGATACGGCGGCGCTCTCGGAACTGCTCGGCAAGCTCCAGGCAAACATGGGGATCGCCAGCCTGAGCATGCTGCCCGCACCGGAGACGAGAAAGCAGGCGGAGAACGAGGCGATGGTCGATGCCGTTGCCGCCTTCAAGGCGCGCGCCGGGGTAATTGCCGGCACCCTGGGCAAACCCTACCGCATCAGGCACCTGTCGATCAACAGCAGCGCTCGCCCAGTGGGACCGCCGCTCATGCGCGCAGCCGCCCCGGTCGCGGCGGAAGGCGCGCTGCTGCCGGTCGAAGCCGGGGAGAGCGTGATCAGCATCAGCATCACGGGCCAGATCGAACTGACCGAATAGGCGCCGCCGGGCACGGCGGGCAGGCCCGCCCGGCGATCCTCGCTAGGGTCTGGCCGGCCTGACCGGGGCCGACGCCGCGGTCGCCGGCTTGCCCGGCGGCGGCGGGGGCGTGCCGGCCGGCTTCACGGGGGGCAGCGGCGTCGGCGCCTTGTCGCCGGTCGGCTTGTCGGGAATCTGCACGAAGACTTCGCCCTGCTTGACCATGCCGAGTTCGAAGCGCGCGCGCTCCTCGATTGCATCGTAGCCCTGTTTGAGGTCGCGCACTTCCGCGTCGAGCCCCGCATTGCGCAGTTCGAGGGTCTGGTTGGTCTCCTTCTGCTCCTGCAACTGCCGGTCGACCTCCCAGACGCGCAACCAGCCGCCCTTGCCCAGCCACAGCGGATGCTGCAGCAGGACGATGACGACCAGCAGGACGATGGCGAGCCAGCGCACAGCGGGGGAGACAGCGAGGACGGTCAGGACAGATTGTAGAAGGCGTCGCGACCCGGGTAGCCAGCCGTGTCGCCAAGATCCTCCTCGATGCGCAACAACTGGTTGTACTTGGCGATGCGATCGGAACGGGACAGCGAACCGGTCTTGATCTGCAGCGCGTTCATCCCGACCGCGATGTCGGCGATGGTGCTGTCTTCGGTCTCGCCCGAGCGGTGCGAAATGACTGCCGTGTAGGCGGCCCGCTTGGCCATCTCGATGGCGGCGAAGGTCTCGGAGAGGGTGCCGATCTGGTTGATCTTGATCAGGATCGAATTGCCGATGCCCTGCTTGATGCCTTCCTTGAAAATCCGCGTGTTGGTGACGAAGACATCGTCGCCGACGATCTGCACCCCCTTGCCGAGCCGGCCGGTCAACACCTTCCAGCCGTCCCAGTCACCTTCCGCCATGCCATCCTCGATCGAGACGATCGGGAAGCGATCGGCCAGGTTGGCCAGGTAATCGACCAGTTCGTGCGAGCTCAACTGCAGGTTCTCGCCAGCCAGATGGTATCGGCCATCCCGGTAAAGCTCCGAAGCGGCACAGTCGAGACCGATCAGCACATCGTCACCAGGCCCGTAGCCGGCGTTCTCGATCGCCTGGATGATCAGTTGCAGGGCCTCGGCGTGGCTGCCGAGATTGGGTGCAAAACCGCCCTCGTCGCCCACTGCGGTGGAGAAACCTTTCTTGTGCAGCAGTTTCTTGAGGGCATGAAAAACCTCGGCGCCACAACGCAGCGCTTCACGGAAACAGCGCTGACTCACCGGCAGGATCATGAACTCCTGGAAATCCAGGCTGTTGTTGGCATGTTCGCCACCATTGATGATGTTCATCATCGGCACCGGCATCTGCATCGGCCCGGAACCGCCAAAGTAGCGGTAGAGCGGCAGGCCCGACTCCTCGGCGGCGGCCTTGGCCACCGCCATCGACACGGCGAGCATGGCGTTGGCGCCCAGGCGCCCCTTGTTGTCGGTCCCGTCGAGATGGATCAGGGTCTGGTCGATGAACGCCTGTTCCTGAGCATCCAGCCCGACGATCGCCTCCGAGATCTCGGTATTCACATTCTCGACCGCCTGCAGAACGCCCTTGCCGAGGTAACGGGCGGTATCGCCATCGCGCAGTTCGATGGCCTCACGCGATCCGGTCGAAGCGCCCGACGGCACCGCGGCACGGCCCATGACCCCGGATTCGAGCAGGACGTCGCATTCGACGGTAGGGTTGCCGCGCGAATCAAGCACTTCACGGGCGACGACATCAACGACAGAGCTCATGGTCTTTCCTTTATCTCAAATGTTAAAGCGGCAATCCCTCGACGACCAGCATGTTCATTTCCGCGACCCCCTGGCGAGCGGCCCTCGCCGCCTGGTACTCGGGCGAATCATAAAACCTCTTCACCTGTTCGAGCGAGTCGAACTCGACGATCACCAGACGTTGCGGCGGCGTCCAGTTGCCTTCGAGCACCGCGCTGCGCCCGCCGCGCGCCAGGTAGCGCCCGCCGTAGCGGGCGATCGCCGCCTGCGCCAGAAGCTTGTAGGTCTCATAGGCCACGGCATCGCCGACTCTCGCTTCGGCCAGCAGATAGGCCGCCATCAGGCGGTCTCCAGGCAAGGACCAGCCTTGACCAGGCGATCGAGCGCCACCAGGGTCTGCAGCAGGCCCGCCATGCGCGCGAGCGGCCAACTGTTCGGCCCGTCCGACCAGGCCAGTTCGGGGCGCGGGTGCGTCTCCATGAACAGACCGGCAATGCCGACGGCGACCGCTGCCCGCGCCAGCACGGGAACGAATTCGCGCTGCCCACCCGAGACGGAGCCCTGCCCGCCCGGCAACTGCACCGAATGGGTCGCGTCGAAAACCACCGGGCAGCCGCTCTCGCGCATGATCGCCAGACTGCGCATGTCGGCGACCAGGTTGTTGTAGCCAAAGGAAACGCCGCGTTCACAGACCATGATCGTGTCGGCCCCGGCCGCCGCATCGCGCGCCTTGCTCACCACGTGGCGCATGTCGCCGGGGGCGAGAAACTGCCCCTTCTTGATGTTGACCGGCTTGCCGGCCGCCGCAACGGCCTGGATGAAATCGGTCTGTCGGCAGAGGAAGGCCGGCGTCTGCAGCACGTCGACGACAGCGGCGACGGCCGCGATGTCCTGCTCGCGATGCACGTCGGTCAGCACCGGAACGCCGATCTGCCGCCGCACTTCCGCCAGCATGTGCAGGCCTTCGTCGATGCCCGGCCCGCGCGGCGAGCGTCCCGAACTGCGGTTGGCCTTGTCGTAGGACGCCTTGAAGAGGTACGGCATGCCCAGGCGAGCGCAGACCTCCTGCATCTGTCCGGCGACCTCGAGGCACAGATCGAGCGACTCGGCGGTGCACGGACCGGCGATCAGGAACAGCGGCTGATCGAGACCTGCCGTGAAGTGACAGAGCTTCATGCCTGAGCCCGGCAGGCGGCCGCCGCCTGGACGAAGGAGGTGAACAGCGGGTGGCCCTTGCGCGGCGACGAGGTGAATTCCGGGTGGAACTGACAACCGAGAAACCACGGGTGAGCGTTCGCCCCGTCCTTTGGCAGCTCGACGATTTCGCACAGCCGGGTGACCGGCGCCCGCCCGGAAACCACCAGCCCGCTCCGCTCCAGTTCCCCGAGCAGCCGGTTGTTCACCTCGTAACGGTGGCGATGGCGCTCGATGATCTCCGCCCGGCCGTAGATCGCCCGCGCCATCGTGCCCTCGCTCAACTGGCAGACCTGACCGCCCAGCCGCATCGTGCCACCCAGATCCGAATTCTCGTCGCGCAGTTCGAGCCGCCCCGAGGCATCCTGCCACTCGGTGATCAGACCGATCACCGGGTAGGGCGAAGCCGGGTCGAACTCGCTACTGTGGGCGCCGTCCATGCCGGCGACGTGACGGGCGAATTCGACGACCGCCAGTTGCATGCCGAGACAGATGCCGAGGAAGGGAATGCGCTGCTCGCGGGCGTGGCGGATCGCCGCGATCTTGCCCTCGGTGCCGCGCCGGCCGAAACCGCCCGGCACCAGGATGGCATCCATGCCCTGCAGCACCTGACAGCCGTTGCGCTCGATTTCCTCGGAGTCGATGTAGCTCACCCGGACCTTGCTGCG
>NZ_JAEUOL010000229.1 GCF_016789985.1 Accumulibacter sp.
CACGATTCTGCAGATCAGGAGACAAAGTCATGGCAGCTCTGCCCGAAAACGCGCTGTCGGCCAGCATCAGCGATGCGGATCCACAGGAAACCCAGGAATGGCAGGACGCGCTCAGCGGCGTGATCGACAAGGAGGGCGCCGAGCGCGCCCATTTCCTGATCGAAGGCCTGATTGGCCAGGCGCGTCAGGAGGGAATCGACATTCCCTACAGTGCCACCACCGAGTACGTAAACACGATTCCGGTCGATCGGCAGCCGAAGTATCCCGGCAACGCCGACCTGGAAATCAGGATTCACAACTACATTCGCTGGAACGCCATGGCGATGGTGGTGCGCGCCAACAAGCACAGCAACGTCGGTGGTCACATCGCCTCATTCGCTTCGGCCGCGGCGCTCTACGACGTCGGTTTTTCGTGGTTCTGGCACGCACCCTCCGAGCAGCATGGTGGCGACCTGATCTTCTTCCAGGGCCACTCGGTGCCGGGCGTCTATGCACGGGCGCATCTGCTCGGGCGCCTGACCGACGAACAGATGGACTGCTTTCGCCAGGAAGTCGACGGCAAGGGCATTTCGTCCTATCCACACCCCTGGCTGATGCCCGATTTCTGGCAGTTTCCGACGGTGTCGATGGGCCTCGGCCCGATCCAGGCGATCTATCAGGCGCGCTTCATGAAATACCTCGACAGCCGCGGTTTCATTCAGGCCGGCGACCGCAAGGTCTGGGCCTTCCTCGGTGACGGCGAGACCGATGAGGTCGAATCGCTCGGTGCCATCGGCATGGCCGCGCGCGAGCGGCTCGACAACCTGATTTTCGTGATCAACTGCAACCTGCAGCGTCTGGACGGTCCAGTGCGCGGCAACGGCAAGATCATCCAGGAACTCGAGGGAACCTTCCGCGGTGCCGGCTGGAACGTCATCAAGCTGATCTGGGGAACCCACTGGGACGCGCTGTTCCTGCGCGACAAGAAGGGCATCCTCAAACGGCGGATGATGGAGGCGGTGGACGGCGAGTACCAGACCTTCAAGGCGAAGAACGGCGCCTATGTGCGCGAGCACTTCTTCAACACGCCGGAACTGAGGGAACTCGTCGCCGACTGGACCGACGATCAGGTCTGGGCCTTGAACCGCGGTGGCCACGACATCTTCAAGATCTTCAGCGCCTACAAGAGCGCCGTCGAGCACCAGGGGCAGCCGACGCTGATCCTGGCCAAGACGATCAAGGGCTATGGCATGGGTCAGGCCGGCGAGGGGATGAACATCTCGCATCAGCAGAAGAAACTCGATTTCGATGCGATCAAGCGGTTCCGCGACCGTTTCGCTCTGCCGGTGCGTGACGACCAGATCGAGGAACTGCCCTACCTCAAGTTTGCCGAAGGCTCGCCCGAGCTGACCTACATGCGACAGCGGCGGATGGATCTGGGTGGCTACCTGCCGAGGCGCCGGCGCTCGGCCGAGCCGCTCGAGATCCCCGAACTGTCCGCCTTTGACGCGCTGCTCAAGGCCTCGGGCGAGGGCCGCGAGGTGTCCACCACGATGGCCATCGTCAGGCTGCTCAACATCCTGCTCAAGGACAAGAAGGTCGGCCGCCACGTCGTTCCGATCGTTCCCGACGAATCGCGCACCTTCGGCATGGAAGGCCTGTTCCGGCAGATCGGCATCTGGAACCAGGAAGGCCAGAAGTATGTTCCCGAGGATCATGACCAGTTGATGTTCTACAAGGAATCAAAGGACGGTCAGGTGCTGCAGGAGGGAATCAACGAGGCCGGCGCGATGAGCGACTGGATTGCCGCCGCGACTGCGTACTCGGTGCACGGGGTGCAGATGATCCCGTTCTACATCTGCTATTCGATGTTCGGGCTGCAGCGCACGATGGATCTTTGCTGGGCGGCTGCCGACCAACGGGCGCGCGGCTTCCTGATCGGCGGCACGGCCGGTCGCACGACGCTGAACGGCGAGGGTCTGCAGCACGAGGATGGCCATTCGCTGGTCCTTTCCAGTCTGATTCCGAACTGCCTGAGCTACGACCCGACCTTCTCCTTCGAAGTCGCCGTCATCATGCGCGAGGGAATGCGCCGGATGTACCAGGAGCAGGAAGACCTCTTCTACTACATCACCGTGATGAACGAGAACTACGAGCATCCGGAAATGCCGGCCGGCGCCGAGCGCGACATCCTCAAGGGAATGTATCTGCTGCGCCGCGGCCAGTCGTCCGACACCCGGCCGGCCGCCCCGCGTGTGCAACTGCTGGGTTGCGGAACGATCTTCCGCGAGGTGATCGCCGCCGCCGAACTGCTCAAGAACGACTGGGGCGTCGATGCCGACCTCTGGGGCTGCCCGAGCTTCACCGAACTGGCACGTGAAGGTGTCGACGTGCAGCGCTGGAACATGCTCAACCCGCTGGCCAAGCCTCGGGTGTCGCACGTCGAAACCTGCCTGGGCGATACGCGTGGCCCGATCGTCGCGGCGACCGACTACGTTCGTCTGTTCGCCGAGCAGATTCGTCCCTTCCTCAATCGTCGCTACGTGACGCTGGGTACCGACGGCTTCGGTCGTTCGGACACGCGCGAAAAACTGCGGCATTTCTTCGAGGTCGATCGCCGCTGGGTCACCGTCGCCGCGCTCAAGGCGCTGGCCGATGACGGGACGATCGAGCGCGGCAAGATTGCCGAGGCGATCACCCGCTATGGCATCGACGTGAACAAACCCAACCCGACGACGGTTTAAGGGAGCCCTCTGATGAGTCAATTGATCGAAGCAAAAGTCCCGGACATTGGCGACTACCACGACGTGCCGGTGATCGACATCTGTGTCATCGTCGGCGACGTCGTCAAGGTCGATGATGCACTGATCACCCTCGAGTCCGACAAGGCGACGATGGATGTGCCCTCACCGGTGGCCGGCGTGGTCAGGGAGATCCGTGTGGCGCTTGGCGAGAAGCTCTCCGAAGGCGCGGTGGTGGTCATCCTCGAGACTGCAGCCGAAGCCGGCGCGCCGGCGCCGGCGGCTGCGGCACCAGTGGCCGCTTCGGCCGGCGCGACGGTCGAGGTGCTGGTGCCCGACATTGGCGACTACCACGACGTGCCGGTGATCGACCTCTGCGTCAAGCCTGGCGACACGGTCAAGGTGGACGACGCACTGGTTACCCTCGAATCGGACAAGGCGACGATGGATGTGCCGTCGTCGGTCGCCGGGGTGATCCGTGAGCTCAGGGTGTCACTCGGCGACAAGGTTTCCGCCGGCAGCGTCGTCGCCGTGGTCGAAACCGGTGCCGGCCGCGCGCCACCCGCTCCGCTGGCCGCCACGGCCGACGTCCAGCCCGCCGCGGCAACTGCTGCGACAACTGCTGCGGCGGGCCGCGTGGCCGTCCCGGTCTCCACCACACCGCCGACACCGGGTCTGGCGCTGGGTGCCCGGACCCATGCCAGTCCGTCGGTTCGCCTGCTGGCGCGCGAACTCGGCGTCGACCTTGCCAAGGTCGGTGCCAGCGGGCCGAAAGGGCGCATCCTCAAGGAGGATGTCAGCGCTTACGTCAAGAGTGTGCTGAGCGCGGCGGCGGCGCCCGCTGCTGCTGCCGCGCCGGCGCTGGGTGGCGGGCTGGACCTCCTGCCCTGGCCGAAGGTCGACTTCGCCAAGTTCGGTCCGGTCGAGGTCAAGCCACTCGCCCGCATCAAGAAGATCTCGGCGCAGAACCTGGCACGCAACTGGGTAATGATTCCGGCGGTCACCTACCATGAGGACGCCGACATCACCGACCTCGAAGCCTTCCGGGTGGCGATCAACCGCGAGAACGAAAAGTCGGGGCTCAAGCTGACCATGCTCGCCTTCCTGATCAAAGCCTGCAGCGTGGCGCTGAAGAAATTCCCCGAGTTCAACAGCTCGCTCGACGGGGACAACCTGGTGCTCAAGCAGTACGTGCACATCGCCTTCGCCGCCGACACGCCGAACGGCCTGGTCGTTCCGGTGATCCGGGACGCCGACCAGAAATCGGTGGTGCAGCTTGCACTGGAGAGCGGCGAACTGGCCAGAAAAGCACGCGACGGCAAGCTGACGCCGGGCGAGATGTCGGGCGCCTGCTTCACCATATCGAGCCTCGGTGGTATCGGTGGCACCAGCTTCTCGCCGATCATCAACGCGCCGGAAGTGGCCATCCTGGGGGTCAACAAGTCGGTCATGAAACCAGTGTGGAACGGCAAGGAGTTCGCGCCGCGGCTGATCCTGCCGATGTCGCTCTCCGCCGATCACCGTGTCATCGACGGGGCACTGGCGACACGCTTCAACGTGTACCTTGCGCAACTCCTCGCCGATATGCGGCGCGTGCTGCTCTGAGCGGGAGAAAATCATGAGCCAGATCATTGAAGCAAGCGTTCCCGACATCGGCGACTATCACGACGTGCCGGTCATCGATCTCTGCGTCAAGCCCGGCGACACGGTCAGGATCGACGACGCACTGGTCACCCTCGAGTCCGACAAGGCGACGATGGATGTGCCGAGCAACGTTGCCGGCGTGGTCAGGGAAGTCAGGGTGAAGCTCGGCGACAAGGTTTCCGCCGGGTCTGTCGTGGCGCTGATCGAAACCGCCACTGCTGACCAGGCGGTCGCCGCCAGCGCTCCGCCAGCCGCCAGTGCCGCGCCGACCCCACCGGCCGCACCGGCCGGACCGGCAGTCAGCGGCAGCGCCGACCTCGAGTGCGAAATGCTGGTGCTCGGTGCCGGCCCGGGTGGCTACTCGGCAGCCTTCCGCAGCGCCGACCTCGGCATGAAGACCGTCCTCGTCGAGCGCTACCCGACGCTCGGTGGCGTCTGCCTCAACGTCGGCTGCATTCCGTCGAAAGCGCTGCTGCACATCGCCGTGGTGATGGACGAAGCGCAGCACATGGGCGACTGCGGCGTCAGCTTCGCTACTCCGAGTGTCGATCTCGACAAGCTGCGTGCGCACAAGGACAAGGTGGTCGGCAAGTTGACCGGCGGTCTCGCCGGCATGGCCAAGGGGCGCAAGGTCGAAGTGGTGCAGGGGGTCGGCCAGTTTGCCGACCCGCATCATCTCGAAGTGGCGCTGGCCGGTGGTGGCAGCAAGCTGATCCGCTTCCAGAAGGCGATCATCGCTGCCGGATCGCAGCCGATCGCGCTGCCCTTCATGCCCGATGACCCGCGCGTCGTCGACTCGACCGGCGCCCTCGAACTGCGCCAGATTCCGAAGCGCATGCTGGTCGTCGGTGGCGGCATCATCGGTCTCGAAATGGCCAGCGTCTACTCGGCGCTCGGTTCGCGCATCACCGTTGTCGAACTCGGGGCGGTGCTCATGCCGGGCGCCGATCGTGATCTGGTCAAGGTCTGGGAGAAGCGCAATGCCCACCGCTTCGACCGCATCCTGCTCAACACCGGCGTGGTGGCCGCAACGGCCACTCCCGAGGGAATCGAAGTCACTTACAGCAGCGACGAGAAGGAGCGTTTCGACCTCGTGCTGGTCGCCGTCGGCCGCTCGCCCAACGGGCGAAAGCTGGCAGCCGACAAGGCCGGTGTCCTCGTCAATGAGCGCGGTTTCATTCCGGTCGATACGCAGTTGCGCACCAACGTGCCGCACATCTTCGCCATCGGCGACATCGTTGGCCAGCCGATGCTCGCCCACAAGGGCGTGCATGAGGCACATGTCGCCGCCGAAGCGGCACACGGCAGCAAGCGCTGCTTCGACGCCCTGCAGATTCCCTCGGTAGCCTATACCGATCCGGAGATCGCCTGGGCCGGCAAGACCGAGGAGCAATGCCGGACCGAAGGCATCAAGTACGGCAAGAGTGTCTTCCCCTGGGCGGCGTCCGGGCGCGCGCTGGCCAACGGTCGGGAGGAGGGCTTCACCAAGCTGATCTTCGATGAAGAGACGCACCGCATCATC
>NZ_JAEUOL010000248.1 GCF_016789985.1 Accumulibacter sp.
CAGGCCAGCGGGCCCAACCAGCTGGCGATTTCGCTCGGCACCTACCGTACCGAGGAAGCCGCCAACGCCGGCCTCGAAATGCTGCGCGGCAAGGGAGTCAAGTCCGCCAGGATGGGCGAACGCAAGGGCAAGCCGCCCTACGCCGTGCTCGAAATCCACGGTCCGGAGGAACAGGCCGACGCCCTGCGCCAGGCGATTGTTGCGCTGCAGCCCAAACTTGGTCCGAAGGCGTGCAAGGCGAGCGCTGGAACGTCCCGATGAGCCTCGTTGTGGGCCTGACCGGTGGTATCGGCAGTGGCAAGAGCACGGTGGCCGATCTGTTTGCCGCACGTGGCGCCGCCCTGGTCGATACGGATGTGATTGCCCACCAGTTGACCGGCCCGCATGGCGTAGCCATGTCGGCGATCGTCGGTGCTTTTGGTGACAGCATCCGGCGTGCCGACGGCGGTCTCGACCGTGCTGCGATGCGCCGCCTGGTTTTCTCCGATCGCTCGGCCAAGGCAAGGCTCGAGGCCATCCTGCACCCGTTGATCAGACAGGAAAGCGAGACGCGCTGTGCGGCCGCCGCGACGACCGCACCCTACGTTCTGCTGGTCGTGCCGCTGCTGGTCGAATCAGGCACCTATCGCGAGCGCGCGGATCGCATCCTGGTCGTGGACTGTGACACGACGATACAGGTTTCGCGCGTCATGGCGCGTAGCGGGCTGGCGGCTGAAGAGGTCGAAGCGATCATCGCCAGTCAGGCTTCGCGCGCGGCAAGGCGGGCGGCAGCCGACGACGTGGTGTTCAACGACAGCGGGCTCGAAGAGCTGCTGCCGCAGGTCGCCGCGCTGCACCAGCGCTACGTCGACCTGGCACGGGCGAAAGCTCATGTTCGGCGTTGAGGTTTTGTGGCAAATGATTCAGAATCATGAAAAATTCCCGTTCCCGACGCTGGCGGCAGTGTGATCACATACGAATATCCCTTCAATGAACGCATACGCACGCTGTTGCGTCTTGAGGATTTGTTCCACAAGCTGAGCAGCTTCATGCAGCGGGATGGCTCGCAGGAACACCATATCGTACTGCTGACCCTCTTCGAAATCCTCGATGTGGCCGGGCGCGCCGACCTCAAGATGGATCTCATTCAGGAACTCGAACGTCAGCGCCAGAGCCTGCTGGTTTTCCGCAACAACCCGGATATCTCGGAAGAAGCACTTTCGGGTGCCCTGTACGAGATCGAGCAGGCGTCCGCAGCCTTGCTCGGCATGGCCGGCAAGATTGGCCAGCACCTGCGCGACAACGACTGGCTGATGAGCATCAAGAGCCGGGCGAGCATTCCCGGTGGTGTCTGCGAGTTCGATCTGCCGTCATATCATTACTGGCGGCATCAGTCTCCCGAAGTGCGCCGCGAGGCCCTGCTCGCCTGGCTGCAGCCCCTGCTGCCGCTGCGTGACGCCCTGGTCATCGTGCTCCGTCTGCTGCGCGCCAGCGGCCGTCCGGAGCACCATGTGGCAGCCGGCGGCGCTTTCCAGCTGATGCTCGGCGGCAGCAGTGCGCAGAGCACCTCGCAGATGGTGCGCATCTCGCTCAAGCTGCACGACCCCTACATTCCCGAAATCAGCGCCAACAAATATGCGCTGAACATCCGCTTCACCCGCCCGGACAGCGATCACCGGCCACGGCACTGCGACCACGACGTCGAGTTCGACATGCTGTTCTGCAATCTCTGATCTTTCCTGGCGGTCGTTGCTCGGGGCGGCAGCCAGGCTGTCTCCCGCTGCTCCCCGCGTTGGTCGGCGGCGGGAGGGGCCTACCAGTTCGTCTCGCGCTCAGGCGTCGCAGTGATCTTGTGGATCGAGAGATCGGCGCCGTTATACTCCTGCTCCTGATCGAGGCGTAGCCCGACGAAGGCTTTCAGCAGACCATAGACTACGCCGCTGCCGAGCAGCGCAATGCCGATCGCCAGACCGGTCATCAGCAACTGGGGCATGAAAGCGACGCCGCCGACTCCACCCAGCGTCTTGCTGCCGAAGATGCCGGCGGCGAGACCACCCCAGGCGCCGCAGAGACCGTGCAGCGGCCAGACACCGAGGACGTCATCGATTTTCCAGCGGTTCTGGGTCAGAGTGAACATCATGACGAACAGTCCACCAGCCACTCCCCCGACGACCAGCGCACCCATTGGGTGCATCAGGTCGGACCCGGCGCAGACAGCAACCAGACCGGCCAGCGGGCCGTTATGCACGAAGCCGGGGTCGTTGCGGCCTGCCACCAGTGCGACCAGGGTTCCGCCGACCATCGCCATCAGAGAGTTCATCGCCACCAGGCCCGAGATTTTGTCGATGGTCTGTGCGCTCATCACATTGAAGCCGAACCAGCCGACGGTCAGAATCCAGGCGCCCAGGGCCAGGAAGGGGATGGACGACGGCGGGTGCGCCGAGATCCGCCCTTCGCGGGTGTAGCGACCATGGCGAGCGCCGAGCAGCAATACGGCGGGCAGGGCGATCCAGCCGCCCATGGCGTGCACCACCACCGAACCGGCGAAGTCATGGAACTCTTCGCCATAGGTGGCCTTCAGCCAGGCCTGGATGCCGAAGGCCTGATTCCAGGCAATTCCCTCGAAGAGGGGATAGATCAGGGCGACAATCAGGAAGGTGGCCGCCAGTTGCGGATAGAAGCGCGCCCGCTCGGCGATGCCGCCCGAGATGATGGCCGGGATGGCCGCTGCAAAGGTGAGCAGGAAGAAGAACTTGGTCAGTTCGAAGCCGTTCTTCTCGAGCAGGGTGTCGGCACCGGCAAAGAAGTTGATGCCGTAGGCCATGCTGTAACCGACGAAGAAATAGGCAATGGTCGATACCGAGAAATCGGCCAGAATCTTCACCAATGCGTTGACCTGGCTCTTCTTGCGCACCGTGCCCAGTTCGAGAAAGGCAAAGCCGGAATGCATCGCCAGCACCATGATGCCGCCGAGCAGAATGAAGAGAACGTCGCTACCAGACTTGAGCGCTTCCATGACTCCTCCAGAGATTCGGGATGGAGCCATCAAGCAATTCCTGTTCCAGGATCATGTGGCGGTCGGATTCACCATTTTGAGGTCTTTCTCGCAGCACAACGCACCAACATGATGCATTTCCACGCGCCAGCGCACCAGAATGGAGGCAGCATGCACCAGGCTGTGTCATCCCTGGATTAGGGTGGTGCAGCGCCGGCTGGCAGCAGAACCCACATCTGTCCTTGCTGCTTCATGCGTCCGGCCTGATTGCCGGCCGCGGCGCCGAACCCCCAGAACAGATCGGCACGCACCACGCCGCGAATCGCGCTGCCCGTGTCCTGTGCCAGGACGAGCCGGCGCAGGGGTGTGGCCGAGTCGGGTTGGCTGGTGGAGAGAAAGACCGGAGCGCCCAGGGGCACGTGGCGAGGATCGACGGCAATGCTGCGTTCCGGTGTCAGCGGAACGCCCAGCGCGCCGC
>NZ_JAEUOL010000284.1 GCF_016789985.1 Accumulibacter sp.
GAGCAGAGTCTGGCACTCGGACTGTTGCGGCACCGTTTCCGGACGCGCACCGAACTTGCCCGGCCAAACGGCATCAGCATCGTTTCGCAGGATCGCTCGTTCTGCCGCTTCGACATCCGGTGGACCTTCTCGCCGCTGGCCTATGACCACTGTCACGTCGACTTCACCCTCGACTGTGTGATGCGCTCATTTTTCCTGATGCCCGTCGTCGAGATGCTGATCCTGCCGATGGCCAGCAGCATGGTCAGCGCCTTCGAACTGCGCGCGCACGCCCTGGCCGCAACGGCCGCCGTTCGGCGCGCCGGACCGTCTGAATCCGGGTAGCCCGCACTCCGGCGCGGCGGAGATCCCGGCGCCTTGCCGGGCGGCGGCTGGCGATTCGCCCTGGCACATGAAATCTAGCGGTTTTGCCAGCGTCGCCGGGTAAAATGCGAAGCTTCTCGAACCAAGGACTGCCACGTGAGCCAGGAGCCAACCAGCAATGCGGCGAGTTCATCCACACTCGCCAGCACCAATTTCATCCGCAACCTCATCGAAGCCGACCTCGCCGCAGGCAAGCACACGCAGCGCCGCTGGTCGGGCAGCCCGGGCCCGGCAGCACGACAGCTCACCGGCCCGCTCGATCCGGCACGCATCCGTACACGTTTTCCGCCTGAACCGAACGGCTATCTGCACTTCGGTCACGCCAAGTCGATCTGCCTGAATTTCGGACTGGCACAGGATTACGGTGGTCGCTGCCATCTGCGCTTCGACGATACCAATCCGGAGAAGGAGGAACAGGAATACGTCGATTCGATCGTCGATTCGGTACGCTGGCTGGGTTTCTCCTGGGAAGATGCGGCTGTGGAATCGGCTGAAGCCGCGGTGCGGGAATGCAACCTCTATTTTGCTTCCAACTATTTCGACTGGATGGTGGAGTTTGCCGAGTACCTGATTGCCAGCGGCAACGCCTACGTCGATAGCCAGAGTGCCGACGAGATGCGCGCCACGCGCGGCACGTTGATCGAGCCGGGTACCGATTCGCCCTTTCGCCAGCGTGGCGTCGAAGAAAACATGGACCTCTTCAAGCGCATGCAGCAGGGCGAGTTTCCTGATGGCGCGCATGTGCTGCGTGCCAAGATCGACATGGCGGCGGCCAACATCAACCTGCGCGATCCGGCGATCTATCGCATCCGGCATGCCAGTCATCACAACACCGGTGACCGCTGGTGCGTTTATCCGATGTACACCTATGCCCACCCGATCGAAGATGCGCTGGAGAACATCACCCACTCGATCTGCACACTCGAATTCGCCGACCAGCGGCCGTTCTACGACTGGGTGCTCGAGCGCTTGGCCGAAGGCGGACTATTGCAGCGCCCGCTACCGCAGCAGATCGAGTTCTCACGCCTCAACCTGACCTACATCGTGCTCTCCAAACGCAAGCTGATCCAGCTCGTCGAGGAAAGGCACGTTGCCGGCTGGGACGACCCGCGCCTGCCCACCCTGGTCGGCGCCCGTCGTCGCGGTTATCCGGCCGAAGGTTTCCGCCTGTTCGCCGAGCGCGTCGGTGCTTCGCGCTCGGATTCCCTGATCGAGTACACGCAGCTCGAAGATACCATGCGCGAGGTGCTCAACGACTCGGCCGAGCGGCGCATGGCGGTGCTCGACCCGCTCAGGCTGGTCATCGACAATTATCCGGCCGGGCAGAGCGAGGATTGCCATGCCCCCAATCATCCGCTGAGGCCCGAGATGGGCAAGCGTGTGATGCCTTTCGGCCGCGAGTTGTGGATCGAACGGGAAGACTTCATGGAGCAACCGGGCAAGGGTTATCATCGACTCTATCCGGGCAATCTGGTTCGCCTGCGGCATGCTTACGTCGTGCGCTGCACGGGTTGCGAGCGCGACCAGAACGGCGTGGTCAACGCGGTGCACTGCGACTACCTGCCGGACTCGAAGAGCGGCAGCGCCGGCGCCGACAACTACAAGGTCAAGGGCAACCTGCACTGGGTTTCTGCGGCGGCGGCCTGCCTCACCGAGGTGCGGCTATACGACCGGCTGTTTGTCGTCCCCTCTCCCGGTGCCAGGCGCGAAGGTGATCCCGAAGGCATCGAGCGTGACTTCCGCGAGGACATCAACCCGGGCAGCATTCGTGTCATCGAAGCCTGGCTTGAGCCCTCGCTGAAGGAGGCGCGTCCGGAAGATCGCTTCCAGTTCGAGCGGCATGGCTATTTCGTCGCCGATCGTGTCGATTCGCAGCCTGGTGTGCCGGTCTTCAATCGCACCGTCACGCTCAAGGACTCGTGGTCGAGCAAGCCCGGCCAGAGGAGGTAGGAACGGCCGGCAATGTGGTCAGCAGTTGATCCGGGGCGGGCGCCAGGCTCTGGCGCCCGCCCCGGGGTGGCCGATGTCAGCCGCCTGGCTGGAGCAGTTTGAGCACCTTCTCCGGTGGCCGGCCGAGCACTGCCTGGTCGCCACGCACGACGATTGGCCGTTCGATGAGGATCGGATGCGCGACCAGCGCGTCCAGCCATTCGTCTTCGCTGAGCGAACGCCCGGCGTAGTGCTCCCTGAAGACGGCCTCCCCGCGCCGGACCAGCGCCGCAGCCGGCATGCCGAGCTTGTCGAGCAACGAACGCAGTTCGTCCTTGCTCGGCGGTGTGCTCAGGTAGTCGATGATTTCGGCGGCGATGCCGCGTTCGGCGACCAGCTGACAGGTGGCACGGCTCTTCGAGCAGCGCTTGTTGTGATAGATGCGGACGGGTATTGTGCTCATCGGCTGCCTCGTGAGGAAAGTGTGATCGGAAAAAAGGAGGCCGCTGTCTGCTGCGACCGGCGCTAACGCCAGAGGCTGAGCGGCGGGTCGGTGATGATTGCACGCAGGATGTCGCTGCGCGAGACGAAGCCGACCAGTGCCGCGCTTTCGTTGACGATCGGCACGCCGTCGATCTGGTGCTCGAGCATCACCTCAGCGATGCGCCGAATGTCCGTCACCGGGTCGGCGCTGACCACCGGTGTGCTCATCACGTCGCTGACCTGGCGCGCCAGGACGTCGCGCGCGCCACCCTCATCGACGTTGAGTGCGGTCAGCAGATCCCGCTCGCTGACGATGCCGACCAGCTGGTAGCCGGGATCGAGGACCGGCGCCTGGTGAATGCGCCTTTCGAGCAGGAGCCGCCAGGCGCGTTCGACGGCGTCGCGGCTTGACACCGAGACGACCTGCCGCTGCATGATCTGGTAGGCGTGATAGAGCGGGCCACGATCAGGTTCGGCGCGCAGCATTTCGCGGTAGGCGCCGAGGGCCTGTGCAGTCGGGGCGTTGAACGGGAGACGTGGCTCGTCCCCGGCAATCGGCCGGATCGCCCTGCTGTGGAGAACGCCGGGCAGCTCCTTGAATCTTTCGAATGTGCCACGGAAGATCGGGCCACTCAAGCCATACACCGAGAACACGCTGTTCTCCTCGTCGGGTGCTTTGGTGCACCTTGCCCGTCGATCGTTGCCGCCCTTGACCTGGCGTCAGCCGGGATGATCCCCGTCCGGCCACGGTCTTTGCTGACGATGTTGCGGCTTGCCGAACCGGGCGGGGGGCTTCCCCGAAAGAAGCAAGGCCTCGCCAGAGCGTGGCCTGTGTGTCGCAAGGCTCCCCGATTCTAGCGCGACTTCCGCTGCCGTGCTGCTGCCAGGCCGAAGAAGCTGATCGCCAGGAGAAGCAGGGTGTCCGGCTCGGGGACGAAGCTGGCCATGGCTGCGGCAAGCAGCTTGTGCCCTGCTGCGGTCGGATGAATGCCGTCCCAGAAGAAGTAATCGTCGCAGTTCGCTCCGACGATCGCCGAACAGGCGTTGGCCGCATCCGTCAGGCCGTAGGGATTATTGATCGGGTCGGCCCGCACCGCCATGCTGACTCCGGTAATGAAGCCGAAGGCGTCGAAGATGCGGACGCCAGCTGCGAGTTCATCGTCGAGAGCCTGGCGCAGGGACAGGTTCATCAACTGCGATACCGTTGCACCCAGCACCCCCGCGTTCTGTGCCAGGATGGCGGGCGCCACCCCGGCGTTGGGTGTGTTCCAGACGACGATGTCATGCGCTCCGGCCAGCAAAAGCTGGTCCACCATCCCTTCGACGTAACCCGCATAAACCGCTGCGCGGGCCTGGATGCCTTGCAGCACCTCGAGCTGCGTCTTGCCGGCGGCAATGTCCTGGCCGGCTGCGGAGATGCTGTCACGTGCGTCGTTTCCCCCACCGGCCACGACATACAAGGCGTCAGCCGGTGCCGCCGTCTGGTTCTGGGCCAGCGAGGCAAGAAAGCCCGCCACCTGGGTGCTCAGACTGAAAGGAAAGTTCGAGACGACCGGCCCGACCCGAGCCCCCGCATAGGCGTAGTTCGTTCCGCCGAGGTTGGAGGCCAACGCTCCGCCGCTTCCGATGTGCGGGGAGCTGGCGAAGGTTTCTGCCCACACCGCTCCGTTCGAGTAGCGACCGCCAACCGGTGTGCTGTACGGAAAATCCGGGATGAAGGTATTGCCCGAGGTGGGTAGCGGCGTGCGCAGCGTACCGGGTGGCAGGGGTGGTCCGACCACGTAGTCGAAGACGAATGCGTTGTTGCCGCTGTCGGACAGGCTGTCGCCAAACAGGAAGAGATTCGAATAGGCCGCCTGTACCCCGGCCGGAACGGTCAGGCAGGCAATGGCCAGCGGCCAGGCCAGCAATTGCCGTTCGACCAGCCGTATGACGGCTCTCGCCTGCGGCAGGCAGTGCGCAGCGAGCCGCTGCAGTACGTTTGTGCCGGTCATGTCCTGGTGCTGATTGATCTCCCCCACTCTGTGTTCCTCCTTCGGTAATAAGCGTCTTGAGCGTGCCAGGAAAAATAGCCGACCGCGATCACGCGGTCGGCCGATCTGTCTGCCTTTCTGTGAAGCAGTACACCAGATTATTTTTTTGTCGATCGGAAGCACAAACTGCGCCATACAACACAAAGACATGATTTATAGATATTGTCTGGCCATTCTTCCAGCCTTCGGAGGAGCGGGTGTAAAAAAATCCGACAGCCAGCCGGGCGAGGGTCGGCTGATGGGGCGAGCCTCTCGCTGGCATCCGGTGGGTCGATCCCAGCGGGATGGTCGGTGTCGCCCGCTCGCCCATTTCGATCGTGCGCAGATCCGGACCTCTTGCCGCTTGGCCCATCCGTATCGCCTTACTCGGCACGCAAGGCTTCGACGGCGTTCAGACCGGCGGCTCGCCGGGCGGGGAGCACTCCCGCCAGCAGGCCAATGGCGATCGCCAGTCCTTCGGCCAGTGCGACGAAGCTGAGCGGGGTGTGTACCGGCAGGGCGGGCAGCAGCAGGTGGATCAGTTGCGCCAGCCCGATTCCGAGCAAAAGGCCGAGCAGCCCGCCGAGCGCCGAAAGTGCGACCGCCTCGCCGAGAAAGAGACCGAGAATCGTGCGGCGTGGCGCGCCGAGGGCGACCAGCAGGCCGATTTCCCCGGTGCGCTCGGCCACCGCGATGGTCATGATGGTGACGATGCCGACCCCGCCGACGAGCAGCGAGATGCTGCCCAGCGCTCCTACCGCCATGGTCAGGACGTCGAGGATGTTTGACAAGGTGCGCAGCATGTCTTCCTGCGTCGTGATGGTGAAGTCTTCGCGTCCGTGGCGCGCCTTGAGTGTTGCCGTAACCAGCGCGCTGACTGCAGCGGCCGGGACTCCCTCCTCATAAGAGAGGTCGATCTTCATGATTCCGTCGCGGTTGTAGAGTTCGAGCGCGCGGGCGGTCGGGATGTAGGCCGCGTCGTCGAGGTCGATGCCGAGGAACTGTCCCTTCGCTTCGAGAACCCCGATGACGCGAAACTGCAGGCCGCCGACACGCACCCGCGCGCCCAGCGGGTTGTCGCCGCCGAACAGCTCTTCCTTGAGTTTGGCGCCGAGCACGAGGAAGGCACGTGCGTTGTCGGCATCCTCGGCGGGCAGGAACTGACCGCTGCGTACCCGGATGCTGAACACCTTGAGCATTGCCGCGCTGACCCCATTGACGGTGGTCCGGCGCAGGCGGCCATTGGCGTTGACCTCGGTGTTTCCCCAGACGGTGGCGGTCATGCCGGTGATGTGCGGCAGATGTTCGAGGGCACGCGCATCGTCCAGGGTCAGGGGTCGTACCGAGGTCGGGATGCCGGTCGGTGCGTGGCCTGCGGTTCTGGTCTTGCCCGGTGAGACGCTGATCACGTTGGTGCCGAACTGGGTGAACTCGGCGAGGACGAAGCGGTGAATACCCTCGCCGATCGAGGTCAGCAGGATGACGGCGGCGATGCCGACGGCAATGCCGAGCAGGGTGAGAAAACTGCGCAGCCGGTGCGCGGTGATGGCGCGCAGGGCGAGTCGGAGCGAGTCGCGCGGGCGGATCATCGCGGTCTGCCGGGATGGCTCAGCGCTTCGACAGGGACTGCACGGGGTCGAGCCGCGCCGCCCGGCGCGCCGGCAGGACGCCAAAGGCGATGCCGGTGGTCAGCGCCGTGCCCAGTCCGGCCAGTACCGCCCAGTCGGGCGGGAAGGCCGGAAAGGCGGGATACAGTTGCCGGATGATCGCCGCGCCCAGTTGGCCAAGGGCGAAACCGAGCAGGGCGCCGGCCACCGACAACATGGCCGCTTCGGTCAGAAAGGCGTTGCGGATGGTCGCTCCAGTTGCTCCGAGCGCCTTGAGCAGGCCGATTTCGGCCGTGCGCTGGGTGACCGAGACGAGCATGACGTTCATCACCAGGATGCCGGCAACGGCCAGGCTGATCGCCGCGATGCCGGCCACGGCAAGGGTCATCGTGCCGAGCAGGCGGTCGAAAGTGGCGAGTACCGCATCCTGGGTGATGATCGTCACGTCCTGTTCGCCCTCGTGGCGCAGCCGGATGATTTCGGCAACCTGCGTCCTGGCCGGCTCGATCGCTTCCCGGCTGGCCGCCTCGACCAGGATGCGGAAGAGGGTGTTGCTGTTGAACATGGCCTGCGCCAGGGCGACCGGAACGATCACCAGTTCGTCGGTATTCATGCCCAGCCCCTGACCGGTCGAAGCGAGAACGCCGACGATGCGAAACCGTCGGTCGCCGACGCGCACCAGTTGGCCGAGCGCCTCCTGCTGGCCAAACATCTCATCGCGAATGCGGGCGCCGATGACTGCTTCGGACACGCCGCGTCGCCAGTCGCCCGCTGGCAGGAACCGCCCTTGCGCCAGGGCCAGGCGGCGCACTTCGATGAAGTCGGCGGTGGTTCCGGCCACCATGACCTCGCGCAGCTTGCCGCCAGCGCTGATCTCCGAGGTGCCGACGGCGAGCGGCGCGACCCGGTGCACGGCGCTGGCGCGCCGCAGCGCCTGCGCATCGTCCACCGTCAGGTCACGCGGTGTACTGGTGATGGCGTTGCCCGGGTTGAAGCCACCGGTCTGTGAGCGACCGGGCAGAACGATCACCAGATTGCTGCCGATCGAAGAAAACTGGTTGAGCACGTAGCGGCGCGCACCGTCACCGAGCGCCGTCAGGATGACCACGGCGGCCACGCCGATGGCCATGGCCAGGATCAGCAGAAGGGTGCGCAGCGGATTGCCGGTTGCCGCATCACGGGCGAAGCGGATCAGGTCGGGGGCGCGCATGGGTTGGTCTCGCTGTCACGCCGGCGGTCGTGCCGTAATGCGCCGTCCTCCATCAGCAGTTGCCGGCGCGCGCGCGCGCCCAGCACGCTGTCGTGGGTGACGACGATCAGGGTGACGCCATCCTGATTGAGTTGCTCGAGCAGGCGAAGCACTTCCTCGCCGGTCGCCCGATCAAGGTTGCCGGTCGGCTCGTCGGCGAGAATCACTGCCGGCCGCATGATGGTTGCCCGGGCAATCGCGACGCGCTGGCGCTGGCCACCCGAGAGCTGGTCCGGACGGTGATCGGCCCGGTTGCTCAATCCATAATCGCTGAGCGCCCGGCTGACGCGCGCGGCGCGTTCGGCTGGTGGCAGGCCGGCCAGCACCATGGGCAGGGCGATGTTCTCGGCGGCGGTCAGCCGGGGCACGAGATGGAAACTCTGGAAGACGAAGCCGATTCGCTTGCTGCGCACGCGCGCCTGCTCTTCGGCCGACAAGGTGGTGACGTCGCGCCCTTCCAGACGGTAAGTGCCGGCATCGGGCCGGTCGAGCAGGCCGAGCAGGTTGAGGAGCGTCGACTTGCCCGAGCCGGAAGGCCCCATGACGGCAACGTAGTCGCCGGCGCCAATGCTCACGTCAAGCTGGCGCAGCGCGTGCACATTGCTGTCACCGAGGTGGAAGACCCGTTCGATACCCGACAGCTCGATCAGCACTGCAGCCATCAATCACTTGCCGGTTGTCGGCTTGTGGTCCTCGACATAGTGCGCGCCGGGTTTGACCCCGGCCCGTTCGAGCGAGGTGACGACCAGTTCGCCGACCTGCAGGCCATCGATCACCTCGGTGAACTCCCAGTTCGCCAGTCCGGTTCTCACCTGGCGCTCGGCCAGCCGGCCGTCGCTGTCGGCGACCAGCACGCGGCCGCCGGCGAGCAGCGCCGACGAAGCGATGCGAATGACGTTTTCGCGGACCGCGAGGATGACTTCAAGGTCGGCGCTGTAACCGACCAGCAGCTTGCCCGGCGCGCTGGGGTCATTGAAGGTCGCCTCGATATCGACCGTGCGCGCCTGTTTTTCGACCGCCGAGACGTAGGGCGCGATGCGTCTGACCGTGCCCGCGAAGGACCGCCCGGGCAGCGCGTCGAGACTGATCCGCACGGGCTGCCCGGCGGCGATCCGCGGCGCGTCGACTTCGTCCATCGGTGCCTTGACATAGAGGCAGGAGTCGTCGATCAGGTCGATCGCCGGCGGGGTCGGCACCCCGGGTGGCGATGGCGTCGAGTATTCGCCCACTTCGCCGACGATTTTGGCGATGGTGCCGGCGAAGGGCGCGTAGAGCACCGTTCGCCCCTGTTCGACGTGGCTCAGCCTGACCCTCGCCTCGGCCTGGGCAACGTCGGCCTTGGCCGCAGCGCAGCTGGCGCGTCGGGCCCGTGCCTCGCTGCGTGCGTTCTCCTCGCGGGTTCCCGAGACGAAACCCCGGGCGCGCAGTGCCGACTGCCGTTCGGCTTCCCGTTCGAGGTTGGCCGCCATGATGCAGGCTTCGGCGACGCGCTGGCGGGCTGTTGCGACCTGTGCCGCAAGCCAGGTGCTCTGCGCCTGTTGGTCGTCGTTCCAGAGTTTCATCAGCAACTGGCCCTTGCTGACCCGGTCCCCTTCCTTGACAGCCAGAACTTCGATGCGCCCGCCGGTGATGGTCGACAGCCTGGTGCGCTGGCAAGCCTCGACCGTTCCCGCACGGGTGTTCGAGATCGTCGCTTCGACGAGGCCACGTTCGATGGTCTTCAGTACGACGGCGACCGGCTCCGGCCGGGTGACCCACCAGACCACACCGGCAATCAGGAAAACGGCGGCCAGAGCGATCAACAGGCGGCGGCGGACAGGCGGTGGCATGCGGCGGTTTGGCAAGGGCTGGAGGTTGCTTGCGTCAGGGTGGGGATGGCGTCGTCAGGCGCAGGCATCGCTGGCATCCAGCTTCTACTTGACCCTCCCGCCGGTTGCCGGGGCACTGCCCAGCTCGCGCAGTTGGGCCAGCTTGGCCTTCATTGCCTTGTTCGAGGCATCGAGGCGGAGCGCTTCATCATAAGACTGGCTGGCCAGCCGGACATAGACGTCGCCCAGGTTCTCGCGCGCCAGGGCGTATCCCGGGTGAGTCCTGATGGCCATTTCGAGCAGTTGACGCGCCCTGTCGTACTGTTTCTGCTGGGCATACAGCACGGCCAGGTTGTTGTAGGGTTCCGGCAGTTCGGGATAGTCCTCGCTGATCTGCGTGTATAGGGTGATTGCTTCGCTCTGGCGACCCATCTCGGTGAGGATCAGGCCTTTGAGGAAGCGTCCGTGGAGCTCTCTCGGTTTGCCCGCGATGGCCAGCTCGACCTTGTCAAGGGCCTGTAGAGCCTGGCCCTGTTTCAACAGACGCTCGGCTTCCGCAAGCTCGTCGGCGACCGCGGTGGAAACGCAACAGCCGACCAGCAGGCCGACGATCAAGGCACGGAGCGATGCCGAAAACTGCTTCGGGAGGGTCGAGAGCATACGTGGGGTTCACCTGGCCAGGCAGCGGATGGCTGCCGCATGAGCGACGAATTCTAACAAGAAGTCCCGGCAAACCAAAGCAGCCGGGAATTCAGCCGCTAGTGCGCTTGTTTGCGACCGATGGCGCGCGCCGGGCAGCCGATTCGCCCGGCTAGCCGGCTCACTTTCTGCGGAACAGTCGCTCGGCGTTGCGGAAGGCGATCTGTTCGGCCACGTCGGGTGGCAACTGTGCCAACCAGGTGCGGTAGGTGGCCATGATGTCGCCGTAATTGTTCCAGCGCTCGTCGATCCAGGTGTCGGAACCAACGAGAAAACGTTCCGGGTACCTCTCGAACAGGGTCTGCCAGTCCCGGGTGAGCTTGCCGTTGCCGTCCGTGATGCCGTGGCGGTAGGAGAGCTCGCACCACAGGTTGGGATACTTCCGCAGGAAGTTTTCGACCCTGGCCGGCTCGGTCGAAAATCCGGTGTGCGCCCAGATGATCTTCGCCCCCGGGTTCTGGCCGAAAAGGATTTCCAGGGCCTCGTCATCGGCGTGGGCGTGCAGGTAGAGACCTTGCCTTACGGCAAAGTCGACGGTTTTCCTGACCTGTGGCCCATGGGCTGCCTGGCCTGCCAGGTGAAACTCGCCGATACCCTGGTAATAGCCATGCTTGAACTCGCCGACGATCAGCTCCGTGGTCTGCGGATCGTTCATCCAGGTCTGTACGTCGCTGCGCGTCCGATAGGGGCGGATGAAGGGTACCACCCAGAGATCCTTGGATTTCGCCTCCTGGAGCGCGCGCGTACCATCGTTGGGGTGGCTGGTGGCGAGGATGCCCATGATCCTCTGTGCGCGGAACAGGGCATGCAGCCTGGCGAGTGGGAAATGCGCTGCCGGTTCCCAGTTGTAGTGCAGGTGAGCGTCGAACAGGGGCAGTGGCGGATCCGCTTCGCCGCTTCCCGCCGCGTGCGCCATACCCAGACCGAGCGAGCAGATCGTCAGCAGGGACAAGAGGTGACGGGCTGGCATGGTGATCTCCTTTCGACGGGGACGGTGCAAGCGTGCGGGGCTATCGGTAGCGAGCCCGGGCTTGCCAATAGACGGCAAGTCACGTCGATCGTTTCGGCGTGCCGAGCGCCGGCGGTTTCCGGGAGTTGCCTTGGGCGGGGAGCGTCGCGCCCTGCCGGCTGGATACCTTCCGCGACCCTGTCGATACAGACGTGCTGCCAGCACGGATTGTTCACTGTTCACTGCACGAGGCGGTCAGGGCGAAAAGACGCTGCAGGCGTCGTGAGCCATGCTTCTTTCGTGCGGCGGAGCGCTACCGGAGTTCGCCGGGAGCCACTCGCTGCGGCGAGAGGCTTCTGCAGTGCCTTGTACCGTGCGATCTCCTGGTAGAACAGCGGCAGGTTATGCTCGTGCCGCGCGCAGTGGCTACCCGGGCAGTGAGGTGCCCCGAACAGCACGACCCGGGGCAGGCGCGGATCTGCTGCCTGCGCCAGCATCTGCAGGATGACCAGGCCGCCGAGGCTGTGGCCCATCAGATGGATGTCGATCGCCTGGGTTGCGCCAATGAAGCGCGCCAGGTCCAGCGCATTTTCGACAGCGTGCAGCGCACGCTCGGGTAGGCGAAGCGCAGCGCGCGGTGGCCGCGACGCCGCAACCAGCTGCCGTGCAGGCCGAACACCGCTGCCGGGGTCCACAGACCGTGCATCAGGATCACCTTTGCCGCGCTCGCACCCTACTTGCGCAGCACTGCTTTCCAGTTACGAAAGACGTCGAGGTCGACCCCGTCCGGGTAGTTCAGCAGACCGGGGGCGAAGCCCTTCTTGCCCCGTTCTCCGTATTGCCAGATGATTTCCTTGGTCTTGCGATCGATCACGACGACGCGGTCGTTGAGATCGTCCACCACCAGGATGTCGCCGGTGTCGGGCAGTTCCCGGGCAATCGAACAGTGGTCGAGCATCTTGTCGCCGTCCTTGACAAAGTAGTCCCAGGTGATCTTGCGTGTTGCCGGGTCGAAGATCACTACCCGGCCGGGCTTCCAGAAGTCGGCGACGATGACCTGCCTGCCGTCCACTGTCGGGAAGGCGTCGGAGGGATAACGGATGTTCGGCGCCTTGACGCTCCACACAACCTGACCTTCACGGGTGATGCGCGAGATCCACGCACCCTTGATCTCGGTGACCAGGATGTCACCGTTTTCCATCGGCGTAGCGCCGTTGGGATAGGCCAGTTCGTGCGGCGGATCATGCCGGCACTTGCCCGGGGTGCCCCACTGGCTGATCACCTTGTTGTCCTTCGGATCGATGATCAGCACCCGGCAGTTGCGAATGTCGGCCGTGATGAAACGGCCATCGGCCAGCAGGTGAGCGTCGTCCGGGTAGTTCAACAGGCCGTCGCTGCTGCCGCGGGTGTCCGGTATGCCGTAGGTCCAGGTCAGTGCGCGCTTCTCGTAGTCGACGATGTGCACGTCGAAGTTGTCTTCCTCG
>NZ_JAEUOL010000007.1 GCF_016789985.1 Accumulibacter sp.
GGAACTGCCCGCCCGCTGGGCACGCGAGCACGAGAACTTCCACTTCATTCCCGTTCTCTCGGAACCCACCCCGGAAGACAACTGGAGCGGACGCACGGGATTGGTACACGAAGCGATTCTCGCCGATTTCCCCGAACTCAAACAGCACGAGATCTACGCTTGCGGCTCGGTGCGCATGGTCGAAGCGATCTTTCCCTTCCTCAGGCAGCACGGCGCCGAAGACGGTGCCTGCTTCTCGGACGCCTTCAGCGTCTCGGCGCGCTCGCTGGCCTTTCAACCGCGGAAGTAAACAGGGAAACAGGCGCCAGCCGGCCGCGCCACGCCGGCAGTGACGATCACCAGGCAGGCGCCCGGGCCTGGCTCTCCCCAGCGCCCCTTCTGGACTTGGGTGGCGCGCGCTCTGCCGGACAACCCGCTGCGGCGGCTCGTTCTGCCACCGGACGCAGGCTCCCGCCGAGAGCGACCTGCTGCGATCTGGTCATTCCGACCGGAATCTCTGGCTCACTGCCCGGTCAGACGCCGCAGGATGGGCTCCAGAGTCACCTCGTCGAGCCGACCAAGGCGACTCTCCTCGAGCCGCCCGTCGCGGTCGATCACCAGCGTATACGGCAGGCCCCTGACCTGCAAGCCGGGCTGCTGCGGGCCGGCAGCATCGCCCACCAGCAACGGGTAAGCCACCGGCGTCCTGTTGACGAAAGCCCGCATGTTTGCCAGCTCGTCGATGCCGATGCCGACAAACTGCACCCCCTGCGCCGCATAGCGGATCTGCAGGCGGGAGAAGGCAGGCATCTCCTCGATGCACGGAGCGCACCAACTGGCCCAGTAATTGACCACCAGTACCTTGCCACGCCACTGGGCCATGGCCTGCGGGTGTCCGTCGAGATCGCGCAGCGTCAGTCCCATGAGCGCAGCCGCGGTCGCCTGCCTCTGCTCCGGAGGCAGTTGCTGTGCAGAGATCAGGCCGGGGGGCAGGCTGCCGGCCGGCAGACGGGTCTGCACGAACAGACGATAGCCCAGCCAGCCAACCGTCGTCAGCGTCGCCAGCGCTGCACCCAGAGCCAGCGCCAGAGCATGCTGCTGCTTCATTGTCCGCCGCGCCGCGACAGCGCCCTCAGACAGACGAGCACGAACATCAAGCCACCGATCACCGCGATCAGGCCACCCAGGCCCATCATGCCCATGCCGATCTTCTGCGGCAGCGTGGTCAGGAACTGGTCGGCACCGGCAACTTTGCGCTGCACGCCGTAGCCACCCGACCACGCCAGACCGAGCACGTGAATCAACTGTCCGGCGCCATAAACGTAGGGTTGCCAGACCGCCATCCGCCCTGCCGCACGGCCAAAGCCCAGCACCGGCAGAAGCACATAGGCCAGACCCATGAAGGCCAGCGTCACACCAACCGTCGAACCATGGTAATGCGCCGGAATGACCACATTGACGCCATGGATCAGGTAGCCCAGCACCCCACCGAGGGCAAAGAGGGTAAACGAGGAGACAAAGGCCGACTTCGCCGGATCCGTCGGCGCACCGCGCACCGCCCACAACGACCAAGCGCCGAGCAGGATCAATGGCGCCATGTACGGGTGCCCCCAGATCATCAGCTTGGCGAATAGCTCCATGTGCGGCAGCGAGCCCGCTGGCACGAGCAGGTAGATGCCCGGCACGGCAAGCAGCGGCAGCGCCGCAACCAGGAACATGATCGACAGCGCACGCGGCGAAGCGACCGGCGGCCTGCCGAGATAGGCGGCAATCCACAGCCAGGCGACGACCATCAGCAGCGCATGCTGAAACTGCAGCGTGTGTCCGCCACCCCAGAACAGTACCTCGTAGTAGATCTCGCCATCGACGCGGGGCACCATCGCCCACGACCAGAAGAAAGCGGCAAGTGCCAGGCAGGCAGCGCCGGCACCGACCAGAGCGCCCAGGCGCAGCGGTTCGCCGAGCAGGCGCCGAGGCCAGGTGGTGAGCAGCGCCCGCAGTACGGCAAGAGTCAGCCCGCCAGCAAAAATCCACAGGGAAGCAAAGAACAACGGCTGCTCAAGCACCGGAATGTAGTTGTTGAGAACCGGTCGGGCACCCGGAAAAAACGGCGAGATGGTCATCAGTCCGGTACCCAGAGCGGCCAGTCCGAAACCGCTCCAGCCCAGCCAGGCTAGGCCAGGGCCGCCAAGCGCGCACCAGATGACCACGGCAAAAGCCATGAACCAGACCGCCACCGAAAGGTCGACATGCACCACCAGCGCCGCACGAAAGAGATCCTTCAGCGGGAAAACATCCTGGATGCCAGGGGTCCTCGACAGTACGAGCAGCACGGCCAGCAGACCGGAACCGATCAGTGCCATCACCCCCAGCCACAACCAGGCGCGTGCCAGGCTGACCGGCGTTCCTGCGACCGGCACCGGCACCGCCGACGCCACTGAAGAACTCTCCACCAACCCTGAATCCACTGCCGCCTCACGTAAGGAAAAATCGCGTGAGTATACGGTGCGCAGGTGGCTGGCGCCAAGCTAACGAGAAGGCCCGCGCGCGGCAGGCACCGCGTGCTGTCGGCCACCGTTCGATCACACAATGAGAACCAGTTCCTCGCCTCGACCAAGGCAATGCACATAACCACCCTGTCCCGACGACATTTCACCGACGGAATCCCCGGACAAAGCACATTCTCCATCACCTTCCTCCTGAGCACGCAAGCCTCACCATGAAAAGCCGCGGCATCCTCTTCCTCATCGCCTTCGTCGCGATCTTCACCTCGCTCACCGGAAGGCTCCCGACAATCAACGACAGCAACTTCTCCCTTGTCGCGGTGAACGCTACGATTGTCGCCGGACTTCCGGCACTGCTCATCTGGGGTATTGCGCGGCTGATCGAGATCTTCAGGTCGCGTACCTTCTGAGCGCCCACTTGCGGCGCGTCAACGGATGTATACCCACGCTGCGGACACCCGCACGGTCGACGGTCAATGTCCCTGAGCGCGCTCAAGCTGCCCAAGCGACCGGCTGCTGCTACCTCCGGCTGACCAGCAGCACGCCAGCCAGCACCAGCCCGGCACCAGCGAGTTGCGCGGTCGAGATCGGCTCGCTGAGCAACCACCAGCCAAACAGGATGGTGAGCATCGGCCCCAGCGTACCGATCAACACCGCCTTGGCCGAACCGATGCGGCGAATCGCCGCCGACTGCATGAACACCGGCAACACCGTCGAGAAGACCGCCATCGCCAAACCATACGCATAGACCGGCCAGGGCTGCAGGAGGGCGGCCAGTGGCTGCGTCACGACAAAATGCACCTGCGTCGCCAGGGTCGAAACCAGCATGGCGAGTGCCGTGAAACGTGCTGCACCCAAACGCGCGATGGCCGGCCCGCTGCCTGCGAGGTAGAAGGCATAGGAGAGCGACGAGGCGAGCACGAAACTGGCACCAATTAGCACGCTGCCCGTATCGCCCACCACCTCGAGATCGTGGGCAAACGCCAAACCGATACCCGCGTAGGACAGCAGCAGGGCGGCAAGCTCGCGCCCGGTCAGTCGCTTGCCCATGAACAGCACACCGATGAGCAGGGTAAGCGTCGGGTAGGTAAACAAAATCAGCCGTTCCAGTCCGGCCGAGATGTACTGCAGACCGAGAAAGTCGAGAATGCTCGCCCCGTAGTAACCCAGCAAACCGAGGGTCGCCAGCATCAGCCAGTCCTGCCGGACCAGTGGCGGGGCTGAGCGACTGGCAACGAAGCCGACCCAGACGAACACGGGCAGCGAAAACACCATGCGTAAGGAGAGCAGCGTCACGGCATCGACCGCCGCCGCCGCATAAGCCAGCTTGACGAAGATCGCTTTGAACGAGAAGCCAAGTGCCGCGAGCACCGCGAGAGCGATGCCCAATCGTTCGGTGGACCATTCTTTCCAGGGCATGGCAGGGGACGAATTTCCAAAGAGCGAATGATGCCCATAGACAAGCGCTTGAACAATTGATAAATTTTCAAGCAAGCGTTCGTCCTGGACGAATTCAGTGCACTATGACCTGACCGATCTCCGCCTGTTCGTGGCCATCGCCGAGGCGCAGAACCTCACCAGGGGTGCCGAGCAGGCTCACTTGGCACCTTCGTCAGCCAGCCACCGCATGCGCCTGCTGGAAGACAGCCTCGGCACGCCACTGTTGCTGCGGCAGGCACGCGGGGTCACCCTCACCCGTGCCGGCGAAGTTCTCCTGCGCCACTCGCGACAGGTTCTCGCCCAGCTCGAACAGATGCACGCCGACCTCGCACCCTTCGCCTCCGGGGTGCATGGGCATGTCACGCTGTGGGCGAACACGCACGCCACGCACAGCTTTCTGCCCGATGACCTGGCCGAATTCCTGCGCCGCCACCCGCAGGTGAGCGTCACGCTGGCCGAACACACCAGCCCGGAGATCGTCACCGCCGTAGCGCGCGGCGAGATCGAGATCGGGGTCGTCGCCGGCAGCGCCCAGGGGGCCGAGGTGGTCATGCTGCCCTACCGCACCGATCGTCTGGTTCTGATCACTCCTTCGACGCACCCTCTGGCAAAAACGGCCAGAACGCGCTTCAGCGCGGTCCTTGACCACCCTTTCGTGATGCTGCACGCCGGATCGGCGATCCACACCTTCACGATGAACACCGCGGCCACCCTCGGCCGCCACATCAACGTGCGCATCCAGGTCAGGAGTTTCGAAGCGGTGTGCCGCATGGTCAGCGCCGGCGTTGGTATTGGCCTCGTCCCGCGCAGCGCCGTGCCCGGCAGCGCCACGGACGAGCACGAGCCACCAACCATGGTGGAACTGGACGAAGATTGGGCGCAACGTGATCTCCAGATCTGTGTGCGCAGAACCGAGAGCTTGTCCGGCTTCGCCGCAACGCTGGTCAGCACTCTGGTGGATCGCTCACGCTGACCCGTTTCCCGCGGGTATGCAGCATCCGCCTGTGCCAGCACCCGGTCAAGGCACGCCTGGGGGAAGGGCGCCCCCGGCTGACCAGGCATTCTGCTTCGCGTGGCTCACCATGAAAGGCTTCTCGCTACGCATCGCAACCCGCGCTGGCGCTTGCTTCCCGGCCGATGGAACACCCAAGTCGGCTGCCAAATGGGCTATGCTCTGCACCATTCGCCCATTCGAAGTCTTCGCCGCGCCAAGCCATCTGCCGTAATGAGTGGTCCAACGGATGGCCGCATGTTCGCGACCGTGACCTATCTCATCCGCCCGCAAAGGCAGCAACCGACCAAAGGAGAGACTCACATGTTCCTCTTTATCAGGTGTTTTTCGATCCTCGCCGCAATCGGCGGCGTGCTCGCCGCAAGCGGCTGTGATTCAAACTCGTACTACGACAACTCCTACGGCGATCGCTCCTACTATGACTCACGGTCATATGACCGTGACTCGGCCTACGATCGCGGATATCGCGATGGTGAGCGCTCGAGCTTCAACCGGCATGACAACGCGCGAGACTACCAACGAGGCTATGAACGCGGCCAGCGCGAGGCCAAGCGTGAGGACGCCCGCAGAGAGGAAACCAGACGCGATGAAGCAAGACGCGAAGAGGCGAGACGCGAGGCCAAGCGGGAGGCCAAAGAGCGTGAGCGAGACCGCGATGAATACCGCCATTCCCACGATTACCCGCGGCCAAGAGAAATCCCCTTGCCGAGCGATTACCGCCAGCCGGGCTATCCCAAACCGCCCCCAGGAACCTTCGGGGTGAACGACGGCTGAGTTTCCCCCCACCCGCAAACCTGCCGGCAAGCTCACGGCAGACCTTGGCGACACCAGGGCGACCGGCTTGTCCAACCGCCCCGGAGCCGACGCCGATGGACACTTCGCGGTGTCCAAAGAACGGGGAAGCGCAACAAACCCCTTGGACTATACTGATCCAGGAGACCGCTTCGACGGTCATTCTGATGAAAAGGGGAAGATCATGTTGAGACAAAAGATCATTGCGGCGCGGCATGTCTCCTTGGCAGCGGCGTTGATGATGACGTCCGGATGCTACGTGATACCGATCGCTGCTCCTGACGGTACGATCCGTTACGAGCACTACCCGCTACCGCCGGCAGGAACGCCCATCGTGCCCCCGCCCGGGGGCACGCCGGCAACCTTGTCGGTCAGGCTCTACCCGGCCAACGACCGCGCGACGCAGACCGGGATCATCAGCGGCAGCGTCACCAACATGATGACCGGCAAGGGTCGCTTCGTGGTCAACTACCTTGGCGAGGTACTGAACGGAGAGGCGACACGCGTCTCGAACGACGACAAGCGCGGCGTCGCCAGCGCCTTCAGTCCGGGGGGCATGTACATGTCTTGCGAATACCAGATGAACACCCCCTACCAGGGAGCGGGAACGTGTTCCTTTGCCAACGGATCGAAATACCAGATGCACATCGGCAACTGAACATCCGCCATGCGGCCCGACGGGATCGCGTTTACGGCCAACCGGCGTTCACGGTTGGCCATGATCGATCGGCTTTGTCCGGGCCGGCTCCCGGACACTCTGAGCACACGACCGGCACATCCTTTCCTGGATGCGCCCCGCTTCCGACCCCACGAAGCTTGCCTTGGGGCGGGGTATGATGGCCGATTGAGGTGTCGGGGTTTTTTACATTCACCCCCCGGACAAACCGATCACAAGAATATAAAAAATAATGATATCAAAAGGCACCTGTCGTTGGCACTATTTTTGCTTTTGGTTGGTCGGTTGCCCCTCACCTGAGCGGCAGCACGAATCGATCAACCTATTTTCCTCAGTTGAACCTCCCAGCATTGGTGCAAACTGAGCATTGATGAGGGTTTGGGGCCAAGAGGGAGGGTCACCCGATGGGTGAGATGGAGTTTGAGCGAAAGGCGCTGGTCAGAGCGGTTGATGGCGCCT
>NZ_JAEUOL010000041.1 GCF_016789985.1 Accumulibacter sp.
CCTACCCGGCGCTGGTCGACGGCGAGGATGATCCGGACTATGAGTTTGGCGGTCCGGTTGCCGGGTACGACCCCACGCCGACGGTGCTTACTGAAGATCAGCTGATTTACTAGGCCAGCAAGAAAGTTCACGGCGCCAGGACAGATGATCCAGATCACCCCCACCGATACCGGGGTCCACGCCGAACTCGCGCGCCTGGTTCATGCCCTAGACAACCCACGGCCAGCGCTGAAGGCGATCGGTGAGTTATTGGTGGAATTCACCAAGACCCGTTTCGAGGTTTCGCAAGACCCCTACGGCAATCCGTGGGCGCCGAATGCCGATACCACGCTGCGCCGGATGTTGCACAGCAACGCCAAGAACTTCACGAAAAGCAAAGGCCATCTGTCGGCGCGAGGGCAGCGGGTGCTGTCTTACAAGAAGCCGTTGATTGGCGAGTCGAAGTCTCTGTCCACGCAGTTCGCTTGGCGGCTGGTCGGCAATGGCGTCGAGATCCGTCCGACGGTGATCTACGCGGCTATACAGCAGTTCGGCGGCAAGAAGGCGGACTTCCCCCACCTGTGGGGCGACATACCGGCGAGGCCGTTTTTCCCTGATGCGGCTCGTGGGCTTCCGCCAGGGCTTTCCCAGCGGATTCAGCAGGTGCTGTCTGACTATATTGCCGGCGCCAAGTCCTGATATTCCAGTTCTACTGAACGGCTATTTTTGGTCCTTCCGAGCATTTCACCTCGCGCAAGAAACTTGCATCCCCGTCCCACCTAAACCCGCCACAAACCACCTCGTCCCACCAATTATCGCGCTCCCGCACCTTCATTTATCGCGCACACCCCCAGAACGGTGCGCCGCTGGAGGAGGGTGGCGAGACTGAAGTGCGCGGTCGACTCGTCGAGACCGATGCTGATTGATGTGCCGGCTTGCAGACGCTGCAGTTGTGCGAGATCCGGCGCGGTCAGCGGTTCCTCGATCATCTCCACCGGCAGGTCGGCACAGGCGTGCAGGAAGCGCAGCGCATCGTCGAAGCGCCAGGCGCGATTGGCGTCCAGGCGCAGTGCGACACCGCTCGGGAGGAGAGCGGCGATCTGCCGCAGGCGGTCGATCTCGTGCTCGATCGCGGTCACCCCGAGCTTGAACTTGAGCACCTGAAAGCCTTCACTGCAGGCGGCAAGGATCTCTTCGTCGCGGCTCAGGCCCAGGCCGCCCAGTGCTGCATTGAGGCGTACGGCAGGCGGCGGCCCGGGTGGCATGGCTGCTGGCCGCGGGTCGCACAGGTAGGTCGCCAGGGGCAGACCAGCCTCCTGGGCGAGCAGGTCGAGCAGCGCGCTTTCGACGGCGCAGCGCGCTGCCGGCGTGACGCAATGGTCGGCGCACTCGAGCGTGGCGAGGGCGTCCTGGGCAGACCGCCCGAGCAGGCGTGGCAGCAACGCGCGCAGCGCGCCCTGCGCCGCGGTTGCGCTCTCGGTGCCGCTGCTCGGCAACACTGCGCAGTCACCGTAGCCAAAGGCGTTGTGGTTGGTGGCGAGGCGTAGCAGCCAGCCCTGGCGCTCGCACAGGCCGCCGGCGGCGGTCTGCCAGGTGGCGCGTAGCGGCAGGCAATAGCGATGTACGCTGACACGGCTGATCTTCATCGCGCGCAACCGGCCGATCCAGCGGTAACACGGCCGGCGCAGGCAGCGATCGGGGGCACGCGGGACCTCCGGTCGAGTCCAGTGGTGTCGAGCCTGCCGCTCGAGTCGAGATCAGGGACGTCGCCGGTAGCGCGAGAAATCCGGCGCCCGCTTTTCCAGCCAGGCATTGCGTCCTTCCCGGCCTTCCTCGGTCATGTAGAAGAGGCCGGTGGCGTTACCGGCGAGTTCCTGAATGCCGGCCAGGCCGTCGGTGTCGGCGTTGAAGCCGGCCTTGATCATGCGCAGTGCCATTGGCGAGAGCTGCAGCATCTCGCGACACCAGCGCACCGTTTCCTCCTCCAGTTCGACAAGTGGCACGACGGCATTGACCAGTCCCATCGACAAGGCTGTCGTTGCATCGTACTGTCGGCAGAGCAGCCAGATCTCCTTGGCCCGCTTCAGGCCGATTGTGCGGGCCATCAGGCCGGCGCCGAGTCCGGCATCGAAGCTGCCGACGCGCGGGCCGGTCTGTCCGAAGCGGGCGTTGTCGGCCGCGATGCTCAGGTCACAGACGAGATGCAGCACATGACCACCGCCTATAGCGTAACCGGCAACCATCGCCACTACCGGTTTCGGGCAGCGGCGAATCTGCATCTGCAGGTCGAGCACATTGAGGTGCGGCATACCCGACTCGTCGTGGTAGCCCCCGTCGTCGCCGCGCACGATCTGGTCACCGCCGGAGCAGAATGCCTGGTGTCCGGCACCGGTGAGGATGATGACGCCGATGCCGGGATCGAACTGTGCGCGATGCATGGCGTCGATCAGTTGTTGAATGGTTTCGGGTCGAAAGGCATTGCGCCGCTCGGGCCGATTGATGACAATGCGGGCGATACCTTCGGCAAGATCGTAACAGATGTCGGTGTAGGCATTGCTGGCAGGGAGCGGTTGCCAATCGAGGGCGGGGCGAATCATTGGCGTGGTTTCCTCGGCGATGTGGGGACGGCGGGCAGTATAGCGGGTGACAATGGCCGATTGATGGTGGCAGCGAGCGCCGAGTGTGGTGCCGACTCCTGTCATCGGTTCTGGACGGGAGGCTGGGATGCATCGCAGGGTACTGGCGGGAGATCGACTGATCGCGGCTTTCCTGGTTGGCTGTGTACTGTTCAACTATCCGCTGCTGTCGCTCTTCGACCGGCCGACGGAAGTGTTCGAGATTCCCCTGGTGTTTGCCTATGTCTTCTTCGCCTGGGCGGTAGTCATCGCCCTGATGGCCTGGGCCATCGAAGGCCGCTTCAGGTAGACGGCAGCGATGCTCGAAGCACCCGTACTGATTGCCGTCTCGCTGATCTACCTGGGTTTGCTGTTCGCGGTCGCCTGGTGGGGCGACCGGAGTGCCGATCGCGGGCGATCGCTGATTGCCAATCCGACCATTTATGCCCTGTCGATGGCAGTGTATTGCACGACCTGGACCTTCTACGGCAGCGTCGGGCGCGCCGCCGTATCGGGCATCGGTTTCCTGCCGGTCTATCTCGGTCCGACGCTGGTCATGGCGCTCGGCTGGACCGTGCTGCTGAAGATGATCCGTATCGTCAAGGCCAACCGCATCACCTCGATCGCCGACTTCATTTCCTCGCGCTACGGCAAGAGCCATCTCCTCGGCGGCCTGGTGACGGTCATTGCAGTGGTCGGCATCATTCCCTACATCGCGCTGCAACTCAAGGCGGTTTCGAGCACGGTTGGTCTGCTCTTGAGCTACCCCGACATCGTCATGCCGCACCGCAGCCCGACGATGTCGGTGGCGGCCGACATCAGCTTTTACATTGCCCTGATCCTGGCAGCGTTCACCATCGTCTTCGGTACCCGCCATCTTGACGCCACCGAGCGTCATGAAGGCATGGTGGCAGCCATCGCGCTCGAGTCCGGGGTCAAGCTGGTCGCCTTTCTGGTGGTCGGCGTGTTCGTCACCTACGGTCTGTACAACGGCTTCGGCGACATCTTCGAGCACCTTGCAACCCATCCGGAACTGCAGCGCCTGGCGAATGCGATTCCTTCAGGTCAGGGCTACACCGGCTGGTTCTCGCTGATCGTTCTCTCGGCAATGGCGGTGCTTTTTCTGCCGCGCCAGTTCCAGGTCGCGGTCGTCGAGAACGTCAACGAGACACATCTGAAGCGCGCCGCCTGGCTCTTCCCGCTCTACCTGTTTCTGATCAACATCTTCGTGCTGCCGATTGCGCTCGGCGGGCTGCTGCATTTCGCGGGGCAGGGGGTCGATGCGGATACCTTCGTACTGACATTGCCGATGTCGCAGCGGCAGGAAGGGCTGACCCTGCTGGTCTTCATTGGCGGCCTGTCGGCGGGTACCGGGATGGTCATCGTCGAGACGATCGCCCTGTCGACCATGGTCTGCAACGATCTGGTGATGCCCGTGTTGTTGCGTCGCCGGCGGCTCGCACTGGAGGAGTCGAAGGATCTTTCCGGGCTGCTGCTGGGTATCCGGCGCGGGGCGATCGTCGTCATCCTGCTGCTCGGCTACCTGTACTTCCGGCTCGCCGGTGAGGCCTACGCACTGGTTGCCATCGGTCTGATCAGTTTCTCCGCGGTGGCCCAGTTTGCGCCGGCGATGATCGGCGGCATGTACTGGCGGGGCGGCACGCGGGGCGGCGCACTGGCTGGTTTGACGGCCGGCTTCATGGTTTGGGCCTACACTTTGTTGCTCCCGTCGTTCGCCAAGTCAGGCTGGCTGCCGGATGGTTTTCTGACCCTGGGCCTGTTCGGGATCGAGCTGTTGCGACCACAACAACTTTTCGGACTGAGCGGCATCGACGAGATTTCCCATTGTCTGTTCTGGAGTTTCCTGGCCAACATCGGCGCCTATGTCGGCGTCTCGCTGCTGCGTCCGCCGATGGTCGCCGAGGCGACCCAGGCAACGGTTTTCGTCGATGCGCTCAAGGAGACCGGCCCGGTCGGTGCGGTGCTCTGGCGCGGTCGGGCGAAAGTCAGCGATCTGCAGGAACTGGTCGGACGTTTTCTCGGTCCAGCCAGGGCTGAGGTCGCTTTTGCCGGCTTCGCCCGCCGGCACGGCGCGGACCACCATGACAAGCTCGAGGCCGATGCGCAACTGGTGCAGTTCGCCGAATCGCTGCTCGCAGGTGCGATTGGCAGTGCCTCGGCACGAGTCATGGTGGCCTCGGTGGCCAAGGAAGAGCCGCTCAGCATCGAAGAGGTGATGCACATCCTCGACGAGGCGTCGCAACTGCGCACCTATAGCCGGGAGCTGGAACGCAAGTCGCGTGAGCTGACCGCGGCGACGCTCGAGTTGCGAGAGGCCAATGAACGCCTGCAGGAGCTCGATCGGGTCAAGGACGACATCATGTCCTCGGTGACGCACGAGCTGCGTACGCCGCTGACTTCGATCCGTGCCTTCTCGGAGCTGCTGCGCGATGACCCGAAGATGCATCTGCCCGATCGGGAGCGCTTTCTGGGCTTGATCGTCAGCGAGACCGAACGCCTGACCAGACTGATCAACCAGACCCTCGATTTGGCGAAGATCGAGTCCGGGCGGGCGGACTGGAATGCCTGCGAACTCGACCTGAAGGAAGTCGTCGAGCAGTCCATCGCGGCCACCAGCCAGCTTTTTCGCGAGAAAGGGGCGCACGTCGAACTCGATCTGCCCGATAATCTGCCGCTGATTCTCGCCGACCGTGATCGTCTGATCCAGGTGATGCTCAATCTGCTGTCCAACGCCGCGAAATTCCTGACTCCGGGTAGCGGGAGGATTCGTGTCGGCTTGCGCATGCTGGCAGAGGCGCTGGAGGTGAGCGTGACCGACAACGGGCCGGGAATCCGACCGCAGGACCAGGAGCTGATCTTCGAGAAATTCCGCCAGGTCGGCGACACGATGACCGCCAAACCGTCGGGTACCGGTCTCGGGTTGCCGATCAGCCGACGTATCGTCGAGCACCTCGGTGGGCGGCTGTGGGTGGAAAGCGTGCCAGGGGAGGGCGCGACCTTTCTGTTCACCCTGCCCTTTGCTCCACTGCGGGAGTGGGCGGCCGAGCAGGAAGCTCTCGGCTAGCGTTTCTGGCGTGGTTGATTGATGATCGGAGAAGTGATGAGCAAAAGAATACTGATTGCCGACGACGAGCAAAACATCGTCATTTCGATCGAATTCCTGCTGCGCCGGGAAGGGTTCGAGGTGCTGGTGGCGGGCGACGGCGAGGAGGCTCTGGCCAAGGTGCGTGGTGAACGGCCGGATCTCGTGCTGCTTGACGTGATGATGCCCAAGATGAATGGCTTCGACGTCTGTCAGGCCTTGCGCGCCGATCCCGATCTTGCCGGCACGCGCATCCTGATGCTGACCGCCAAGGGACGCGACACCGAGGTGAGCAAAGGCCTTGGGCTGGGGGCCGACGGCTACATGACCAAGCCCTTCTCGACCAAGGAGTTGCTCGCCGAGGTGCGTAAACTGCTCGGAATGTAGCACATGAAACCGGTTCGCAGGCTCGTTCTTGCCGCACTTGCGGCAGGCCTCTTCGTGCTTGCCCTGATCGTGGCGACCGCTGGCCTGATGCTGGCCGGGGAGCCTGGCGCAAGTGGCAGCGGCAGGTCACCGGAAGAGAGAGTGGTGGTCCTGCTGGTGCTTCTGCTGGTTGCCCTGGCCTTCAGTGGCTGGGTGATCTACCGTCTGTACGAATTGTATGCGAGTGCGCCGCTGCGCATGGCCGAGGAAGTCATGGCAACGCTGGCGCACATTGGCCTGCGGGTCGGCGAACATGGCGCGGCAGAACTGCATGTTCTGGGCCAGGCGGTCAATCAATTGCTTGCCCTGCGCGAAGCCAGCGAGAAGGACGTCGCCGAGCGGGTGCGCGAGGCGCGCGCCTCACTCGAGGAGGAACGGAGCCGTCTGGCCGCGCTGATGGCCGATTTGAGCCAGAGCGTCGTGGTCTGCAATCTCGACGGCCGGGTGCTGCTCTACAACCAGCGTGCGAAGCAGGAGCTATCAGCCGGCCCCGATGGCGGCAATGCCGAATTGCTCGGTCTAGGACGTTCGATCTACACGGTGTTTGATCGGGGATTGATCGGTCACGCGCTGGAGCGCCTGCAGCAGGCTGGTGGCGAGCGGCCGGAGGCGGACAGCCGGGCCCGGGTCGGCGCCACCCAGTTCGTTACCGCGACTCCAGCGGGCCGCCTCTTGCGTGCCCACATGTCGCCGGTCCTCGGCGGAGGTGGCCCGCACCATGCACAGGTGGGCGGCTTGTCGATTACCGGGTTCGTGCTGGTGCTGGAGGATGTGACCAGCACCAACGAGCGCCATGCCCGGCGCGACGCGCTGATCCAGTCGCTGATCGAGGGCGGGCGCGGACCGCTCGGCAGCATCCGCGCCGCAGCGGAAATGCTTTCCGATTTCTCCGACATGCCCAGCCAGCAGCGGGATCGCTTTCTGCGCGTCGTCCGTGACGAGGCGGGGGCGCTGTCGGCACAATTCGAAAAAGCGTCGAGTGCCTTCTCGAATGATCTGCGCGAGCGCTGGCTGCTGGAGGAAATGCTGGGTGCCGAACTGCTTGGCGTGGCGGCACGCCGTATCGGCGAGCGGCGCTCCAGTGAGCGTCGGGCACTGGCCGTGAAGACCGAGAGGGTGGACGAGGAACTCTGGCTGCGGGTGGACAGCTTTGGTTTGCTGCAAGCCCTGCGCTACCTGGCGCTGCGCCTGCAGGACGAATACGAGGTGCGCGAGGTGCGCCTGTCGCTGACGCGCAACGGGGTGCTGGCGCAACTCGACCTCTCCTGGCTCGGGACCTTCATGAACAACGAAGCGGCAATGAGCTGGCTGCAGGATCCCATGGCCACTGCCGGCGAGTCGTCACCGCTCAGCGTCACCGATGTGATCGAACGCTGCAACGGCGACATCTGGTTTCAGCGTGAAAGGGTTTCGCATCGTGCCTTTTTCCGTACCATGCTGCCAGCCGCCGAGGCACCCAAGGATCTGCCGCGGGCGATCATTGCCGCGGCCGAGGGCGAACGCCCCGAGTTCTACGATTTCGACCTCTTCGGCTGGTCGGCTGCCAGCCACGAACTCGATGACCGGCCGCTGGCCGAGCTTTCGTATACGGTGTTCGATACCGAGACCACCGGCCTGCAACCGTCGCAGGGCGACGAAATCATTCAGATCGGAGCAACGCGCATCGTCAACCGCCGCCTGCTTCGCCACGAGTGCTTCGATCAGCTGGTCGACCCGCAATGCCGGTTGTCACCGCAATCGATCGAGGTGCACGGCATTACGCGCGAACTGCTGGTCGGGCAGCCGGTCATCGATGTCGTCTTGCCGAAGTTCCACGCTTTCTGCGCCGATACCGTTCTGGTTGGCCACAACGCGGCTTTCGACATGCGCTTCCTGCAGCTCAAGGAACAACAGACCGGTGTGCGCTTCGAGCAGCCAGTGCTTGACACCCTGCTGCTCTCGGCCATCCTGCATCCCAACCAGACGACGCACCGTCTCGAGGCGATTGCCGAGCGCCTCGGCGTATCGGTATTCGGGCGCCACACGGCGCTTGGCGACGCGATCGTGACCGGTGAAGTCTTTCTGAAGATGCTGCCCCTGCTCTCGGAGATGGGGATCAGGACGCTGCGCGAGGCACGGGAAGCCAGTCAGAGGACCTTCCATGCCCGCCTCAAGTACTGAGTCGGCGGTCAGCATCGCACCGTTTTCGCCCTACATCGCGTTGCGCCATCTGGTGCGTGGCGAACCGCTGACGGTCGGGCCGGCCGCGACCATCCGTGAAACCCTGCTGCTCCTGGACAGGGTGCGCGCCGACGCGGTGGTGGTGGTCGACGAAAACAGCCGTGTGCCGCTGGGAATCATCACCCTGCACGATGTGGTGCGGCGCATTGCGATCGAGGCCTGCGATCTGCAGGCACCGGTGGCGGCCGTGATGACCAGCGGCCTGATTACCGTACCGGCGGACGGCACCGCGCACCAGGCGAGTGTCGTGATGGTGCGGCGTGGCGTGCGCCACCTGGTGCTGACGGAAGTCGATGGCAGTTACTTCCATCTGGTCTCACAGACTGATCTGCATGCTTTGCCCGGCGCACAGAATGGCGACCTGGTGGACTCCATCCTGGCGGCACGTGATCTCACAGCCCTGATTGGCCTGGCGGGACAAATCCGGCGCTTCGTCGCGCGCCTGGTCGACGAAAGGGTCAGCGCCGAGGTCCTGTGTCAGCGCATTTCTTCGCTCAACGACCTGTTGACCCTGCAGGTGATCGAGCTGATTGCCGGCCAGTTCGACCTGCCCTACGTGCAATGGTGCTGGCTGGTGTTTGGTTCCGAGGGCAGGCTTGAGCAGACATTGGCCACCGATCAGGACAATGGGCTGATCTTCGTCGCCGAATCGGAGGATGAGGCGCCGAAACTGCGCGACGCCTTCCTGCCGTTCGCCCGCGCGGTCAATGAGGCGCTCGATGCCTGCGGGTTTCCCCTGTGCAAGGGCAACATCATGGCCGGTAACCCGCAGTGGTGTTTGTCGGCTGACGAATGGCGGATGGCTTTTGCCGACTGGCTGGAGCATCCGCAACCCGAGGCCTTGCTCAACGCCAGCATCTTTTTCGATCTGCGTGCCCTCTATGGGCAGGAAAGCCTGGCCACCGATCTGCGCAACTGGCTCCTGGGACGGGCATCATCCTATCCGATCTTCATGCGCGCGATGGTCGAGAACACGCTGAACTGGGAGTCGCCCCTCACCTGGTGGAAGGGTTTCCGCTACGATCGGAACAAGGACTTTCCGCATACCATCGACCTCAAGAAACATGGCTCTCGGCCGTTCGTCGATGCCGCGCGGATTTACGCGCTGGCCCTGCAGATACGGGACACCAGTACGATCGAGCGCTTGCGCGTCATGGGCCAGCGAACCGGCATGGTGGCTGACGAACTGGCCGCGCTGATCGACGCCTTCCAGCACATCCAGCGTCTGCGGCTCGGACACCAGGCAAGCCGCCTCGAAACGGCAGTTTCCAACCGGGTGAATCCCGACGATCTGCACGAACTGGACCGCTTGATCCTGCGGGAATCACTGAAACAGGTGCAGAATCTGCAGAAACGCTTGACCCGCACCTACCTGCCGGCCTAGGTGGCGCTTGCTGCAGCGGCGTTCTGGCGGAAGTTCTCGGGTACGGCTGCCGGTTTGCGCGCCGTGTAGTCGAAGAAGACGATCCCGGTCTTGCCGCGGGCGACTTCGCGCTGACCTGCCTTCTCGCTCATCTGCCAGAGCAGGTTGCAACCCTTGCCGGAAAAGTCGGCGGCAGTCATGCGCACCACCATCACCTCGCCATGGAAGGCTTCGGACTTGTACTGCACTGCCGCGTCGGCAATGACAATGCCCAGACCTTCGACATCGAGTTCGCTGTAACCGAGCGACTTGAAGAAGCGCGCCCGCGCTTCCGAGACCACCGACAGCAGCAGCGCATTGTCGAGATGGCCGGCGTAATTCATGTGGCTGACGTAGAGCGCGATCTCGGTCGAGAAGGCGAACTGCCCGGGTAGGTTGATCTGAACGCGCGGCATGGTATGGTCTTCAGGCAAAGACCATCATTCTAAGCGCTGCGGGTGATCACTGGCGGGCGGTTGGCGACATCAGCAGGGCATGCAGGAATCTGTCGGTCCACCTGGCCAGCCAGCGCAAGGCTTGGCGAGCGGCGGCAACAGCCATGTCGCCAGCGGCGATGCTGCGCTGGTAACGCGCACGTTCAACAATCGTCATCATCTGTTCGCGGGTAAGGTCGGTTTTCATTTGCTTCTTTCTGGAGTTGGTCTCGCTATCCGAGACTGCAGCGCCACTTTATTTGTTTGCCGGGAGGCCGGCAAACGATCAAAAATCAGTCAATACGTGAGAATATCTCATCCATATGACCTATCGTTTGCCTCCTCTCAACGCATTGCGAGCCTTTGAAGCGGCGGCCCGCCATCTGAGCTTCAAGGACGCGGCCACCGAGCTTTCGGTGACGCCGACCGCGATCAGTCACCAGATCCGTGGGCTGGAGGACTATCTCGGCTTCGCGTTGTTCCGGCGCTTGACGCGCGCCCTGGAATTGACGCGCGAGGGCCGACTGATGTTGCCCAGGGTGCGCGAGGGCCTGCAATGCTTTGCCGCGGCAATCGAGAGCACGCGCCAGCACCAGACTGGCGGGCGGCTGCTGGTGACGACACCGCCGGCTTTCGCCAGCCGCTGGCTGATTCGCCATCTGCCTGGGTTTACTGCCGAACACCCCGAGGTGCAGATCCACATGTCGGCCTCGATGGAGACGATCGATGCGCGGGATGCGGCAAACGTTTCGGGGCTGGCGGGAATCGATGTGCGCGACGACGAGACCGAAGTGTTCATCCGCTTTGGTCGTGGCCAGTACGCCGGCTGTCGCGTCGATCGCCTGTTTTCGCCAGCCTATGCCGTGGTGTGCAGCCCGCGCCTGTTGTTTGCCATGCGACCGCTCACTGTTCCGGCAGATCTGCGCTGGCACAATCTGCTCCATGACGAGTCGATCATGGAACTGCTGGATCGTCCGAGCTGGGGGGAATGGCTGCATCTCGCCGGCGTGCTTGGCATCGACCCGGATGCCGGAACCCATTTCAGTGACCCGGGCCTGGTCCTCTCGGCAGCGATCGACGGTGTCGGCATTGCCCTGGCTTCGAAACCGCTGGTCGAAGCGGAGGTGGCTGCTGGCCGTCTGGTACAGCCTTTTGATCTGGTCATCCGGCGGACACAGGCCTATTATCTGGTGGTCCCCGAAGCAGTAGCCGATCGTCCGATCGTCGATGCCTTTCGTCAGTGGTTGCGGCGCGAGGCAGCAAAGGTGGCCGAGCAATGACGAAACGGCAGCGCAACTTCTTTTCTGTAAAAGCCCCCAAGGGATTCCATCGGGATATAGCCATCAGTCATTCAGGTTGAGGTAGATTTTCCCGGTCATCCATTCCTCGTCGCATTCTGCCAGAAGGGCGGAGAC
>NZ_JAEUOL010000045.1 GCF_016789985.1 Accumulibacter sp.
GCGGCGCGGGCAAAGGTGTTGAGCAGGTCGCCGACGCGCATCGGCGTCGGGTCGGTCAGATGGAAGCATTGACCGTCCTCGTTCGCCAGATGGGCGATGTGGTCCATGGCTGCGACGACGAAATCGACCGGGACGACATTGATGCGCCCGCCTTCGATGCCGATTGTCGGCATCCAGGCGGGAAACATCTTGCGCATCTTCTGAATCAGCTTGAAAAAGTAGTACGGGCCGTCGATCTTGTCCATTTCGCCGGTTCGCGAGTCGCCGACCACGATCGCCGGGCGGAAGATGCGCCAGGGAATCGTGCACTCCCGGCGGACGATACCTTCGGAATCATGCTTGGTGCGGAAATACGGGTTCTCGAGATTCTCCGCCTCGTCGAACATGTCTTCGCGGAAGAGCCCTTCGAAGAGGCCGGCGGCGGCAATCGAACTGACCAGGTGGAAGCGCCCGGCACCAATGTCCTCCGCCAGGCGAACGGTGTTGCGCGTGCCATCCACATTGGCACGCTGCTGCTCTTCGGCGCTCGCCTTGAGGTCATAGATTGCGGCGAGGTGAAAGAAGTGTTCGATCTGGCCCCGCAGTCTGCCGATGTCGTCCTCCGAAACACCCAGGCCCGCCTGTGTCAGATCACCGACGATCGGGATGGCACGGCTTCTGTCACAGCCCCAGTAGTCATACCATTCCTGCAGTCGCGGCTGTTCGCTGCTGCGGGTCAGGAAATAAACGGTTGCACCGGGCCGCGCGAGCAGTCTTGCCACCAGTCTCTTGCCGATGAAGCCTGTAGCGCCGGTAACGAAGTAATTCATGGCTGTCTCCCTAGATTCATTGTCCTCTGCCGCCTCTCTTGCTTGCCGGACTGCCGTGGCTGCAAGACCATTCCGCTGGCCTTTAGTGTGCGTCCTCTAGATATTGTCACTAGACTCTCTTCCAAGGGCAAGCAGAAAACTTGTTGACCTTTTGATCAATCCGTTGAAGGAGATGGAAATGGGCAAGAAACTCAAGGAATTGGCTGGCAGCGTGAGCGAGAACCAACTGGCGTCGACGGTCAAGGAATCGGCGCAGCAGATCTGGTTGGCGGGCTTGGGCGCTTTTGCCAAGGCGCAGGAAGAAGGCGGCAAAGTGTTCGATGCGTTGGTCAAGGAAGGCGAGAACATCCAGGCGAAAACGCGCAAGGTGACCGACGAGCGGATTGCGCAGGTCGCCGGCAAGGCGGCGGGAACCTGGGATCGGCTGGAGCAGGTGTTCGAGGATCGTGTCGCACGTGCCCTGGGGAGCCTCGGCGTACCCAGCAAGCAGGATATTGACCGGCTGTCCAAGCGCGTTGTCGACCTGAGTGCTGCCGTCCAGGCGCTGAGCGAGGGGAAAACGCTTCCCAAACCGGCTGTGGAGGGCGAAGCAGATACTGCCGAGCCGACTGCTGCGCAAGCCGCCAAGCCCAGGACGACGACCCGCCGGCCAGCCGCCAAGCCGGTCGCACCGGTTACCCCGGCCGACGTGCTCAATACCATTCCGCAGCCGGCCGAGTAAGCCGCTGCGTCGCAGGGCCCGGGCCCGGGTGGGGCAGGCTTCGGCGCGCCCGACTCGCAAACGTTCCAGCAGGTGCGCGACTGCTGCCCGCCGGGCCGACCGCCCGGCGGGCAGCAGTGGTCGCCGGGCAGCAGGCTGTCCGTGAGCGGCAACGGCCGCTCCAGTCAATGGACCGCGTAACGATAAAGGAGTGCACTCCATGGATGTTGCCAAGCAACGCACGAGGATCGGCATGGCCCTCGCCGGTGGCGGTCCAGTCGGTGGAATCTACGAGGTGGGTGCGATGGCCGCCTTGGCCGAAGCGCTCGTCGGTGTCGACTTCACCGACCTGGATATCTATGTTGGGGTCAGCTCGGGTGCCTTCATTTCGGCCACTGTCGCCAACGGTCTCGGACCCGACAAGCTGTCGCGGATGCTGGTCGAGGATGACAGCGACGAGGTGTTCGACCCCGAAATGCTTCTGCGACCGGCGTTCGGTGAATATCTGCGACGGGCACTGGCGCTTCCCGTGCTATTCTGGTCATCCCTGCGCCAGTATCTGTCGGACCCATGGCATCTCCGCCTGGTGGAGGCGTTTCAGGGTTTGAGCCATGCCATTCCGGCGGGCGTCTTCAACAGCGCCGGCATTGATCAGTTGCTGCGCAGACTGTTCTCGACCGGGGGGCGAACCAACGATTTTCGCCAGTTGAAACATCGCCTGTTCATTGTGGCGACTGACCTCGATACCGGGGAGTCGATTGCCTTCGGGTCCGAGGGGCATGATGAGGTGCCGATTTCGGTGGCCGTACAGGCCAGTGCCGCCTTGCCTGGACTCTTTCCGCCGGTCACCATCGGCGACCGTTTTTTCGTCGATGGCGCCTTGATCAAGACCCTGCATGCTTCGGTTGCACTGCAGGCCGGTGCCGAACTGCTCATCTGCATCAACCCGTTGGTGCCGTTTGACTCACGTCTGGCGGCCAAGCGTCCGCTGCACCAGAATCCGACGCCGGCGCCGGAACACCTGGTCGACGGCGGTTTGCCGGTTGTTCTGTCGCAGACTTTCCGCGCCATCATTCACTCCCGGATGCGCACCGGCATGGATCGCTATCGCCACGAATTCGAAGGTCGGGATGTGGTTTTGTTCGAACCGACACGGGACGATGCCGACATGTTCTTTACCAATGTCTTCAGCTATCGTGGCCGCAGTCGCCTCTGCGAACATGCCTATCAACGGACGCGCAGCGAGCTTTATCGGCGGCGCCACGAGTTGCGGCCGATCTTCGCCCGGCACGGGATCGAGCTTGATCTGGGAGTGCTCAAGGATCACAGTCGCTCGCTGCTGCCGCACAAGCGCCGTCCGGATCTGGCAACCAGCGCCAGCGCACTCGACGCCTCGCTGCACGATCTGGAAGTCTGGCTGCAGGCACAAGGTGCCTGATCGTCGGCTGGTCCGTGGCGCGCCACCCGGGTCGCATGCGGTGAGGCGGAGGATTTCCCGCTGCCGGACTGAGTGTTATCCTCGCCGCCGCTGAGAGATCACGACGGAGAATCGATGGAGAGAAAACCGAAACGACGCACGCGCGAGCGCATCATCGAAACCAGCCTGCGCCTGTTCAACGACTTTGGTGAGCCGAACGTCACCACCACGGTCATCTCGGACGAGATGAACATCAGTCCGGGTAACCTGTATTATCATTTTCACAACAAGGACGAAATCCTCGAGTCGATCTTTGTCGTGTTCGAGCGAGAAATCGAGGAAACGCTCGCCACACCGACCCGACGGCCGGCGGATGTGGAAGACATCTGGCTCTTCCTGCATCTCCTTTTTGAGCAGATATGGAAATACCGTTTCTTGTACCGCGATCTGAACGACTTGCTGACGCGCAACCGCCTGCTCGAGATCCATTTCAAGCGAATTCTTGCCCACAAGGTGCGGACGGCGACGATCCTCTGCGAAGGTCTGGTTGCGGCGGGCGCGATGCGCGCCAGCAGTGAAGAGCTGCGTGCACTGGCGACGAACATGACGGTGCTTGCCACCTACTGGCTGTCCTACGAGTACACCTGCGACCCGCGCGGCCAAGTGGAGAGTGGTCGTATCGGGCGCGGGGTATATCAGGTGATGGCGTTGGTCTCGCCGTTCCTGGTGGGCGAATCGAGGGGGCTGCTCGAGAGGTTGTCGCAAGAGTACATCGCGGCGTAGGCGGTTGCGGACGACAATGCTTCTCTAACCTGGAGGAATGGGCTATGGCCTGGCACAAGTTTCCCTATCCCGACAAGACATACAGTTATGCTGGCACAGCGCTGAAAGAGAATTGGGCGCGCCTGCATCGCGGTGACTGCGAACCTTTCCCGGACGATGCGAAGGTGCAGGAGGCCTGGCGCAGCTATCATGCCGGCGATTTCGGCCAGGCGATCGAGAATGGTCTGGCCTGCGGCCTTGCCGGCTACAACGTGGCCAACAAGGCGGCAACGATCTACGCCGGCTACCTGGAGACCGACGACGAGCACAAGCGCAGCCTGTTGACCGAGGTTGCACAGCGCTGCGAGGAGCAGCAGGAAAAGACGCCGAGCGATGTCAACGCCTGGTATCTGCATGCCTTCGCACTCGGCCGTTACAGTCAGAGCATTTCGGTGGTCAAGGCACTGGCCCAGGGTCTGGGCGGCAAGATCAGGAACAGCCTGACGCGAGCGATCGAGCTGGAGCCGTCGCATGCCGACGCGCGCGTCGCGTTGGGGGCCTACCACGCCGAGGTGATCGACAAGGTGGGAGCACTGGTTGGGGGAATCACCTATGGCGCCAAGAAGGACACCGGCAAGGAGCTCCTGGCCACCGCCCTCAAACTCAATCCGGACTCCGCGATCACCCGTATCGAGTACGCCAACGCGCTGGTCCTGATGTTCGGTAAAGCGAAGATGGCCGAGGCGGAACGGCTCTACCAGGAAGCTGCTGCCTGCGTTCCGATGGACGCCATGGAGCGCCTGGACGTTGAAGCGGCCAAGGAAGAGCTGGCCGATTGAGCGGACCCCTCTTGGCGACTGCCCGGTAGTGCAGGCTGGGTGCGGCGCGTCGCGTGGCCGGCCAGCGGTGAAGGGGCAGGCACGGTGCCCGGTCGCCGCTTGTCGGGGGGCTGCTCAGCGGATTGCGCCGACGAAGCCGTTGATGGTTGCCTGCGCCTCCTGCAGATGACGCAGGCAGTCGTTCCAGTGCGTTGAATCGAGACCGATGGCGTCGAGTTCGGTGGTTGGCTCGGCGCTGCGCGCCGCCGCTCCGTCGAGTGCGGCGTGGGCTGCCCGGTCGGCGAGGCCGATCAGACCACAGAGGACGCATTCCTCGCCAGCTTCGGCCGGCGAGTGATGGTAGGCGATGGCGGCGACGTATCTGGCTGGCAGGTCCCAGCGCTCGGCGATCAACTGTCCGACCTCGGGATGGGTGAACTCGAAGAAGGTTTGTTCGGCCTCGAGGCTGCCGATCGCCGATTCACGTTCGAGCTTGAGTACATGCTGGTAACTCGACTCGGCCTGGACGGCAAAAATGAGCTTGCCGATATCGTGCAGCAGGCCGGCCATGAAGGCTTCGTCGGCCGGGCAATGCACCGCTGCCGCCAGGGAGCGTGCGGCGGTGGCGGTGGCGATCGAGTGCTTCCAGAAATCAACCAGGTTCAGCCGTTCAGTGCGAAAGGCATCGAAGGCGCCGACCGAGATCAGCATGCCCTGTACGTTGGTGAAGCCAAGTACGCGAACCGCGTCGGCAATGGTGCCGACGCGGCGTGAGAAGCCGAAAAATGCCGAATTGGCGACGCGCAGAATCTTGGCCGAGATCGCCGGGTCGTGCACGATCACCCGTTCGATGGCCCTGGCGTCGCTATCGGGGTCCTGCATCATCCGGAGCGCCTGCATCACGACGGTTGGCAGGGTCGGCACCTCGTAAACGTCGATCGGCCGGCAGCGCGCCAGCGGTTCTGCGGTCAGCTTGTTGCCGGAGGATGCGTCGTTCAGTTCAAGCAGTTTTGGTGGCAGCCCGGGATGCACGAGCTGGAAGACGTGCATCGGTTGCGCCAGGTCACGCAGGCGCAGCATGCCGGCGTCGCGCAGGCTGATGCCGGAGGGCAGCGTATTGCGCACCAGCGCTTCGCTGGCCGAGGTAAGCAGGGTCTGCCCGCCGTGGGTCACGGCAAGCAGGCGGGCCACACGATTGAGCGTACGGCCGAAGTAGTCGCCGCTGCTCAGATATGCCGGGCCGCTATGCAGGGCGATGCGCACGCGCAGGCGGGTGCGGGTCGGCCACTCTGCGCTGGCCAGGCTCATCTGGATCTGGCAGGCTGCCCCGAGCGCGGCGGCGGCATCGTCGAAAGTGACACAGAAGGCATCGCCGACGGTCTTGAAGACGCAGCCGCCATGGCGCTGGATCGCTGCCGAGAGCAGGGCGTTGTGCCGCTGCAGAGCCACGCGCATGGCTTGGGACTCGCTTTCCCAGAGGCTTGTCGAGCCTTCGATGTCGGTAAACAGGAAGGTCGTGTTGATCAGCGACGCATCGCCCAAGCTCAGTTCTTCGGATTCCATCAGCCTTCTCGTTCGTCGGTCAGCGCGGGGTTCCCTGCCGCTCCTGGTTGCCCGGCCTAGCGTGGGTGGCGGAGATCGGAGGCGGGACGCGGGAGTATCCCGGCTTCCGCCCCTGGCCGTCAATCCTCTTGCGGGCGGCGCCCGGGGTGTGGGCCAGCCAAGCTGCGTGGAAGCAGCCGCCGCTCTGCAAGGTTCACGTTTCGATGCGCGTTCCAAGAACCTGCAGAAACTTTGCCAGCCAATCGGGATGCGCCGGCCAGGCCGGTGCAGTGACCAGATTGCCATCCACATGGGCCTGGTCGAGCGCGATCTCCGCATAGCTGCCGCCCGCCGCCCGGACCTCCGGCGCGCAGGCCGGATAGGCGCTGCACGAACGGCCACCGAGGACCCCGGCGGCAGCCAGCAGTTGCGCCCCGTGACAGATCGCCGCGATCGGTTTGCCAGTGTTGGCGAAGTGCTGGACAGTGGCGATCACGGCCGGATTGAGGCGCAGGTATTCGGGCGCGCGGCCGCCGGGGATGAGCAGTGCGTCGTAGTCCTCGGCGTGCACGGCGTCAAAATCGGCATTGAGCGTGAAATTGTGTCCCGGCTTTTCGCTGTAGGTCTGGTCGCCGGCAAAGTCATGCACTGCGGTGCGCACCTGCTGGCCGGCCTGCTTGCCAGGGCAGACGGCGTGTACCGTGTGGCCGATCATCAGCAGGGCCTGGAAGGGCACCATGGTTTCATAGTCCTCGGTGAAATCACCGGTGAGCATCAGTATCTTCTTCGCTGCCATTGTGAACTCCTGGAGTTGAGGGTGCCATCAAACGAAGCTGCCCGGTCAAGCGAGCCGGAGCGAACCGGAAGGATAGCATCAGAAGCATCGGAGTCCTTGGCGCCGGTCCCGAACGTCGTCGGCCGGCTGGCCCGGCGGCGGAACGAGCCCTCCGGCGCGCTGTCAGTATTGGTACGTTGTATGCGCGCCGCAGTTCATTGGCTGGAGAAAATGCATGTCCCACTCATCGTTCAACACGCTTTCACGTTTCACGCCGCCCGGTCAGCCGGAAGTCCTGTTCCATTCCCTGCCGTTGCTGGCGGCGGCGGGGGTCGGCAATGTCGGACGTCTGCCGGTGTCCCTGCGCATCGTTCTCGAGGCACTGCTGCGACATTGTGATGGGCAGCGCGTCAGCGAGCGACATGTCATCGAACTGGCCGGGTGGCGGCCAAACGCACCGCGCAGTGCAGAGATACCGTTTGTCGTCGCGCGTGTCGTGCTGCAGGATTTTACCGGCGTGCCACTGCTCTGCGATCTGGCGGCGATGCGTCATGTGGCAGCGGCGCGCGGGCTGGAACCGCGACGCATCGAGCCGTTGGTGCCGGTCGATCTGGTGGTGGACCACTCGGTGCAGGTCGATTACTACGGCACGCCGCAGGCGCTGCAGCAGAACATGCGGCGCGAGTTCGAGCGCAACCGCGAGCGCTACCAGTTCATGAAATGGGGCATGCAGGCCTTCGAGACCTTTCGTGTCGTGCCGCCGGGTGTCGGCATTGTCCATCAGGTCAACCTCGAACATCTGTTCCATGGTGTGCGCCGGCAGAACACGCCGACCGGGTGCCTGTGTTTTCCCGACACGCTGGTCGGTACCGATTCGCATACCACGATGATCAACGCGCTCGGCGTCGTCGGCTGGGGCGTCGGCGGCATCGAGGCGGAGGCAGCGATGCTTGGTCAGCCGGTCTATTTTCTGACCCCCGACGTGGTGGGTGTCGAACTGCGCGGTCGTTTGCGCGAGGGCGTCACGGCGACCGACCTCGTGCTGACGGTCACCGAGTTGCTGCGCCGCGAGAAGGTGGTTGGTACTTTCGTCGAATATTTTGGTGAAGGTGCCAGCACCCTCTCGGTGACCGATCGCGCAACGCTGGCCAACATGGCGCCGGAGTATGGCGCGACGATGGGTTTCTTCCCGGTCGATGAGAAAACGGTCAGCTACATGCTCAGCACCGGGCGCCGCGAAGAGGACTGTCTGCTGTTCGAGGCCTATTTCCGTGCACAGGGTCTGTTCGGCATGCCGCGCGCCGGTCAGATCGACTACTCGCGCAGCGTAAGGCTCGACCTGTCGACCATCGTGCCGTCGCTGGCGGGTCCGAAGCGGCCGCAGGATCGTATCGCACTGCCCGATATGGCGAGCCGTTTCAATGAACTGCTGGGTGCTCCCGAGTCAGCCGATGGCTTTGGGCGGCCGCCCGGCACGCTGGCGCAACGCTACGCCACCGAGCGGCCGGGAATCGATCTCGGCCATGGCGACGTGCTGATTGCGGCGATCACTTCTTGCACCAACACGAGCAATCCGGCGGTGATGATCGCTGCCGGTCTGCTCGCCCGCAAGGCGGTGGAAAAAGGCCTGCGTGTCAGGCCGCACATCAAGACCTCGCTGGCACCGGGCTCGCGGGTGGTGACCGATTACCTGGAGCAGGCCGGTCTGCTGGCGCCGCTCGCCGAACTCGGCTTCGCGCTTGCCGGCTATGGCTGTACGACCTGCATCGGCAATGCGGGTGACCTCGATCCGGCGTTCAACAAGGCAATTGCCGAGCAGCAGTTGATCGCCGCCGCGGTGCTTTCCGGCAATCGTAATTTCGAGGCGCGTATCCATCCCGGACTGCGGGCCAATTACCTCGCTTCGCCGCCACTGGTGGTGGCCTTCGCCATCGCCGGCCGGGTCAATATCGACCTCGAGCATGAACCACTGGGCAGCGGCAGCGACGGGCGGCCGGTCTATCTGCGCGACGTCTGGCCGACTTCGGACGAAATCAATGCGGTCCTGCCCTTCGCCCTCGACCCGGACACCTTCCGCCGGCGTTACGCTGACGTCGGTGCCGACCAGGAGCTCTGGAAGGCGATTCCGGCGCCGGTTGGCGAGGTCTATGACTGGCCACTGTCGACCTATATCGCCCGCCCGCCGTTCTTCGAATTGCCGGAGCAGGCCGATGGCGACATTCGGGGGAGCCGTGCGCTGCTGATCCTGGGTGACTCGGTGACCACTGATCACATCTCGCCGGCCGGTTCGTTCGGCGAGGCGACCCCGGCCGGAGCCTGGCTGCGCGAACAGGGAGTGGAGCGCGGCGATTTCAATTCCTATGGCGCACGTCGTGGCCATCACGAAGTGATGGTGCGCGGTACTTTCGCCAATGTGCGGATTCGCAATCTGATGCTGCCGCCCGATGCCAGCGGTCGCCGTCCCGAAGGCGGATACACCTTGTTCGACGGGCAACTGACAACGGTGTTTGCCGCAGCCATGCGCTATCTTGAACGCGCAACACCGACCGTGGTGATTGCCGGGGAAGAGTATGGCACCGGGTCGTCGCGCGACTGGGCGGCCAAGGGCACGCGGCTGCTCGGCGTGCGCGCGGTGATCGCGCGCAGTTACGAGAGGATTCACCGGGCCAATCTGGTCGGCATGGGGGTGCTGCCGCTGCAGTTCGTTGGCGACGACTCGGCCGTGACGCTCGATCTGCGTGGCGACGAGACCTTCGACATCCTCGGTCTCGGCCCGGCTCTGTTGCCGCTGCAGCAGCTTTCCCTGGTGGTCGTGCGGGCGGACGGGCAACGTGTCGAGCGACCCCTGCTTTGCCGCATCGACACGCCGATCGAAGTCCGCTATTACCATTCGGGTGGCATCCTGCCGTATGTGCTCGGCGAACTGCTCGGCGAACCGCACGCGAGTCATTGACCTGCCTCGCTACGCCACTTGCGCCGGCCAACTGGTAGCGGCTGCGTGGCGCCAGGCGCCCGGGTGAGGCCGGCGGGTACTGCTGCGGGCGCCTGGCGCGAGTCATCGTCGGGCCTCTTTCCCGTCTGCCGCGGGCATCTTATACTGCGGCAACGCGGAGCCGGACGGGCGACTCCTGGGCAAAGCTGCAGTTGCCGACCGACGTTGACCTTTCTGACACCCCTGGCATTTCGGGAGGCGCCATGAAACCATTGTTTGCCGATGCTGCTCCTGCCAGCAAACCATTCGCGTCAGCGACCCCGGTGGTCAGTCTGCCACCGGCGGGAGAAGTGATCCCCGACGGTGCCGGCCTGACCGCGCCGGTGGCTTCGCTGGGCGCCGTTCTGGATGCGCCGCTGCCGCGGGTCAGTGTCAGCGAATCAGACCTGGCAGCGCTCGGCGAGAAGTCCACGCGCCGGGTGGCGGCCATTTCCGAGCAACTGCTCGGCATGGTGCGCGGCAGCGGCAGCGAGCAGTTCGGGATCTCGCTCAGCCATCTGCTCGCCACCGCCCAGCAACTCGATCCCAAACTGTTGTTCGACAGGTCACTGTTGGGCAAGCTCAAGGGTCTGTTCATTTCTGCCAAGGAACAGGTGAAGTCACAGTTTCGTTCGGTGTCCGGCCAGCTCGACGCGCTGGTCGGTGAGCTCGAACGATCGGCGAGGGCCTACGAGCAAAGAATTCGCGAGCTTGATGAGATGTACGTCGCCAATGGCGAGGAGTACAACGCGCTGGGCGAGGCGGTGAATACCGGCCAACAGCTCCTCGTGGCACTGCATGAGGAACTCGGCGGCACCCCGGCAAGCAGCGATCCGATGGCAGCGCAGGCGGTGGCCGATCGGCACCAGCTGGCCCTGCGCCTCGATAAGCGGATCGACGACCTCAAGCGGGCGCAGATGATCGCCCTGCAGACGGCCCCCGAGATTCGGCTGCTGCAGAACAACGCGCGGATGTTGATCGCCAAGTTCCAGGATATCGTCGCGGTCACCATTCCGGCCTGGAAAAAGCAGTTCTCTCTACATATTCTGATGGAGGAGCAGGCGCGATCGGCGGAACTGGTGGCAGCGGTCGACGATGCCACCAACGCCGCTCTGCGCAAGAATGCCGACCTGCTGCGGCAGAACACCACGGATATTGCGCGTGCCAACCAGCGGGCACTGGTCGAGATGGAGACGCTCGAACATGTGCAGAAGCAGTTGCTCGGCGCTTTCGAGGACATGCACAAGATCAACGAAGAGGCAACGGCGGCGCGTGCGCAAAGCGATGTCAAGCTTGCCGCGATGCGGGACGAACTGCTCGCCCGTTTCCAGAAATCGACCTAGAAAGGATCAGTCATGTCGTTGATCGATCTGAAGAAGAAGACCCGCATCGTGCTCGAGAAGCGTGCCCTGCCGCAGGTGCCGCGCTGCCGGGTCGGGCTGTGCATCGATATCTCGGGCTCGATGCAGAACGAGTACCAGGATGGTCTCGTCCAGGAAACGGTAGACCGCCTGCTGGCGATTGCTGGAACCTTCGACGACAACGGCGAAATGGAAGTGTGGACCTTCAACCAGAAGTACTCGACGCCGCCGGTGGCCAGAGCGGCCGATTACGGTCACTACGTCAAGCAGGCGATCCTCGACAATCCGGCGGTCGACAAGTGGGGCGGAACCAACTACGCGCCGGTGATGAATGCGGTGCTCGACGCCTATTTTCGCAAAGCGCAGAAAGCCGGTTCCGGTGGGCTGTTCGGGCTGTTCAGGAAAGTTGAGCAAAGCATGGTCAAGGACACCCAGCTCCCAGCGCTGTGCCTGTTCCTCACCGATGGCGACAACAACGATGCAGCCGAGGCCGAGAGGATCCTGCGCGAGGCGCAGAAGTATCCGATCTACTGGCAACTCGTCGGCATCGGCAACGATACGGATTTTCGCTTCATCAAGAAAATGGCGAAAGATCTCCCGAACGCCGGTTTCTGTCACTTCCCGGACCTCAGGATTGCCGATGAGGCAATCTACGAGGCTTTGCTGACCAGTGAACTTTGCGACTGGCTGCGCCGGCTCTGAGCCACCGGCAGTCGTTCGTGTGCAAGGCCCTGTTTCATCGCTGTCATTCTGAGCAAAGGAGCGCTACATGGCGATCAATCTGAAAAAGGGGCAGGGCATCAACCTGACCAAGGCGGCGCCCAGGCTGCGCATCGTGCGGGTCGGAATCGGCTGGGACATCACGCGCGTCATCGGGCAGTGCGATCTCGACGTCAGTGCTTTCGTCCTCAAGACCGTCGGCGGCAATCCGGTCTGTCTCTCCGATGCGCACTTCGTCTTTTTCAATAACCTGCAGAGCCCCGAGGGTTTCCTTGCCCATACTGGCGATAATCGAACCGGTGCCGGCGAAGGTGACGACGAAACGCTGAAGGTCGACCTCGAGGCCGCTCCGCAAGATGCGGTCGAGGTCTCGTTCATCGTCACGATGCATGAGGCGCTGGCGCGTCGCCAGCACTTCGGCATGGTGCACAATGCCTATCTCAAGGTCTATAACGACGAGACCGGCGAAGTGCTGGCCGAGTACGACCTTGATCAGGAGTTTGCCGGCCAGACGGCCGTTCAGATCGGATCGCTCTTCCGTGCCGACAACGAGTGGCAGTTCCAGGCGGTTGGCGCCGGCTATCAGCGGGATCTGGTCGATTTCGTGCAGGGTTATGGCCTCGACGCCTGAGCCCTGCCCTCGCCCGTTGTTCAGCGAAGCGGCGGTCACCCGGCCGTGCCTGCCTGCCACCGATGCTGCGCCGCCGGCGGCCGGTCCGCCGGGAGGTGATCTGGCGCAGCCGCTGCGCGTGCGCCCGCTCGATCTGCCGCCGGCGTCGGCGGCGCTCGCCAAGGCAACCGCGTCGGCAGGGCAGAGGGCGCGCGTCACGCCACTGGAGTTGCCGGAGACGTTGCCCCCGGCGCCAGTGGCACGGCCGTCGGTGAAGCCGCTGGTCCTTGCCGAGAGCCGGGCGCCGGACGCCGCCGCTGCCGTATACGCCCCGGCCTCGCTGCTGTTTGACGGGGGCAAGGGCTCCGACCTTGAGCAGATGCGTCGCCGCGTACTGGCGTCGCTGCCGCAACCGAGCACCCGGCAGCTCGCGGTTCTCGACGAGGCGATCCGCGAGCTGTTGCCGGTCGAACTGTCAAGGCTGGCCGCCTGGGGTGCTTCCTTGTTGCGGTGCAGCGAGACGATCACCGGTGAACTGCAGCGGCTGACCGCCGTCGTTGCCGGTTGGAACGTCGGCGATCTGATCGAGAAGTGCCATCTGGCGATGGCGGCGAGCGGGCTGTGGAAACTGCTGCGACGAGGTTCCCCGACGGGACTCAAACCGGCCCTCGAACTGGTTCTTGCGCAGGCGCCGCAGGTGCTGGCCGCCCTCGACGAGTTGGCGCGCCACATGGCGCCCTGCCGCGACCAGTTCGCCGCTGCCCTGCTCTTGCTGAAACCGGCATCCGAGGTGCTTGCTCTCGGTGCGACCGAAGCCGAGGCATTTGCACGGCGCGGCCATCTGCTGACGGTCGCGGCGCAGCACTTCGATCTGCTCGAGCCCCAGCTTGATCAGTTGAGGCGCCAGGTTGTCGCCTGGCAGAGCGAGATCGAGCAATTGCAGCGGGTCACGATCCCGCTCTGGGAGCTTGCCAATAGCCGTTCTGGTGGTTGACGCTGGATGGCCGTTGCGGCGCCGGCCGGTCGTCGTGTCGACTGGCTGGCGTGGAGTTCGCCGCAGGGCTGCCGGAAAGCGCAGCGTTGCATTGCTGATCGGTTGCGCCGGGCAGGAATCCGGCCGCCGGCTGCCCGCAGCGCAGTCCTTCTCCTGCACGCGCATGCCGGACGCGCAAGCCATCCTTGTACGCAGCGAGCAACTCCAGGCTTTTCTTCACATACTCGTGCGACGAAAGCCGGTTCGTCACATAGCGATTGAGCAGTGCCAGCCAATGCCTGTGAATGGCACAGGGCGTCTGCTGGTCACCGCCTGCCAGTGGGCAATCAGGGCAACGGGAAGTTTCGAGAAGCTCGGTCGCCGCCTGTTTCTGCCACTGCTGGCGATACTGCCGGGCGTTGTTCTGGATCCACTCCAGCGCGCGTGATTCCCTCTCCGCTTCCGGGAAGCGCTGGACATGCGCTTCGATTGCCGACAGTTGCTGGTGGAAAAACTCCTCATCGGAAAGGTCAGGGCGCTCGGCACCACCCACGAAACGGGAGATCAGAGCAAGTGTGGGATCATCGACGATGTACATGGGGGGGTCAATCTGCGCGCCGGCAGGCAGCTCCTGCCTCGATGAAATATAGCATGGATTGATGCGGTGCAGCATATTTTTCGGGCCCCCGCCGCAGGCCGCGGCGGGGGCGGTGCTGCGTCGGGGAGGCGGCCGGGCTCGAGCACCGTGCTGGGTTTGGCGCATGGGCGATGCGGGATGCTTGGCGAGTGCGGCGGCGCATATTACTATCGCTGCCGACAGCGGATGTCCATTCGACTTTCCGTCGATGCGGCGGCGGCCGGTCCACCGGCCGCAGGACCGCGTGGACGACAGGGGTAGCTGCCCTGCCGGCTGGTCGGCCGGGCGTGCGGGTCGTCGGAGTGGTGCTGCGCAGGTTTCCTGCGTGGAAGCTTGATTGCGGAGGGCTTTTCTCATGTTGATGCGTGCCGATCGTTCCGTCCTCCTGCTGATCGATTTGCAGGAGCGACTCCAACCCGCCATCCATGACGCGGCAATGGTGCTCGAGGCGGGCATCTGGCTGACCCGGGTGGCGCAGCGTCTGGGTGTTCCGGTGATCTGCACCGAGCAGTATCCCCGCGGTCTGGGGCCGACCATGGCCACCCTGCGCAGCTTGCTGCCGGACGAGTGTGTGGTCGAGAAGATGCATTTCTCGGCTGTGGCCGAGGAAACGCTGTTCCAGTTGCCGGGCGGCGAGCGCGCGCAGTTCGTCGTTGCTGGCACCGAAGCACATGTCTGCGTGCAGCAGACCGTGCTGGACCTGCTCGCCGCCGGTCGTCGCGTGTTCGTCGTCGAGGAGGCGATCGGTTCGCGGCGGAGCAGTGACAAGGCGCTCGCGGTGGAGCGCATGCGTGCTCAGGGAGCCGATATCGTGTCGCGCGAGATGGTCGCGTTCGAGTGGTTGCGGCAGGCCGGCAGCGACCTGTTCCGCGAGATCAGTCGCGAGTTTCTGCGCTGAGCGCCAGCGTGTCGGCCAGGGCTGTTGCGCCGGGTGGTCAACTCGCCGGCAGCGCGGGGGGGTGCTTGAAAGCGGGTCGTCCGGCAGCGTCGGTCAGCGCGAGCAACGTGCGCGCTGACCGACGTCAGGTTGCAGCAAGACTCGCTTCCTCGCCGCTGATGCCGAACACCTGTTTGCGCAGGCGAAAGAGCTCGTCGCGTGCCGCGGCGGCCTTCTCGAACTCCAGGTTTCTGGCGCACTCGAGCATTTCCTTTTCCAGTCGCCGCAGCTCGCGCGCCAGTTGCTTCTCGCTCATCGCCTCGTAGTTCGCCTGCTGTTGCGCCGCCTTGAGTTCGCGCTGCGCGCTGTCGGCGTCGTAGACCCCGTCAATGATGTCGGTGATGCGCTTGCTGACGCCGGTCGGGACGATGCCGTGGGCCGCGTTGAAAGCGAGCTGCTTCAGCCTTCGCCGCTCCGTCTCGGCGATCGCGCGCTGCATCGAGCCGGTCACCCGGTCGGCGTAGAGAATCGCGGTGCCATGCAGATGACGGGCGGCCCGGCCGATGGTCTGGATCAGCGAGCGCTCGGAACGCAGGAATCCTTCCTTGTCGGCGTCGAGAATCGCCACCAGCGAGACTTCCGGGATGTCGAGTCCCTCGCGCAGCAGGTTGATGCCGACGAGAACGTCGAACTTGCCGAGGCGCAGGTCGCGGATGATCTCGACGCGTTCGACCGTGTCGATGTCGGAATGCAGATAGCGCACCCGAACCTCGTGTTCGTTGAGATAGTCGGTCAGGTCCTCGGACATGCGTTTGGTCAGGGTGGTCACCAGCACGCGCTCCGCGGCAGCGACGCGCAGGCGGATCTCGGAAAGCAGATCGTCGATCTGGCTCGAGGCGGGGCGGACGATGAGGCGCGGGTCGACCAGACCGGTCGGGCGGACGACCTGCTCGACCACCTGTCCCTGGTGGGCGGCCTCGTAATCCGCCGGCGTGGCCGAAACGAAGATGGTCTGGCGCATCAGCGCTTCGAATTCCGCGAACTTCAGCGGCCGGTTGTCGAGTGCCGAGGGTAGGCGGAAGCCGTAGTTGACCAGGTTCTCCTTGCGCGAACGGTCGCCCTTGTACATGCTGCCGACCTGCGAAACGGCGACGTGCGATTCGTCGATGAACATCAGGGCATCGTTGGCCAGGTAGTCGATCAGCGTCGGTGGTGGCTCGCCGGCCTGCCGTCCCGACAGATGCCGCGAGTAGTTCTCGATGCCCTTGCAGAAGCCCACCTGGTCGAGCATCTCCAGGTCGAAGCGGGTGCGCTGCTCAATGCGTTGCGCTTCGACCAGACGTCCTTCAGTGTTGAAAAGGGCAACTCGTCCGGTGAGTTCCCGCTTGATTGCTTCGATGGCCCGCAGGACTGTCGCCCGTGGTGTCACGTAGTGCGACGAAGGGAAGACGGTGAAGCGCAGTAGCCGGCCCTGCAGGTGGCCGGTCAGCGGGTCGAAGAGTTGCAGGCCCTCGATCTCGTCATCGAACAGCGAGATGCGGATTGCCTGTTCGGCGTGCTCGGCCGGAAAGACGTCGATGATGTCGCCGCGCACCCGAAAGCTGCCGCGACGGAAGTCGGTTTCGTTGCGTCCGTACTGCATTTCGGTCAGGCGCTTGATGATCTCGCGCTGGCCCATGTGGTCGCCGACGCGCATGGTGAGGATCATCTTGTGATACTCGTCGCGGTCACCGATGCCATAGATGCACGATACCGTGGCGACGATCACGCAGTCGCGTCTTTCGAGCAGGCTTTTGGTCGCCGAGAGACGCATCTGTTCGATGTGCTCGTTGATCGACGAGTCCTTTTCGATGTAGAGGTCGCGTGCCGGAACATAGGCCTCCGGCTGGTAGTAATCGTAGTAGGAGACGAAATACTCGACGGCGTTGTCGGGAAAGAACTCGCGAAATTCGGCGTAGAGCTGTGCCGCCAGCGTCTTGTTCGGTGCCAGGACCAGCGCAGGGCGACCGCTGCGGGCGATGACGTTGGCCATGGTGTAGGTCTTGCCGGAGCCGGTAACGCCGAGCAGGGTCTGGAAGGCGAGTCCGTCGTGCAGACCGGCGAGCAGCCGGTCGATCGCTTCCGGCTGGTCGCCGGCGGGCAGGAACGGCTGGTAGAGCCGAAACGGGCTGCCCTCGAAGGTGACGAAGGGGGGCTTTGGTGGGGAGTTTGCGCTGTTCGCCATGCTAGAATTCTACGTTGTTTCGCGCCCGGCAACCGCCGCGAATAACAGGCGACTGCCTTGCGCGGAAACCCATGCGGGCTGCTCTGGCAGCCGGTGTCGGCATGCCTTGCATGTCCCTCCGCAAGAGGAACAGCGTCCTTACCGATCAACACAGGATGACAACCGATGACCGCTTCAATCTTTGCTGCCGTGGAAATGGCTCCACGCGATCCCATCCTCGGCCTCACCGAGTCGTTCAACACCGATACCCGATCCACCAAGGTCAACCTGGGCGTCGGCGTCTATCTCGATGATGACGGCAAGGTGCCCCTGCTGACGGCGGTCAAACTGGCCGAGAAGGCTCGTCTGGAAGCGATGCCGCCGCGTGGCTATCAGCCGATCGATGGCCTGCCCGCCTACAACGTGGCGGTACAGAAGCTGCTGTTCGGCGAGACTTCGGCCTTGCTCGCCGAGGGCCGCGTGTTGACCATCGAGGCACTGGGAGGTACCGGCGCGCTCAAGGTCGGTGCCGACTACCTGCGACGGCTGTTGCCGGAAGCCACCGTTTTCATCAGCGACCCGAGCTGGGAGAACCACCGCGCATTGTTTGAATTCGCCGGCTTTCGGGTGGAGTCCTACCCCTACTATGATGCAACCACGCGTGGCGTCGATTTCGCCGCCATGAAGGCGGGATTGAGCGCCTTGCCGGCCGGGTCGATCGTCGTCCTGCACGCTTGCTGTCACAATCCGACCGGGGCGGATCTCGACGCGGCGCAGTGGGCCGAAGTGATCGACATCGTCGGTGGACGCGGGCTGGTGCCGTTCATCGACATCGCCTATCAAGGCTTTGCCGACGGGATCAGCGAGGATGCGCTGGCCGTCCGTCTGTTCAGCGCTTCCGGGCAGTCCTGCCTGGTTGCCAGTTCGTTCTCGAAGTCCTTCTCGCTCTACGGCGAGAGGGTCGGCGCCTTGTCGGTGGTTACCGCCAGCCGGGATGAATCGGCGCGCGTCCTGTCGCAGATCAAGCGCCTGGTGCGTACCAACTACTCAAATCCGCCAACCCATGGCGGGGCGGTGGTGGCCGCCGTCCTGGCCAGCCCGGAGCTGCGGCAGACTTGGGAAGAAGAGCTGCTGCAGATGCGTCAGCGTATCCGCAGCATGCGCGTTTCGCTGCTCGATCGGCTACAGGCCAAGGCGGTCGGTGTCGACTTTTCCTTCGTTACACGACAGCGCGGAATGTTCTCTTACACCGGATTGAACGTCGCACAGGTGGACCGACTGCGCGACGAGTTCGGTATCTACGCCGTCAGTAGCGGCCGCATCTGCCTGGCAGCACTGAACACGCACAACGTCGATTACGTGGCGGAGGCCATCGCAGCAGTTGCCGTTGTCTAGTGCTGCTCCGGCGCTGCCTGGTCAGCGACCGGCGGTTTGTGTCAGCGGCGACTCGAGGGTGCCGCTGATCGTGATCGGCATCGCCTTCTGGTCGGCCCGCCCACGCATCGCGACGTCCATCCGGCCATGCAACTGCAGGTCACGGTCCACTTCGATGTGGCCGCTGGACTGCATCAGACCGGCGCTCAGGGCAAGCCGGGAGAAGCGGTAAACCGTCGGTGTCAGGGTGATGGTGCCCGACAGCTCCTCGAAACGGGTCGCGCCGCCCAGGATCTGGGGGTCCGTGGAGACGCGGCGCACCGCCTCGGGTAAATCAAGGCCGCCGAGCTGGCCACGGTGGATCGTGAAACTGCCGTAGCCCTGTAGTCGGGAGAGCAGTTCCGGCCAGGTATCGGCGCTTGCCGAAAAACTCAATTTGCCCTTGGCTTCGCCTTCCAGTCGGTTGCCCAGTCCCAGAGCTTCGCTCAGTTTTCGCGCATTGATTCGCTCGAAGCGGAGTTCGCCCGCCATCGCGGCCTTGCCGCCAGAGCGCAACAGGGTTGCAGCGCGCACCAGACCGTCGAAGATGCGCGCCTCCACGGTGTCGATCACGAATTCCGATGCGATGATCTCACCTTGCAGGTCCAGCGAGTCAAAGATATACGGCGAATCCTGCGCCGGCCGCCAGGCAAGCCCCTCGAGGCGCACGGCAAGTCCCCTGGCGGTCGGTTTGAGGTCAAGCTGCAGGCTCTTGTTGCGTGAGCGCAGCACGACGGTTTCGAGCTGGTGGTCGGCGCTGAGTGCGAATTCTCCGCCCAGGTCATCAAGCGCCAGTTCGGCGAACGAGAACGTGGCGTCAACCACCGAGACTTGCAGGACGCCCGCCCGGGCCGATTGGCGGGCCGTCGACTCCAGCATCCTCGAAAGGCCCGCCACGGTTCCTGCCGACAGCCGGACATCATGCAGCTCGGCCTGGCGGAAAATGATTCGCGGCGAGAGCAGGGTGCTGATCTCGGGCTGCAGGCGAAGGGTGCCAATCTGGATCCCGTCAGTCGAGTCACCCAGATGAAGATCGAGCAGCAACAGGCCAGGCTTGGGATAGACGCTCACCCGCATGCTGCCCACCTTGGCCGGTTGGCCGGTGCTTTGTGCCAGTGCGGCCTCGACCTGGGGGAGATAATCGGTGTAGGGAAAGAACAGCGCGATCAGCGACAATACGGCGCTGATCAGCAGGATGCCCAGTGCGGCTGTCGAGGTCCAGGTCAACGACCAGCGCCGACGTCCCGGGCGCAGTCTCTTGATGTCTGGCTGATCCGCTGTCCCGCCGAAGCCGAACAGCCGCCGCAGGCGAGCGGGCAGCCCCCCCTTTCCCCCCTGCTCGTCGTCCGGGGTGGCAGGTGGCTGGGTTGCGGGGCTCGCCGCAACCGGCGTGCGGTATCCCGGACGGCTTGGCCAGGGTCCTGGTGTCGACGTGCCGGGGGCGAGAGGAGTCGGAGTCAGGGTGCTCGGAGTCTGCGCCTGCCTGCCTGTGTGCTCGTCAGGCGGGGCAACGATCTGCGTTGCCAGGCTGTGCGAGAAGCCGGAGCCGGCAGGGGGGGCTTCGAGCCTTTCGCCGAAGGTGGAGAATTCGGAAACCGGCTGCGGGGTGCTCACCGTCTTTTTCTTTGGCGCTTGCTTGCCGTGGCGCCAGACCGATCCGGTTTCGACCCGGCGTTCGACGAAGCCATCGCCCTCCAGCTCCAGCAAGGCGTTCTGGGTGAGCTGGGTATTGCCGGTCTTGTCGCATAACTCGGCTACGGTGGCGTTGCCGTCTACGAGAATGAGGACCATGCGCACGTTTCTCTGGACGACGCGCGTTCGTTGCAGCATGGCCTCTTCGCCGGCGGCGGTCTTGGCGAACACCAGATTGGAGTCAAGCAGTTCAGGGTCCATTGTTCGGCGTGGCCGTCGGTTCAGGGAGCGGAGGTCGCTCGTATCCGGCAGGGCCGGTTTGCTCAAGTACCCGCTATTATCGTGGAAACTGCGAACGGACGTGCATTAAACGCGGGCTGGAAGCGGGGACCGTGTGGTGGGTGGCGCCTGGCATACCCAGGTGTGGCTCACTTGGGTATGCTTGCGGTCTCGCCAACCATCGCCCGGCGTCGATGCCGCGGCGCCTTGCCAGGATTTCTGCATGGCCATCAACAAGACCTCTCTACTGCTCTTGATCACGCTGTTAAGTGGCTGTGCCGCGCTTACCCGGCTGACGCTCGATGAACAGTATGGTCGCCCCGATCCGGAACGCTTCGCTAGCCCGCGCGCGCCGGCCGGTTCGCTCTCTTACCGTGCCGATGTGCAGCCGATCCTCGAGCGGCGATGCGTGGTTTGCCATGCCTGTTATGATGCGCCGTGCCAGCTCAAACTGGGTGCCTGGCAGGGGGTCGCACGCGGCGCCAGCAAGGAACTGGTGTACGACGGCAGCCGCCTGGACGAGGCACAGCCGACGCGTCTGTTCACCGACGCCGAGAAAGCCCCGGAGTGGCGCCAGAAGGGCTTCTTCCCGGTGCTCAATGAACGCGACCCGAGCATCCCGGCGAATCTCTCCGGAAGCCTGGTTTTCCGCGCTCTGCAACTCAAGCAGAATCACCCCCTGCCGCCGACCGCCGTTCTGCCGCCAACCTTCGACTTCTCGCTCGACCGTGCGCAACAGTGCCCGCGGCTGGAAGAGTATGAGCGCTTCGCCGACCGCAATCCTCTCTGGGGAATGCCCTTCGGTCTGCCGGGTCTGAACCCCGCGGAAATGGCCACCCTGATTACCTGGCTGGAGCAGGGCGCGCCTTTCGAAGGACTGCCCCCGTTGCCGCCACAGCTCCTGCAACAGGTGGCCGACTGGGAGCGTTTTCTCAACGGGGAATCGCGCAAGGAGCAACTGGTCAGTCGCTACATCTTCGAGCACCTTTTCCTCGCCCATTTCCACTTCGATTCCGATCCGCAGCATCACTTTTTCCGCCTGGTCAGATCGCGTACGCCACCCGGTCAGCCAATCGAGCTTGTTGTCAGCCGGCGACCCTATGACGACCCGGGTGTCGAGCGGGTGTACTACCGATTCATACCGGAGCGCGAGACGATCGTAGACAAGACGCACCTGCCTTATGCGCTGGGTGAAAAGCGCATGAAGCGCTGGCGCGAGCTGTTCCTGCAATCCGACTATCGGGTTGACGAGCTGCCGCCGTACACTCTTGAAGTGGGCGCCAATCCCTTTGTCGCGTTTCGCGCCTTGCCGGTCAGGTCGCGTTACCAGTTCATGCTGGACGAGGCGGAGTTCACCATCATGGGTTTCATCAAGGGTCCGGTCTGTCGTGGCCAGGTTGCCTTGAACGTGATTGCCGACCGCTTCTGGGTCTTCTTTCTGGCCAACGATGGTTCCCGACAGATGGCCGACGAGTTCATCGACGGCGAGGCAAGCCTGCTTGAATTGCCGTCGGCCCGGGGCAGTGACGCGGGAATCTTCGGACCATGGCGTGACTATGCCCGGAAAGAGGACCGATATCTGCAGGACAAGTCCGCTTTCCTCGCGCGCTATGCTGCCGAGCGTCGTCTCCCCGACCTGGAGTCGATCTGGAATGGCGAGGGTCGTAATCCGAATGCCGCTCTGACCGTGTTCCGCCACTTCGACAGTGCTTCGGTGGTCAAGGGGCTGGTCGGCGAGCCCCCAAAGACTGCCTGGGTGATCGGCTATCCTCTGCTGGAGCGGATTCATTACCTGTTGGTTGCCGGCTTCGACGTCTATGGCAATGTCGGCCACCAGTTGTTGTCACGTTTGTACATGGATTTCCTGCGCATGGAGGGCGAGTTCAATTTCCTCACGCTGCTGCCGCTCGACCAACGCAAGGCAGTGCGTGACTACTGGTATCGGGGAGCCAGCGAGGAAGTCAGGAATCACGTCTACGGCAGTCTGGCACGCCTGGACGCCGACAGTGGCATCCGTTTCCGGACCGGTGACCCGCAGCTCGAACTCTACGGGTTGCTCAAGCAACGTCTGGCGCCGGTTCTAGACCATCGTCATGAGATTTCGGGACTGGGCGATGCCGCCCTGCAGGCAGATCTGGCGGCACTCGCGGCGCTGCGTGGCGCGGCGCTGTCCTGGATGCCGGAACTGGTCCATCTGCGCATCGACGAGGCGGGTCGTGCATCGCGCTATTTCACACTGTTGCGCAACACCGGCCACAGCAACGTCTCCAGCCTGCTGCGGGAAGGCAGGGAACTGCTGCCCGCAGAGAACACCCTGACGCTCGCCAAGGGTTTGATCGGCGCCTACCCGAACGCCATCTACCGGGTCAGGCGATCGGAAGTCCGCGCACTGTCCGGCGCGATTGCCGGACTGTCGTCAGAGGGCGATTATCGGGCGCTGGCCGACCGCTACGTCGTTCGTCGTACCGATCCCCGCTTCTGGCAATACAGCGACGAGTTACAGGCGGCGCACCTGGAACAGGCGCCGGTAAGCGCCGGCTTGCTGGACTACAATCGCCTCGACAACCGGTAATCGCGTCAGGAACGCTTTCCGGTTTCAGCGCATCGCTCTCCGCTGATTTTGCCGGTATCGAGTTGCGGCGCTGCGGCGCCCGAAGCATCTTCGTGCTTGCGCGCGACGTTGTCGCTGCTCGCCACCGACCGAGCAGGCCGTCCACACGGAACGGTACCTGTTCGCGCGCGGCGGCCTGCTTTGACCCCGTGTCCCGATAGCGCGCGTTTGTCGTCCTGAACTCTCTGCGAAAGGACCGCCATGTATCGGACTCTCATCAATTGCGGCCTGGTCTCTGCACTGGCCATCAGCAGTGTCGCGTCGGCATCGACCGCTGGAGACGTGGCCCCGACGTCGCTGCGCAGGGCGCTCAGCGCTTTCGTCAGCGAAGACGAACTGGCGAGTGTCTTCAGGCGCTGGGCCGACGAGGCCAGGCGGCGGCGCGACGAACAGCGTGCAGACCAGACCGCGGCATCGGCGTCGACCAAGGCGGCCGCCCTGCCCGCTGGTCGTCGGCGGCGGTCGCCAAGGAAGCCGGGACGGCCAGCGTCGAGTCGGTCACCAACGTTCAGCATGCCGGTGTGGACGAGGGCGGCATCGTCAAACTGCACGGCGAACATCTGGTCATCCTGCGGCGCGGGCGCCTGTTCTTCATCCGGATCGGCGACAACGAGCTGCGACCGGTGTCGCCGATCAATGCCTGGGGCAAGGACATTGATCTGCGCGGCGCGTGGTACGACGAAATGCTGATCTCCGGCAGCACGATCGTCGTCATCGGCTACAGTTACGCGCGCGGCGGCACCGAGGTCGGTGTCTTCGACATCTCGCACAGCGGACAACTGGCCTATCCGGCCAGTTGTCGCCTACGCTCGAACGACTACCATTCGTCGCGCAACTACGCCAGCCGACTGATCGGCAGCAAGCTGATGTTCTATTCGTCGCATGCGCTCGATCCGTGGGGCGATCCCTACGCGGCATTCCCGGTCTGCGCCGCTGGCGGCCAGGGGCGCTGCCGGAAGACTTCAGGCGGATCGCACCGGCGACGCGCATCTATCGCGGCGACGAGTTGCTCGACCCCTTCGCCGGTGTCGCACTGCACAGTGTCACCATCTGCGAGCTGGCACAGCCGGAGATCGACTGCCAGAGCAGCGCCGTGCTCGGTCCGTCGGGGCGCGTCTTTTCTGTCTCGCCGGACGCGGTGTTCGTGTGGACCACCACGCCGCAACGCGGCGTGCCGGCCGCTGCACCGGTATCCGCGATCTTCCGCATTCCGCTCGACGGCTCGCCACCGAGTGTGCTGAAGACGCTTGGTCGTCCGCTCGATCAGTTCTCGTTCCACCAGGACGCGAGCGGCATGCTGAACGTATTGCTGCACACCAATGGAGGCGGTGATGGCAGGTGGGCGGCGGAAGGCGAGGCCGGTGATCTCGCCCTGTTGCGCGTGCCGTTCGCCAGCTTCTCCGATGGACGCGACTCCGCGCCGGCTGCTGCCTACCGCCGATTGCCGAAGGCGGCCGGACTCGCCGTGCAGAATCGCTATGTCGGCGCCTTCCTGCGCTAGGGCGGCGACAGTGGCTGGCACACACCGCCGAGCGTGCCGGAGTCCCGGGTCGATGCGGTGCATTATGCGCAGGGCGAGGTCTACGAATTGCCCTTGTCGCATTCGGTCGATCGCCTCGCAGCCCTGGGCGGCAACGCGCTGGTAGTCGGTCGCGATCGCCGGGATCTGCAGTTCACCAGCATCCGCCTGTCGCGCTTGCCGGTAACGGTCGGCCGGTACGTGCGCCAGGACGCGGTGCCGGGCGCCAGTTGCGCAGCCCGTCGACGGCCGCCCTCTTCCTGCGCGATCGGGGACTGTCGCTGAGCGAACCGGGCACGCTCGACGGTCGCCCGCCGGCCGGCAACGAGAACGATGGCTGTCTCGCTTCGTGCGTCGACTGGTATGGTAACTCGCGGCCCCTTTTCGTGCGCGGCCGCGTTTTCGCACTGTTGGGCTACGAGATCGTCGAGGGCAGGGTGGAGCAGGCGAGGATCGTCGAAACGCGGCGACTGAACTTCGCGCCGGCCGTTCTGCAGGTGCTCCCCTAGTCTGGCAGGCAGGGAGCAGGGACTGTGAAAGCGGTCGCCGCAGCGACTTTCAAGTTAGAATCGCAGCTCCCTGAACGAGCCCGACCCGGTACGAACCACGATGAAAAGCGCTGAAATCCGCGATAAGTTCCTGAAGTTCTTCGAATCCAAAGGCCACCAGATCGTCGCCTCGAGTTCGCTGGTGCCGCATGACGATCCGACACTGTTGTTTACCAACGCCGGCATGAACCAGTTCAAGGACGTTTTTCTCGGTTTCGACAAACGTCCCTACCTGCGTGCGACGACGTCGCAGAAGTGCGTGCGCGCCGGCGGCAAGCACAACGACCTCGAGAACGTCGGCTACACCGCTCGTCACCACACCTTCTTCGAGATGCTCGGCAACTTCTCGTTCGGCGACTACTTCAAGCTGGATGCCATCCGTTACGCCTGGGAACTGCTGGTCGAGGTATACCGCTTGCCGCCCGATCGGCTGTGGGTCACGGTTTATGCCGAGGATGACGAAGCCTACGCTATCTGGACGCGCGAGATCGGTGTGCCGGCCGAGCGGGTGGTGCGCATCGGCGACAACAAGGGTGCGCGCTACGCCTCGGACAACTTCTGGATGATGGGTGATACCGGGCCCTGTGGACCGTGCAGCGAAATCTTCTACGACCATGGCGAGGGAATTCCCGGCGGACCGCCCGGATCACCCGACGAGGATGGCGACCGCTATATCGAGATCTGGAACAATGTCTTCATGCAGTTCAACCGCGACGAGGCCGGTGTCATGCATCTGCTGCCCAAGCCATCGGTCGACACCGGCATGGGGCTGGAACGGACGGCTGCCGTCCTGCAGCACGTGCACAGCAACTACGAGATCGACCTCTTCGTTCGCCTGATCGCTGCCGCCGCTCGTGAGACCTCGTCGGCCGACATGGGCAGCCCGTCGCTGCGCGTGCTCGCCGATCACATTCGCGCCTGCTCGTTCCTGATTTCCGATGGCGTCATTCCCGGCAACGAGGGGCGCGGCTACGTCCTGCGGCGCATCATCCGGCGCGCCATCCGGCATGGTTACAAACTCGGCGCGCGGACCGCCTTCTTCCACCGCATGGTGCCCGATCTGGTGGCCGAAATGGGCGCCGCCTATCCCGAACTGGCGAGCAACGAGGCGCGCGTCAGCGACGTGCTGCGGCAGGAAGAAAACCGTTTCTTCGAAACCATCGAGCACGGCATGAGCATCCTCGAAAGCGAACTGGCGGGTATGGGGGGCAAGGGTGTCTTCGATGGCCGGACGGCGTTCAAGTTGCACGACACCTTCGGTTTTCCGCTCGACCTGACCGCCGATGTCTGCCGCGAGCGTGGTGTCGGCGTGGACGTCGCCGCTTTCGAAGCCGCGATGGCGCAGCAGAAGGAGCAGGCACGTGCCGCCGGCAAGTTCAGGATGACCGCCGCCCTCGAGTACAGCGGGCCGGAAACCGGCTTTCGCGGTTACGAGGCACTCGAATATGACGGCAAGGTCCTCGCCCTGTATCGCGACGGCAGTCCGGTCGATCAACTCGGCGAAGGCGAGCTTGGCGTCGTGGTGCTCGACGAAACACCGTTCTATGCCGAGTCGGGCGGGCAGGTCGGCGATTGCGGCGTGCTGCAGGGGACGCAGGGGATCTTTGCCGTCGAGGACACGCAGAAGATCCAGGCAGCCGTTTTCGGTCATCAGGGCGTCGTCCGTACCGGCCTGCTCAGTGTCGGTGACCGCGTCGCCGGACGCGTGGACGTGCTGGCACGGGCGCGCACCGTGCGCAACCATTCGGCGACACACCTGATGCACAAGGCACTGCGCGAGGTGCTCGGCGCGCATGTGCAGCAGAAAGGTTCGCTGGTCGATGCCGAGAAGACCCGTTTCGACTTCGCCCACCATGCACCGATGACCGCCGAGCAAATTCGCCGGGTCGAAGTGCTGGTCAATAACGAGATCCTGGCCAATGCGGCGAGCGAGTCCTGCGTCATGCCGATCGAGGAGGCCAGGCACTCGGGCGCAATGATGCTGTTTGGCGAGAAATATGGCGACGAAGTCCGGGTGATGACCATCGGTTCGTCAAAGGAACTCTGTGGTGGAGTGCATGTCAGGCGAAGCGGCGACATCGGCCTGTTCAAGATCGTTGCCGAGAGCGGGGTGGCGGCCGGCGTCAGACGGGTCGAGGCGGTGACCGGGGATGCGGCTCTGGCGCTCGTGCAGCAGCAACAGGCGCTGCTCGGCGAAGCGGCCGCCGTGTTCAAGGCGGCACCGGCCGAAGTACCGGCCAAACTGGCCCAGGTCCTCGACAATGTGCGCTCGCTCGAGCGTGAACTGGCACGCCTCAAGGCGAAGCTGGCGTCGACCCAGGGTGACGACCTGCTGGCTCAGGCGGTCGAGGTCGATGGAGCGCGCGTCCTGGCGGCGGTCATGGAGGGGGCCGATGTCAACACGCTGCGTTCGACGATCGACAAACTGCGCAACAGGCTGCGCAGTGCGGCCATCGTGCTCGCCTCGACCAGCGACGGCAAGGTGACCCTGATTGCCGGGGTGACCGCCGACCTGACCGGCAAGGTCAAGGCCGGCGAGCTGGTCAATATGGTCGCCCGCCAGGTCGGAGGCAAGGGCGGTGGCCGTCCGGACATGGCGCAGGCCGGCGGCAGCGATGCGGCCCAGTTGCCGGTAGCGCTGGCTTCGGTCAGGGCCTGGGTCGAACAGCGGCTGCACTCCTGAGACGCTGCGGCCGGAACGATGCAGCATTTCGCCAGTGACAACTACGCCGGCATCTGCCCGGAAGCGCTCAGCGCCCTGCTGGCGGCCAACGACGGTCATGTCCGCTCGTATGGTGACGACCTGTGGACGTTGCGTGTCGCCGATCGGCTGCGGCAATTGTTCGAGACCGACTGCGACGTATATTTCGTTTTCAACGGTACGGCGGCGAACTCCCTGGCCCTCGCCGCACTCTGTCAGCCCTACCACAGCGTCATTTGCCACCAGTTGGCGCATGTCGAGACCGATGAATGCGGCGCACCCGAGTTCTTTTCCAACGGGGCCAAGCTGCTGGCGGTTGGCGGCGAGCAGGGCAAGTTGACCCCGCAGACGATCGCCGAAGCGGTCACGCGGCGCAGCGACATCCACTATCCGAAACCCAAGGTGGTGACGTTGACCCAGGCGACCGAAGTTGGCACGGTGTACCGGCCGGACGAACTGCGCGCGATTGCCGACACGGCGCGCCAGCTCGGGCTGCGCGTGCACATGGATGGCGCCCGCTTTGCCAATGCCGTCGCCAGCCTCGGCGTCAGTCCGGCCGACGTGACCTGGCGCACCGGGGTGGACGTTCTCTGCTTTGGCGGTACCAAGATGGGCTTGCCGGTGGGTGAGGCGGTGCTTTTCTTCGACCGCCGCCTGTCGGAGGATTTTGCCTATCGCTGCAAGCAGGCGGGGCAACTGGCTTCGAAGATGCGTTTTCTGTCCGCGCCGTGGCTGGGCATCCTCGATGACGGCGCCTGGTTGCGGCACGCGGCACACGCCAACGCGATGGCCAGGCGGCTGGCCGCCGGACTGGCCGAAATCACCGGCTGGCCGGCGCTTTTCCCGGTGCAGGCAAACGCTGTTTTCGTGCAGTTGCCGGAACCGGTCGACGCGGGCCTGCGCGAGCGCGGGTGGTTGTTCTACAATTTCATCGGTGCGGGTGGGGCGCGTCTGATGTGTGGCTGGGATACGGCACCGGAAACCGTCGACCGCCTGCTGGCCGACATCCGCGAGCTGGCCGATCGGCCAGCATGAGCGACTGGCGTTTCTGCCCGCGTTGTGCGGCAGGGTTGGCAACCATCGATCTGGACGGGCGCCCCCGCCTGGCCTGTCGGAACGGTTGCGGTTTCGTTCATTGGGACAATCCGGCGCCGGTGCTGGCGGCACTGGTCGAGTACGATGGTCGCATCCTGCTGGCACGCAATCACGCCTGGGCCGCCGGCGCCTTCGGGCTGATCAGCGGCTTCCTCGAAGGCAATGAAGATCCCGCTGCCGGCGTGGCGCGCGAAGTCAGGGAAGAGCTGGGTCTGGCGATCGATGCCGTGACGCTGATCGGTGTCTACCCCTTCGCTCGCAAGCACGAAGTGATCATTGCCTACCATGTGCTGGCGCATGGCGAGATCAGCCTCAACGAGGAACTCGCCGAGTTCCGGCTGATCGCTCCCGAGAAGCTCAAGGCGTGGGATTTCGGTACCGGCCTGGCGGTCAGCGACTGGCTGGCGCGTCGTCTGATTGCTGGCCGTTCATAGACACCGCCAGCGACCCTGGCCGGCGTGGTTCTGGCCGCGTGAGTAGTCCAGGCCACCTCACCGCGCGCCCCGCTTGACGCCTGTTTCGCTGGGCAGCGATACTTTCCGCGCCGTTGCCCGTGCAATTGCTCTCCTCGAGGACTCCGCCATGAAGGCATTTCTGCCGCTGCTGTTCCTGCTGCTCGCAGGTCTGGTGACCCCGGGTCAGGCGCGCGACACCGCTGCGCAGCCCTGGGAAATGCTGGGCGACATGCTGCGCAAAGGCAGACCGCCGATCGATGCGCGGCGGCCACCGGCACCGATCTCGAAGCTCGAGTCTGCCGATCTGTGGGACGCCTTCCTGACCCAGGTGGTCAAGCGCTCCGCCGGCGAAGCGAGGGATGGCGGACAGCGTCAGGAGTTCCTGTTTGTCCTGCTCAGCGGCCGCCACGACGGCGTTGCGCTGCTGGCACGCGAAGCTGCGGTCCCGGACCCGCTACGCGAACTCTTTCTGCTCAGTTGGGATCGCCTCGCGCCGCTGATCAGGGATTTGAGCAGGGAGGTAGATGCGCAGGTCGCCCGACAGTTCCAGGCCTTTCTCAAGGCGGGTGACGCACTCGGGGCGGCACAGAGGCTGGGCGATGCGCTCGGTGTCCGGATCACGCCGGATGCCTTGCGCGAACTCGCACGTCTGCTCCTGTCTGAGAAGGCCGGCGACCCGCTGGCCTATGATCTTGCCCTGGATCCCGAACTGCGCTCGCTGTTCGGTTTCGGGGCTCCGCTGCCGCCCGCCGAGCGAAGCCGGCTACTCGGTGCCAGTGGTTTGCCGTGGCCGATCGATCCCCGGGGCTGGCTGCTACCCGCGGCGTTTGCTGCACCATTGTCGCTGGCCGCACCCTTCGACCCCGAGACGGCGGCGCTCGCCAGGCGCCTGAACAACTGGTTGCCGACGAGCAGCGATCTGAACGCCTATCTACCCGAGATGCACAGCCTGTTACAGCGCACGGCCGAGGCCACACTGAATCAGCGGGCGAGTGAGGGTCATGCCCTGGCCGATGAGTACCACACCCTCTACCGCAACCTGGTGCTCGCCACGGCGTGGCAGGAAAGCTGCTGGCGCCAGTTCGTGCGCCGGAAAGGCAAGGTGCAGGTGATCCAGTCGGGCGTTGGCGCGGTCGGCCTGATGCAGGTCTACCCGCGGGTCTGG